>CAUJHO010000045.1 GCA_963205025.1 Pseudomonadota bacterium | reverse complement strand
TGAACCACGTGTCCTGCATCTCGCTCAGCTCCTGCTGCTGGCCCAACACCATGGCCTTGAACACCCCCTCCAGCGACGGATGGGCCTGCAGGCCAAACCCGAGGATGCGCCCCAGCTCTTCCTGCATCCGCTCGCACCAACGCCGGTAAGCGGTGGCTTCGCGCGTCACACGCACCACCCGCGCTTGGGTCAACTTGAAGTTCATCCCGGCTCCCACGAGGTAACCATCGAACGTTGTGACAGCAGGAGACTTCGGCAGTCGCTCCAGCCGCCCCACCAGCTCGGTCACACTCGAACGCACCGGCCGGTGGTTCCGCCGACTCAGGCGCGCCGAGACGTAAAAGCGCTGTCCCACCAAGTCAGACACGGGCGGGGCCGCACCGCGTACAACGCCCAGACCACTGAGTTTGCGAGGATCGTCGGCAGGGGGAAACAGGCGCTCCCATTCCATCTCAAGGCGGACCTCCCGCGGTGGAAGCGTTTCCCACGAGGCCAGTCGCGCCCGGGTCACCGTGTACAGGACAAAGGCCGAGAGCATCAGACTGACCCCCAGGCCCAGCCACCCGGCCCCGTGGTGGTTCGCTCTTAGCGCCATCACGGCAATGAGCACGGCCAAGACGCCACACCCGCCCACCTCCCAGCCCGAAGGCGAAGCCACGACCAGCCGTCCCAACACCAGTCCCACGATCCACGGAATGACGACCCACAGGAGGGGCGCCCGCTGGCCAAGGGTGCGATCCAACATGCCCTTTGTTCAGCACCAGCGATGTCAAAAGCCAAGTTAATTGCATCTTAATAGCAATAGACGCCTCTCCTTCCGAAGCCCACGCTCCCAGCTGGGCACACCCGCTCAGGACGCAAAATCCGCCTGTCCCTAATTCGAGCTGAAATCAGCCTGTCCCTTACGCGCAATCTCTAAAGATTGCTTTTCCGAGAGTTCCCTTCCCTTCATCTCCGCCGCCTTGAAGCTCGCATCGCTGGCGGCTCGCTCGAGATCGTGAGGGAAAGGCCCTTTGGCTTTGCGTCTGAACGGGGATTTAGTGGTTTTGGACAGCCCGCCGCGTCCTTCATGTCCGACCACGACCAATCCGATCTCTTTGGGTCCGCTGAGCCTGCGCCGGCATCCCCGGACGGCCGTGCTTCTCCCGCGGCCGGCACGCATCAACCCCTCGCCGCGCGCATGCGTCCGAGGTCGCTGGCGGAAATTGTCGGCCAGGAACACCTGACTCAAGCCGGCGCACTGCTGCCAAGGCTCGTCACCTCCAATCGCTTCGGTTCTCTCCTGTTTTACGGTCCCCCGGGTTGTGGCAAGACCAGCTTTGCCGAGGCCATTGCGCGAGAGACCGGCAGTCGTTTTGTCCGGGTGAATGCGGTGATGTCCAATGTGGCTGAGTTGCGCGAGATCCTCGCCGCCGCCCGTCGGCGTCCGGAAGCTCGCACCTTGCTGTTCATCGACGAGTTGCACCGGTTCAACAAATCGCAGCAAGACCTGCTTCTGCCTGACGTCGAGGAAGGTGTGGTCCGCCTGATCGGGGCGACCACCCACAACCCCGGATTCTACGTCAATCCGCCTCTGCTGTCGCGCAGCCACCTCTTCCGGCTCGAACCGCTGTCCGCCACTGCCGTGGCCAGCGTTCTGCGCCGCGCCCTGCACGATCGGGAACGGGGTCTCGGTACGCGGTCCATCACGGCAGAGGATGCGCTGCTGCAGGACCTGGCCGTACTTTGTGACGGGGATCTACGGCGCGCGCTCAACGCCCTTGAAGTGATCGTGCTCGGTCTGCCCGAACAAGCCACGCTCAGCGCGGGCGACATTGAGGTCTTCGCCCGCGAACGGCGCATCCGCTACGACGCCAACGAGGACGAGCACTACGACACGATTTCAGCCTTCATCAACAGCTGTCGCGGGGGCGACCCCGACGCCGCCCTTTACTGGCTCGCCAAAATGCTCGCCGGGGGCGAGGACCCCCGCTTTATCGCCCGTCGCCTGGTCATTCTGGCGAGCGAGGACGTCGGTCTGGCCGACCCCCAAGCCCTGCCGCTCACCGTCGCCGCCCACCACGCGTGCGACTTCATCGGGCTGCCCGAAGCCGAACTGACCCTCGCCCCCGCCACGCTCTACATCGCCTGCGCGCCAAAGAGTAACAGCGCCACACTCGCTCTGGCCGCCGCGCATCAGGCACTAAAAGAAAAGCCGGTCCAACCGGTGCCGTTGCCATTGCGCGACAAGAGCGGTCAGGCCAGCCGGCAAGCCGGCCACGGCAAAGGCTACCGGTACTCTCACGACTATCCGGAAGCCGTTTCGGGACAAGACTATCTGGAACAACCCCTCACCCTCTACACACCGAAGTCCATCGGCTGGGAGGCGAAAATCGCCGAGCGGTTGGCCCGTTGGCGCGCACTCAAGGCCAACCTCCGCACCCGGCCGGATCCGACGACCTGATCCTTGGGGTTTCGCGGTTACTCCCGCCCCGTTCAGCCGTGTCCGGTGCGTCACAATGTTCACGGCTTCTTCACGCTCGGGCACTTGTGCTTATGAGCCGTGTCGATAGATTCCTCCTATGACGCTCAGCTCCCCCGTGTTGAAAACACTGCTGATGGCCGCATCCTTGGGCATGGTTGTCCCTATGCTGGCCCAGCCGTCGCCGCCGGCTCGAGCTCGCGTCACCACCGGCAAAGAGCCCGAGGTCGAGCCCGCTCTTCCCGGTGTAGTCGTCCCCCGGGGCGAGGGTT
>CAUJHO010000044.1 GCA_963205025.1 Pseudomonadota bacterium | reverse complement strand
AACCAAGATAGCATCAAAGTCATTCCACGATTCGAGGGACGCTTCTCTCGGGTCCGAAGCTGGAGCATCGCGTTCCGGCCAGGCGAGGAGAGCGGCGTGTCGCGTTCAGTTCGCCGGCGGGTTTGGCCGCCGACTGATCCTGGCGCAAGGGCCAACGGCCCGGGTCCGTTCGAGTCATTTCCTTTCATCCTGTCGAGGGCGAGCCGGGTTCGGCGTCGCCCTTTTTTATGGTCTGGAGCCAGCAATGCCCAAGCGTGCGGTCAAGCGTCAGTCCCGTGAATCCTATGAGGACGTCAAGGTTCGCCGGATGCCGGCCGACCGCGCAGGCTGGTCGCCGCTCGGTGCCAATGACGAGGCCCGCGACCAGGCCTATCTCAAGACCATAAAACCCAAGTCCGAAGGCCAGGCCCAACTCCTGACCGCCATCGACAAGCGCAGCCTGGTCATGGCGCTCGGACCCGCCGGCACCGGCAAGACCTATCTGGCGGTCGCCAAGGCCGTCGAGGCGCTGGAGGCCGGCAAGGTCGGCCGCATCGTCCTGTCCCGCCCCGCCGTCGAGGCCGGGGAATCCATCGGTTTCCTGCCCGGGGCCATGGAAGACAAACTGGCCCCCTATCTGCGTCCCCTCTACGACGCCCTGTCGGATCGCCTGTCGATGAAGCGGGTCGGGCACCTGATGGCCGAGGGCCTGATCGAGATCGCCCCCATCGGCTACATGCGCGGCCGCACCCTCAACAACGCCTTCGTCGTGGTCGATGAGGCCCAGAACTGTACCTACACCCAGCTCAAGATGCTGCTGACGCGGCTGGGCTGGCACTCGACCATGGTGGTGACCGGCGACCCGCACCAGTCCGACCTGCTGCCCGGCGTCTCAGGCCTGACCGACATCGCCGAGCGCCTGGAAGCCGTGCCCGAAATCGCCGTCGTGCGCCTGGCGGAGCAAGACATCGTGCGCCACCCGCTGGTGGCGAGCATGATCGGCGTGCTCTAGCCGATCCCCCCGACCCACGCCGGCAGGTCGGCGATGCTTTCCAGCGCCGCAAACCTCGGCTCATCCACCGGGGCGTCGGCCAGTTCGTGGGCCCAGGTGATGACGTAGGGAATGTGGGCCGCCCAGGCACCCGCCGCGATGGCCGGCAGGACATCGGACTTCATCGAATTGCCGGCCATGACGGCTTCGCCTGCGCCGGTGCCATGGCGGTCGAAGATGGTTCGATAAGTCTCGACGGTCTTCTCCGAAACGATCTCGACGCCGGCGAACAGGTCGCCAAGGCCCGAGGCCGCCAGCTTGCGCTCCTGATCCAGCAGGTCGCCCTTGGTGACCAGCACCAGCCGGTAGCGCTCGGACAACTGCGCCAGCGCCTCGTCCACGCCCGGCAACGGCTCGACCGGATGGCCCAGCATTTCACGGCCCGCCGCCAGGATCTCGCGGATGACGCCGGCGGGCGGCTCGCCGCCGGTCAGCTCCATCGCCGTCTCGATCATCGACAGGGTAAAGCCCTTGATGCCGTAGCCGTAAAGCCGAAGGTTGCGCCGCTCCACCTCGGCCAGACGCGCCTCGATGGTGTCGCGGTCGCCATGCTCGGCCAGCATCTCGGCGAACCGGTCATGGGTCAGCCGAAAGATCGTCTCGTTGTGCCAGAGAGTATCATCAGCATCGAGGCCAACGGTCGTGATAGGCATGGGCGGCTCCGTCAAAGCGCGGGAATATCGGCTCCGCGCGGTCGCGCCAAGAGCCGGATTGACGCCGTGCCGCAGGCCAGACAAGTCTCACCGATGCAGCGCACCCTGCCCGCCCATCTGTATGGCGACCCAGCCGCCTATGCCCGCGAGCGAACCGGCGTGTTCGGCCAGACCTGGCTGTTCCTGGGCCATGAGGCCGAGGCCCCCGAGCCGGGTGACTGGATCGCCACCGATATCGCCGGCCACCGCCTGTTCGCCGTGCGCGGCAAGGACGGGGCCTTGCGGGCCTTTCACAATGTCTGTCGCCACCGGGCCGGGCCGCTGGTCCAGGGCGAGCGCGGGACCTGCCCGGGCGAACTGACCTGCGCCTATCACGGCTGGCGCTACACCCTCGATGGGCGCTTGCGGTCGGCGGTCGGCTTCGGCCCCGCCGAAGGGTTCGATCCGCGCGAACTGGGTCTGTTCGGCCTGAGCCTCGAAATCTGGCGCGGCCTGGTCTTCGTCAACCTGGCCGAAAGTCCCTCGACCTTCTCTGATTTCATCGCGCCGCTGGAGCGACTGGTTCAGGAGCGGGGGCTCAACATCCCCGGCCCGGCCCTGCACCGCAGCCACAGGATCGCCTGCGACTGGAAGGTCTATGTGGAGAACTATCTGGAGAGCTACCACATCAGCGCCGTCCACCCGGCCCTGGCCCAGGAGCTGGGTGCCGACTACCGCGTGACCGTCCAGGGCGATCTGGTCATCCAGGAAAGCGTTCAGTCCGGCGACGGGCCGCAGGCGGGCCTGTGGGGCTGGCTGTGGCCGAACCTGGCCGTCAACATCTATCGCGACGGGGCCATGATCGAACGAATGGTGCCTGAGGGGCCGGGCCGCACCCGGCTGGATTATCTGTTCCTGCGCGACGAAGGCCCCGACGCCTTGCGGGACGCACTGGATGCCTCGGACCGCATCACCGCCGAGGACGCCGGCATCTGTGAGGCGGTCCAGGCCAATCTGTCGGCGGGGGCCTATGACACCGGCCTTCTCAGCCCGACCCAGGAGGTCGGCGTGGCGTGGTTTCAGTCGCGGCTTTCGGAGGTCCACCCATGACCGACACGACGCGCAAGATCGGCTGGGGCCTGGCGGCCCTGATGGTCGCCGGCAACATGATCGGCTCGGGCGTTTATCTGTTGCCCGCGACCCTGGCTCCGATCGGATCGTCCAGCCTGATCGGATGGATCGTCGCGTCGATCGGGGCGCTGTTGCTGGCGGGCGTGTTCGCCGGGCTGGCCCGAATCCGCCCGCGCGACGACGGGCCGACGGAATATGCCGGCGTCGGTCTGGGCCGCTATTTCGGCTATCAGGCGTCGCTCGGCTACTGGGCCGGAAACTGGATCGGCAACGTCGCCATCGCCCTGGCCGCGACCGGCTATCTGGCGCACTTCTTTCCGGGCTTGCGCGAACAGTGGCCGGGGGCGCTGTGTACCGTCGGCCTGATCTGGCTGACCACCCTGATCTATATGGCCGGACCGCACACGGTGGCGCGCTTCGGCGGCCTGACCCTGCTGATCGGTCTGATCCCGCTGGGCATCGCCATGGTTGCCGGTGCCATGGCCTTCGACCCCGCCGTCTTCGTCGCCTCGTGGAGCCCGGACGGTGCCCCTCTGAGCCAGAGCGTCCCGGCTTCGATGGCTCTGATCTTCTGGGCCTTCCTGGGCTTTGAATCCGCCGGGGTCGTGGCCCTGCGCCTGCGTGACCCCCAGCGCGATGTCGGGCGCGCCACCTATGCCGGAGTGATCCTGTCGGCCGTGGTCTATATCGCCGTCACCGCCGCCATCTTCGGCGTCATCCCGGCGGCGGACCTGGCCCAATCGACCAGCCCCTTTGCCGATCTGGCGTCGCGGGTGATCGGTGCCAGCGCCGCCGGCTTTGTCGCCGTCTGTGCCGTGGCCAAGACCCTGGGGACACTGGGTGGCTGGATGATGCTGACCGGCGAGACGGCGCGGGCCGGAGCCAGCCTGGGCTTTCTGCCGCGCGTCTTCGGACAGGGCGTGGTGACGCCGCCGGCCAATCCCCTGATCCATGCGGGGCTGATGACGGTCATGACCCTGATCAGCGCCCAGCCGCGACTGGCCGACCAGTTCGGCCTGCTGATCGGGGCAACAACGGTTCTGTTCCTGGTCGTCTATGGCCTTTGCTGCCTGGCCCTGATGCGGTTCAGCCGCCGCCCGTGGGACTGGATCGCGGCGCTCGGCGGCCTGGGATTCAGCGTCTGGGCCGTGGCCATGTCGGGCTGGACCCTGCTGGGCGTCGGCATCGGCTTCTTCGCCCTGACCAGCCTGATCTGGCCGTTCGTTCGTGCGCGCTCGCCGTCCGCCGCCTCCGAAACCTCTGGCCCGAATCCCGGCGGTTCGTAAGGATGCGCGGGCTTCAGGAGGCACACCGATGAACGAGATCATGGCCGTCTATAGCCGTTACGCCCAGTTCACCGGGCGGGCGGACCGACGCGAGTTCTGGACCTTCACCATCTTCTACCTGATCGCCTGCGGCGTCCTGTCGATTCTCGACAATATGATATTCGGCACCTCCAGCATCTCCGGCGGTGCCGGCTGGTCGGGGACCGGCGGATTTCAGCCCCTGACTTCGATCTTCTCCCTGATCTCGCTGGTCCCGTGCATCGCCGTGTCGGTGCGGCGGATGCACGACATCGGCAAGTCGGGCTGGTGGGTGCTGATCAACCTGATCCCGTTGATCGGCTGGATCTGGTTCCTGATTCTGGCCGCCGGCCCCGGCGACCCCGAGGCCAATGCCTATGGCGAGCCGGTCTAGGGTCGAGCCAGCGCCTACCCACCGTTGACCCCGCCGACGACGCTCTGTAGTGACGCCGCCGTTTGTCCGCCGGGATTCGGTGGTATGGAGCGCCCCATGTCCGATCAACTTCTTCCCGGCGTGACCGGCGTTCTGGTCCTGGCCGACGGCACGGTGCTGCAGGGCATCGGCTGCGGCCATGAGGGATCGGCGCTGGGTGAGGTCGTCTTCAACACCGCCATGACCGGCTATCAGGAGATCCTGACCGACCCGTCCTATATGCAGCAGATCCTGGCCTTCACCTTCCCGCACATCGGCAATGTCGGGGTCAATGTCGAGGACGTCGAACAGGTCTCGGGCGGTGGCTCGGAGACGGCGGCAGTGGGTGCCATCTTCCGCGATGTCCCCACCGATCCGGCCAACTGGCGCGCCGATGCCGATCTGGACACCTGGATGAAGCGCCGCAATGTCGTGGGTCTGGCCGGAGTCGACACCCGCGCCCTGACCGCCCGCATCCGCGACGCCGGCGCCCCGCACGGGGTCATCGCCCACGATCCGAACGGTGCCTTTGATATTCCGGCCCTGGTCGAACAGGCGCGCAGCTGGTCCGGTCTGGTGGGCCTGGATCTGGCGAAACCGGCCTCGACGCTTCAGGCCTTCGACTGGGATCAGGGGCTGTGGGACTGGCCCGAGGGCTATCCGCGCGTGGATGCCGGCGGCAAGTCGGTGGTGGTCGTCGACTATGGCGTCAAGCGCAACATCCTGCGCGCCCTGGCCTCGACCGGCGCGAAGATTACGGTGGTTCCGGCCACCACCAGCGCCGAAGACATTCTGGCGCGCAACCCGGACGGCGTGGTCCTGTCCAACGGGCCGGGTGATCCGGCGGCGACCGGTGAGTACGCCGTGCCGGAGATCAAGAAGCTGGTCGACAGCGGCAAGCCGGTCTTCGGCATCTGTCTGGGCCATCAGATGCTGGCCATCGCCCTGGGGGCGCGCACCATCAAGATGGATCAGGGCCACCACGGGGCCAACCATCCGGTCAAGGACCTGACCACCGGCAAGGTCGAGATCGTCTCCATGAACCACGGCTTCACCGTCGACCGCGACAGCCTGCCCGACGCCGTCGAGGAAACCCACGTCAGCCTGTTTGACGGCACCAACTGCGGCATCGCCCTGAAGGACCGCCCCGTCTTTAGCGTCCAGCACCACCCCGAGGCCTCGCCCGGGCCGACAGATAGCCTGTATCTGTTTGATCGTTTTGCTAAAATGATGGACGTCTGAAGCTGGCGGGCCTGATTTAGTGCACTGTGAAACAGGGTGCACTAACTGCACTAAGTGCACTAAGTGCACTATTTTCGTCCGGTCGCGCAGGGTCATGCGGCCATTGTCGCCGCGTTCCATACGATGGGAACGCAGCCGCGCTTGAGCCTCGATCGCCCCAACAATTTACGAAACTTTGCATTGGCGGTTGCGGGGATGGGACGGCGTCTCTAAACGGGCCGCTTAGCCGATAACCGAACCGAATCCCCCGGGGCACCCCGTCCCGCGTGGGCCTTCGCGCGCAAGGAGCCCCGCCGTCGTGACCGCAGACGCCAGCCAGGATGAGAAGGACGCCATGGTGCGCGCCGCCCTGGCCGAGCATGGCGACAGCGGGCGCACGCCGCGCCACACCCTGTTCTATTTCTACGGCGACGATCATGCCCTGGGCGACCTGAATGAGGTGGCGCGCCGCGCCGGCTTCTTCACGCGCGGGGACGAGGAATCGCTGGTGCTGGAAATGACAATGGCCGTGGACGAAGCCAGCTTCGCCTCGACCTCTTCGATGATGCAATCCTGGGCCGCGGCCTTCCAGGTCGATTACGACGGCTGGGAGTGCGCGGTGGTGACGAACTGACATGCCCAAACGTACAGACATCTCCTCCATCCTGATCATCGGGGCCGGTCCCATCGTCATCGGCCAGGCGTGCGAGTTCGACTATTCCG
>CAUJHO010000043.1 GCA_963205025.1 Pseudomonadota bacterium | reverse complement strand
TTCACGGCATTCTCGTCCAGCTGCCGCTGCCGGCGCATCTGGACACGATGGCGGTGCTGACGGCCATCGACCCGGACAAGGACGTCGACGGCTTTCTTGTGGTCAACGCCGGTCGCCTCGCCGTCGGGCTTCCGGGCCTGGTGCCCTGGCCGCCGCTGGGCTGCCTGATGCTGCTCAAGGCCGCACGGGGGTCGCGCAGCGGGGCCGAGGCGGTGATCGTCGGACGCTCCAATATCGTCGGCAAGCCGATGGCCCAGCTGTTGCTCGGCGCTGACTGCACGGTGACCGTGGCGCATTCGCGCACGCGCGACCTGCCCGGCGTGTGCCGGCGTGCCGACATTCTCGTCGCAGCCGTGGGCCGCCCCGAAATGATCCGCGGCGACTGGATCAAGTCCGGGGCCACGGTCATCGACGTCGGCATCAACCGCGTCCCGCACAGCGATCCGGTCCTGGCGGCCGCCGGCAAGACGCGCGTCGTCGGTGACGTCGCCTTTGCAGAGGCGATCGAGGTCGCCGGGGCCATCACGCCGGTCCCCGGCGGGGTCGGGCCGATGACGATCGCCTGCCTGCTGGCGAATACCTACAGCGCCGCTTGCCGCCGGGCCGGGATCGTTCCAGATAGGATCTGATGCGTTACCGGGTCGCGCTGATTGCAGGGGTCTGTCTTTCGCTCGCCGCGACGGTCGAGGCCGCGCCGGCGACGCCCCACACGCTGGATCGCGCCAACGTCCTGTTCGAAACGACGCGCGACGAGATTGAATTCGCCAGCGCCGAGCTTGAGGCCGCAACCGGAGTCGAACTGTTCGTCGCGACCGTGCCCAGCCTGGGATATTTCTCGGCCCGCGAAGTCGCCCTGGACCTGCCGGTCTGGGACCCGTCGCGCGAACAGGTCGTCCTGCTGCTGGCGATGAATGAACGACAGGTTCGCATCCAGGGCAGCCCTTCGGTGAACGCGCGCATCCCCGACGCGGACTGGACCGCCCTCATCCAGTCGCGGATGCTGCCCAAGCTGAGGAACGGACGAAATGGCGCGGCCGTGCGCGCCGGTATCAACGTCATTGCCCAGCGCCTGAAATCGACGGGCCAGCCACCGATGACCGTCGGCCATACCGGCGACCCGCGCGGCCTGCGCGACATGATCTTCATCCTGGCCGCCGGGGTTCTGGCCTTGCTCGCCTTCCATCCGGCCCGTCACCTCAGAACCATGCGGGGGCGCTGGTGAAGAGCAAGGCCCCGGCACCCGACACCTTCGAGATCCGCACCTTCCATGTCGCCAGCGCGCCGGATCGGCTCGATCTGGCCCTGGGTCTTGGCATTGTCGTCGCCCTGCTGGCACCCGCCCTGTCACTGGCACTGGGGACGAGCCCAGCCTGGCTGCCCGGTCTGGCCACGGTCTGGCGGGCCGGACATCTGACGGCGGAAACCGGCCTGGACGCCGGCCCCTTCGTCGGGGCCCTGATGACCCAGGCCATCCTGCTGAACGGTGTCGTCCTGGCTTGGAGGGCTGTGGCGAACCTTGCGCCCCAGTCGGGTTGGCTGCTTCCGGATCTTCGCGTCGAGGGCCAGGCGCGCGGGCTGATCGGAACGCGCAGCGATCTGGTCCTGTTCTATGTGGCCGATGCCCAGAAGAGCGTGCGGGTGATGGCGTCGTCAGACCTGGCCGGCCAGGTACCGGCTGCAGCCCTGCAGGCGGCCCGCGACGCCCTGGTCGCCGGAATGGCGTCAGGCGATGCCGTCTCGGCCTTTGCCTCGGCCCGGGTCGCGCTCCGATCCGCCATGGCCTGATCCGACCTCCCTTCTCGCGTCTGCCGTCAGGCAGTCTATGGTCCCCCAGATGCCGCGTATCATGACCTACAATGTCCACCGTTGTGTGGGGACGGACCGACAGCTCGATGTCGAGCGCATCGCGGCGGTCATTGCGGATTGCCGCGCCGACATCGTGTGCCTGCAGGAGCTGGACGTGCGGCGCGCGCGCACCGGGCATGTCGACCAGGCCCATGCCATCGCATCGCTGCTGGGCATGAACGTCGATTTCTACGCCGCCATGCAGGTCGAGGAAGAACTGTATGGCGACGCCATCCTGACCGCCCTGCCCCAACGCCGGCTAAAGGGCGCGGCCCTGCCGACGCTCGGAGGCGTTCCGGGCCTGGAGCCGCGCGGTGCCCTCTGGCTGGAAGTCAGCCTCGGCCAGGCCCGGCTTCAGGTCATCAATACCCACCTGGGTCTGCTACCGGGAGAACAGCACCGCCAGGTCAAGGCGCTGGCGGGGCCGAAATGGCTCGGCGACCCGAGATGCCAGGACCCGACCATCCTGATCGGGGATTTCAACTTCACCTCGGTGACCGGTCCCTATCGCCACCTGGCGCAGCATTTGCGCGATGCCCAGCGCCTGGCCGGGCTCGACAGGTCGGTGAAGACCTTTCCGTCGGCCTTTCCAACGATCCGTATCGACCACTGTTTCGTCAGTCGGAGCATTACGATCCGGCACGTCCACGCGCCGTTTCATCCGCTGGCGCGCCTGGCATCGGACCACCTGCCCCTGGTCTTCGATTTTGACCTGACCACGGGTGAGGACCGAAACGCGGGTGGGGGTCTGTCCCGCTGATCGTGAGGCGCGACAACGGGGGATCTGCGCTTGCAGGCGCGCTTGTCGAACGTAGTTGCCTCAGGCGCTTATCCGGCACATAAGTCACTTCTCGAACCATCAGCAGGGGGGCTGGCGAATGCAGACATTCATCGACATCCTCGTCGGCCTGATTGCCGCCCTGGTCGCCACAATCCTTGCCCAGCTTGGCCTGAATGTGGATCAACGCGCCAGCGAGTCCCGCGAGGTTCATCGCACGGTGGATTGCCCCAGCGGGCCGTCAGCGACGGTATCCACCGCGAATCGGGACTGCTAGGCCGGTCTGACCTTTGCCCCACATCAATGAACCGTTAAGAGTTCATTTTGGCGCGCGTCCGCCCGAGCGCGCCACCCAAGGGGCCGGTCATGAAGTCACGATCCAAATCTTCGAGTACCGTTGCTGAAATGGAACCGCCGGTCGAACTGGTGGAACCGGAGACGGCCTCGTCGAAGATCGCCCCGCCCCTCGTGGTCGAAGAGCCGACGGCCGAGGTGCCGGCCCCGACCGACACCTCGCGCAATGTGACGGCCCCGTCGCGGCCCAGTCCGGCCCTGATCAGGAACCAGGATGCGCCGGCGGCCTATCCACTCGCCATCATCGCTGCCCTGCTCTGGATCGGCGGCGTCGCCTCCTATGTCGCCTATCAGGTCGGCGGCGGCCAGCTGGAGCTGGATCCCACCACCGCCGCGCTGATCGTCCTGGTCGCCCTGGCTCCGGCCGGCCTGGCGCTGATGGTCGCCAGCCTGATGCGGCAGTCGGCGGCCCTGGCCGCTGAGGTTCGGCGGGCTCGCGGCCTGGCCGACAATCTTGGCCTGCCGACCGGCGTGGCGGTGCAGGAATCGGGACTGGCACTCATCGGACTGAGATCCGACATCGACCAGTCGACCGCGGCCGCCGAAACCGCGCGCACCGAGATCGCGGCCCTGCGCGCGGCGATGGAGGAGGAAACCCGCCGGCTGAACGACGCCGCCGACATGGCGCAACGCACCGCGCGCAGGATCACCGAACAGCTGTCGCGTGAGCGAGAGGGCCTGGCGGAACTGGGGGAACGCCTCGAAAGCCAGACCCAGGGCGTGATCGACACGGTCGAACGCCAGGCCCGCATGGTGGCCGACGCCTCCGACCTGGCCCAGACCCAGCTTCGCGAAGCGGAAGCGGCCCTGGCGGCCCGTGCAGCCGACATGGCTTCCGCCGCCGGCGAGGCCCAGGACGCCGCACGCGCCGCCGCCGACGACCTGTCGCGCCAAACCATGCGCCTCGAAACGGCCGGCTCAGGCGTCGCCGACCAGATCCGCTCGGTCGAGGAAGGCCTGTCTGAGCAGAGGGCCGCCCTCGTCCAGGCCGCCTTCGGCCTGCGTCGCGATCAGGAGGATTTCTCGGCCCAGGTCGAGAGCCAGCGGGCTCAGCTCACCGAGTCTCTCGGCCAGGTCAGACTGACCTCGAGCGAACTGAACGAGCATTCGACAGTGTCGGTCACCGCGATCCAGGACCTGCTCGAAGCCGCTACCGATCAGGTGAAGGCGCTGTCGGACATGAGCCAGAACGAGGCGCGGGCCTTCGACGCCCGCACGCGCGAGGCGCTGGACCGGTTCGAGGACCTGGCGGCGCAGGCGCGCGAGAACGCCGTACAGGAGAGCGAGCGGACACTCGCCGACCTCCAGGCCGCGCTCGAAGTCGCCCGCACTTCGACCGAAGAGGCCGTCACCTCGGCCCAGGCCCGGCTCGACAGCCTCGGGGAAATGGCCTTCGCGGCCGGCAAGGCGGCCGATCAGGCCGCAGAATCGCGACTGGAAGCGACGCGCCGGGTCGTCACCGAGACGGCCAACCTTGGCGAGGACGCGGTCGCGCGTATCGCGTCCAGCCTTGAAGAGAGCCTGCTCGAGGTTCGAGCGGCCATCGCCCATGTCGAGGACTCGATGCGCCAGATGGACGAGCGGGCCGCACGCCTGCCGGCCGACGCCCGCACCCGCGTCGAAGAGATCAGCGCCGCCGTCGAGAACGGCATCAACGCCCTGACCGAGGCGACCCGCCGGGCCGCCGCCGAAACCCAAGCGGTCGACACGGCCTTCCAGGACCGGGTGAAGCGCAACTACGAAATGCTGTCCGAAGCCGTCCAGTTGATGGGCGTTGTGTCGGGTGACACCGCCGCCAGCGACCGTCGGACGCGGCCGTCTCTCGCGGCCGAGCCGGCGCGGAACGCGCCGTTGGGCGACCGTCTTCGTCTGACCCCGACCTCAAAGGACGAAGAGGTCCGCAAGGCGTTCGAACCGGTGAACCCGCCCCTGGCCCCGCAATCCGAGCCCATGTCCTGGAAGGAACTTCTGGCCAGCGCCGATGAGGTGCCGACCCAGCCAGAGCCCCAGGCCCGACCGGCCCCCGCCCCGCCCGTGGAGGTCCTGTTTGCCGATCTCACCGCCGGTATTCGCGAAATGGGGATCGACCCCTCGGCCCTCCTGCCCCGCACGCGAGTCGAGGAGGCGGCACGCTCGCTGGAGGCCGGCGACGTCAGCCGCTCGCGTGACATCGTGCGACGGGTGGCTCCGGCGGCGGTACGACGCATCTCCCGGCGCGTGCTGACCGACCGCCAGATGCGCGCCGATGTCGAACAGTTCGTCCATCGCTATGCCGACGTCGTCGAGGCCGCCATCCACCGCCCCGACGGGGAGGCCGCCGGCGACCTGCTGGGGACCGAGGCGGGCCGCACCTGGCTGCTGCTCGATGCGGCGGTCGGCGATCTGTCCTAGGGCGGGCCTCAATCTATCGAAGCTGGAGCTCCGACTCGGGTCGCATGCGCTGAAAGACCACGGCCAGGGCCATGCCGATCGTGGCCATGACCGCCATCGCCAGGTAGCCGGTGACGCCGTAGTCGTCATAGAGCGGCCCGGAAACGACCGTCGCCATCCCGATCAGCAGCCCGGACGACAGGCTGGAATAGAGCATCTGGGCGGGGGTGGCCTGGGACGGCGGTGCCAGCCGCTCGATCAGTTGCATCGCCGCCAGATAGACCGCAGCAAAACTCAGGGCGTGAAGCGCCTGCAGCGGCCACAGCAGGGCCAGCGGCGGCGCGGCCGCCAGGGCACTCCAGCGCAGGATCGCGGCAATACCTCCCGTCAATAGAAGCGTCATCGGCCCGATTCCCCGGCGCTTTCGCCAGGGCTCGAAGGCCCACAGCAGCCCCACTTCGACGGCAACGCTGAAGCCCCACAGCAGACCCACGTCGCGCGTCGAGATGCCCTGTTCGCGCCAGGCGATGGCGGAAAAGCCATAGTAGAAGGCGTGGGAGGCCTGGATCAGGCTGACGGCCAGCACCGCCGTCATGAAGCGCCGGTCCGACATCAGCTGGCCCAGGCCGGCCAGCCGCGGCGGTCGTAGGCCGTCTGTCACCTCATGCACGGGTTCGGCGGGGGCCAGCAGCACCATCGCAGCCAGGAGCAGGCTGACGACGGCGGCCCAGACGAGAATGAGGTCGGCCGATTCCGATCGGAGCAGGACGCCCATCACGACATTGGCGGCAATGAAGCTGACCGACCCCACGCCCCGCGGAATTGAGAAGTCGAACCCCTCGCGCCGCGCCAACTTGAGTGTGAAGGCATCACTCAACGGTATCAGCGATGACGCCGCCGTCGAGGCCACGAACCATAACACCAGCCACAGGCCGAAGCCTTCGACATAGATACAGGCCCCATAAGCCAGGGCGGCGACGAGCGACAACCAGGCCAGGGCGGTCCGGCGCAGACGAAACCCGTCCGCCCAGATCGCCACCATCGGACCGGTCACCGCCCGCGCCAGCATCGGCACCGCCAGGATCACGGCGATCTCCGATCCACTCAGGCCCCGGCTCTCAAACCACAGACCGGCATAGGGCAGGCTGACGCCGGTGGCGGCGAAGATCAGGCCGTAAATCAGCGCGCTCGACATGCTCGACTTCATGGCCCGCCTTAGCACGCCACTGCATGCGATGCCCCCAAGGACCGAGGATCGCTCCCTTTTCCCCGAATGAGGGTTGACGCTTACGTCAAGGCAAGGTCCACACAGGCCATGCAATTTCAATCGTCCGAGTCGCGTCGCGACCTCTATCCCGAGATCGAAGCCTATGCTTCCGGCATGATGGCGACCGACAGTGTCCATCAGGTCTATTGGGAGGCCTCGGGCAATCCCCAAGGCAAGCCGATGCTGGTCCTGCACGGGGGGCCCGGTGGGGCGACCAATCCCGGCATGCGGCGCTACTTCGATCCGAAGGTCTGGAACGTCTTCATGTTCGATCAGCGCGGATGCGGGCGCTCGACGCCCAATGCCGTGCTGGAGGACAACGATACCTGGAAATTGATCGAGGACATCGAGCGCCTGCGCGTTCAGGCCGGCATCGAAAAGTGGTCGGTTTTCGGGGGCTCGTGGGGGTCGACCCTGGCCCTCGCCTACGCCATCACCCACCCCGACCGCGTCGACAGCCTGATCCTGAGAGGCATCTTCCTGCTGACCCAACCGGAACTGTACTGGTTCTACCAGCACGGTGCCTCCGAGATCTTCCCGGACGCCTGGGAACGCTTCCTGGAGCCGATCCCGACGGCCGAACGCGACGACCTGATGGGGGCCTATTACAAGCGGTTGATGGGGGACGACGTCGCCGAGCGACGCCGCTGTGCCGTCGCCTGGTCCAGCTGGGAGGGCGACACCGTCAGCGCCCAGGGTCCGGTCGCCCGCCCCGACAAGTTCGCCGACCCCGATTTCGCCGTCGCCTTCGCCCGGATCGAAAACTGGTACTTCACCAACAGGGGGTTCCTGCCGGACGACGGCTGGATCCTGAACAACATCGACCGGATCCGCCGGATCCCCGCCTGGATCGTGCAGGGTCGGTTTGATGTGGTGACGCCGATGTCGGGAGCCTGGGCCCTGCATCGCGCCTGGCCGGAGGCCGGGTTCGAGGTGATCGGCGACGCCGGCCATGCTTCGACGGAACCGGGGATCATCGACGGCCTGGTCCGGGCGACCGACGCCGCCGGCAAGCTCTAGCGCGGGCTCGTCAGACCCACTCGATCTGGGCCCTGCCCTCGGTTTCAGGGCCGCGTTTGATCTGACAGCCTGTTCCCTCCGATCGGGAACACGCCCGCATCTAGTCCGAGGTTTCGGGGCCGCGGTCAGCCTGGGTCTTCTCGACCCGCTCCTGCAGGGCGAAACCGATCCGGCGCGGCGGCTCCTGCGGCTTTTCCTTGGGCATGGCGCTGAGCAGGACATTGACCTGGGTGTAGTGCTGCACCAGCCGGATCGGCCGACCCACCCCGTTGACGCCCATGAACAGGATAAAGTCCGGCCCCCAGAAGCCGAGGTCACGGATCGTGAAGGCGGCATCGCCCGGGCCGCTGGCGATCGTCGCCCCGACCTCGCTGTTCTCGTCCAGCTGTTTCTCGAAGTCCTGAATCAGGCGCGACAGGCGCACAAAGGCCCATTCCGCCGGATTCTCGCGCATCCGCAGGCCTTCGGCCAGGCCCGACGAGTCCTCGTGGGTCGTCCAGGCCGTGATCGGCTGGGGACATTCGGCGTCTGGCCCGGTGGCGGACGGATCAACCGTCGCGGCGGCAGCCGACGGGGCATCGATCATGTCGTTGGGGGCCCCGGCCAGCAGGCCGGACGTTGGCTTGTGAGTATCGGTCATGGTCTAGATAACGCCCCGGCTCTTGGGCAGTTCGAGATAGCGGTGAACGCGCACGCTCTGGATTAGACCAAAGCCGATCATCACCGTCAGCATGACTGTACCGCCGTAGGACAACAACGGCATGGGCACGCCGACCACGGGAGCCAGACCCATGACCATGGCCCCGTTGATCAGGACGTAGAGGGCAAAGGTCGCCGTCACCCCCGCCGCCGCCAGGCGTCCGAAATGGTTGTGGCTGAGGCTCGCGATCCTGAGCGAGATGGCGATGATCGCCCCATAGATCGCCAGGATGAAAAAGGCACCGAGAAAGCCGAACTCCTCGGCCAGGGTCGGAAAGATGAAGTCGGTGTGCTTCTCCGGCAGGAAGTTCAGCTGGCTCTGGCTTCCCAGGCCATAGCCCTTGCCGAGCAGGCCGCCCGAGCCGATGGCGATCTTGGCCTGGGCGATATGATAGCCGGCCCCCGACGGGTCAGCCTCTGGATTGAGCAGCACATCGACGCGAGCGCGCTGATAATCATGCAGAACAAAAAAGTACATCAGGGGCGCGATCACCAGGACCCCGGCGATGCCTGTCAGCACGACGCGCCAGCTGAGGCCGGCAGCGAACATGATCGCCACACCGGTGAACAGGATCAGCAGGCTGGTGCCCAGGTCCGGCTGGTGCGCGACCAGAACCACCGGCACGGCGATCATCATGGCTGGAATTATGAGCTTCCAGTGCCACTTGGCTTCCTGAGCCGAGGCTCCGTGATACCATCGCGCCAGGGCCAGGACGATGCCGAGCTTCATGATTTCCGACGGCTGCAGGCTGGTGAAACCGAGATCAAGCCAGCGCGTCGCCCCCATGCGGGTTTCGCCGACCAGTTCAACCGCCACCAGCAGCAACAGCCCGACGGCATAGAGCGGATAGGCCGCCGCATACCACCAACGCACATCAACCAGCGCCAGCCCCAGCATGACCAGAAAGACCGCGCTGAAACGGATCAGGTGATTTCCGGCCCAGGGCACCCAGCTCTCGCCGGCCACCGAATAGAGCATCATCGCCCCGGCCCCGCCGATCAGCGCGATCAGGCCCGCCAGGCGCCAGTCGATCTGGCCGAGTTTTACGGGAAGACGATCCCGTTCACCGGGGCGGCTGATGGCGGAGGCGGTCATTGCGGAACCTCGGTGCCGGCCGAGGGGGGAGCACCCGGCAATGGCTCGGGTGTCGGCGGCGAATTCACACGCGCCAGCAATTCCGGATCTTTGAGGATGAGCGTCCGCATAATTTCGCGCGCCTTGGGTGCCGCGATGGTGCCACCGAAACTGCCACCGTGCTGCACGACGATGGAGAGGGCGTAGCGCGGATCATCGATCGGGCCATAGGCGATGAAGAGGTTGTGGTCGCGACTGGCCCAGTCGCCCCCCCTGCCCCGCCCGCCGCGGTCATAGTTGATCACCTGGGCCGTGCCGGTCTTGCCGGCCATGCGCATCCCACCCAGTCCCAACTGACTGTTGCGGAACCCGGTACCGCCGGTGTCGGTCACCATCTCCATGCCTTCCTGAAGGACGCGCATCTTGTCAAAGCCGTAGCCGAGATCCTCAAAAGCCGGTGATGGACGCTCGACTCCTCCGACTGACTTGATCAGGCGCGGCATGACGCGCTTGCGGCCATTCGCGATCCGCGATGCATAGACGGCCAATTGCAGGGCGTTGACCGCGAGATACCCCTGACCAATTCCATAGCTAGGCGATTCGCCGGTGAACCATCTCTGGTTCTCTCCGGTGAAATTCTCGCGCTTCCAGGCCCGATCCGGAACCAGGCCCTCGTTCTGGCTGCCAATTCCGATGTCATATTCCTGGCCGAAGCCCATGTTCCGGGCCACCTCAGCGATCGCGTCCGGACCGATCTCGGCGGCCAGCGTATAGAAATAGACATTGCACGAGTTTTTGATGGCGTTCTTCATGTCCTGAGGACCATGACGCCCGGTGCAGCCGAAGCGCCGCCCCAGATAGAAGCTGCCGTTACAGACGATGACGCGGTCCGGGCTCGCGCCGCGCTGCATGGCGGCCATTCCGGTAACGGGTTTGAAGGTCGATCCGGGCGCATAGGTTCCGCTGACCGCCTTGTCGAGCATGGGCGTGCGCTCATAGTCACGCCATGCATTGTAGATCGCACTCGGCACACCCGAAACGAACAGGTTCGGATCGAATGAAGGCGCCGAAGCCAGCACAAGGATGTCGCCGGTACGACAATCCATAGCGACGGCGGCCCCGGATTCTTCTTCAAACACCTCCAGGGCCCGGTTTTGCGCGTCAGCATCCAGCGTCAACATGACCTTCTGGCCGGGAACCGCTGCCTGAGATCCTTCCGCGTCCTCCCCCCGGACGCGGCCCTCCGCATCGACCTCGACGCGCTGATAGCCGGGGTGCCCGCGCAGATCGTTGTCGAGCGACTTCTCTATGCCGACACGTCCGATCCTGAAGCCGGGGTGATAATAGATCGCTGGCGGTTCCTCGCCCCCTTCGCGGACGGCCTCGACATCGTTGGCATTGACCTTGGCGACATAGCCGACGGCGTGGGCGAAGCTGCCACCGAAGGGGTAGAACCGGATCTCGTCCATGGTCGCCAGGACGCCCGGCAACTCGTTCACGAACAGGCTGACGCGCGCGAACTCTTCCCAGGTCAGGTCGGTCTTGACCGGCACCGGCACGAACAGGGGCGCGGCATTGACGTCGCGAATGATGCGGCGACGGCGCTCGGCGGTATCGGGCAGGAGCCGCGCGATGAGGTCCAGCGTCGCGTCCAGATCCTGGGTGACGTCGCGCACGACCGAAACCGAAAAGCTGGGCCGGTTACCCGCCAGCATCACCCCGTGACGATCCACGATCAGGCCGCGCGGCGCGACCTGCAGGCGGTCATTGAACCGGTTGGCGACGGCCGCCAGGGCATAGCGGCGCTGGTCGATCAACTGCAGATGCGCCAGACGCGCACCCAAGACGCCCAGGCCTGCAATGGCCACCCCCCCGAGCAGGAAGGTACGCCGCAGGAAGGATCCCTGGCGTTCATTGACCTCGCTGAACTGGATCGGCGACCGTTCGCTCATCGGAACTTGAGGTCCCCGTCATCGAACCGGTCGATCAGCCAATTGGCGGCCGGGAAGATCAGCACCGTCGGCAGATACTGGAAGAAGAGCGCGATCAGGCTGGGCGGTTGATGGGCCGTCATCGTCGTCACCAGATAGCCGACGAAGAAAGCCACGGCGGTGACCCCGGAATACCAGGCGAACAGGAGCCGCGTATCCTGCCCCGAGATATAGGAGCGCGAGACCAGCACGACGCCATAGGCCACCAGCAGGCCCAGCGGCCACAATCCCAGCCGATTGCCCCAGAACAGATCAACGACCAGCCCCACCGCGAGCAGGGCCAACGGAGCCAGCACGGACGGTCGGATCAGCGGCCAGGCGAAGGCCAGGATGAGCGGGGTGACAGGCTCCGGCAACGTCAGCCCAAAGACTTTGATCGGTGTTGCCAGAAGCAGGGTCACGGCCAGGACAGCCAGGGCCGGCAATAGAATCCACTGGACCGGGCCGACCACCTTGACGGCCGCAGCCCGCCGCGCGGGCACGACGCGCCTCATTCAGCGCCCCAGTCAGGTGCAGGCGGCGGGGCTTGGGTCTGAGCCTGACGCGCTGCGGCCTCGCGTGCAGCGACCTCGCGAGCCCGTGCGTCGGCAGCGGCGCGATCGCGCGCCTCACGTTCGGCCTGGGCCTGACGATCCGCCTCAGCCCGGCGCCGACCCTGGGCATCATCGATGCGGGCCACCACCTCCGGCGACGGCGGCGGCGCGGTGTTCAGGCCGGCCAGGGGCGGTGCCTCCAGGGCCGAACCATCGGCCAGCTGGCTGAAATCGTCGAACAGCATCACCCGAACGAAATCGATGGAACCGCGGTCCGAGAACAACTTGACCCGCCAGGTGCCGTCGATGCCGCGAGCGACCACGCCGATCGGCAGACCGCGCGGCATCAGGCCGCCGTCCCCGGAAGACAGGACCCGGTCGCCGACCTCCAGCGCATCATCGCCGCGAACAAACTCCAGCCGCGGATTTCCGGAGCCGTCGCCACGCATGATCGCGCGCGCGTCGGTCCGGTCGATCAGGATCGGCACCTGGCTGGTGACGTCGGTCACCAACAAGACCCGGCTTACGCCGGTGGACACCCCGGTGATCCGCCCGACCAGTCCGTGCTCATTGATCACCGGATTTCCGATCTCGACGCCGCGATCCCGGCCCACATCGATCAGGCGCGCGCGACGGAAGGGGCCGCGCGCCTCGGACACCGAACGCGCGGCCACGAGCGGCACATCGGGTTCGACCCGAAGACCCAGGAGAGCTTCGTACTGGCTGTTCAGATTACGCAGGGCCACGACAGCGTCGCGCTCGGCCTGCAGATCAGCCAGTTCCTCACGCAGGCGACGGTTCTCGCTGACGGCAAAAAAGTAGTCGTCGACATGATCGCTGACCTGGCCCAGCCAACGGACAGGTGCGGCAAAGATGCCCCCGACCGGCGCGGCCCCGGATTCGAAAGTCTGGCGGATCGGCTCGTGTCCGGCCTCATCGGCCTCGCTGCGATCGCTCAGCAGAAGGAATGCCGCCAGGGCAACGGCGATCAGCAGGGCTCCCCCCGCCGACCAGCCGAGCGGCACCCTCAGATTTTCGAACGGCGACTCGCGAAGCGACACCGGGCTACTCCCGACCGGTTTGAGCCTTCCGGCCTAACATGAGTCCCTTAAGGAAGAGAGGCGTCCAGAACGCCCTTCATCCAGCGAGGATGTTCCAGAACCCGCCCGCAGCCGATGGCGACGCACGAGAGTGGATCATCGGCCACCGAAACCGGCAGTCCGGTCTGGTCGCGAATTTCGTTGTCCAGGCCGCGCAGCAGGGCTCCACCGCCCGTCAGCATGATGCCCTTGTCGGCGATGTCGGCGGCCAGTTCAGGCGGCGTCGCCTCCAGCGCGACCTTTACGGCCTCGATGATCTGGGCAACCGGCTCGGACAGGGCCTCGGCCGCCTGGCGTTCGGAAATCCGCACTTCGCGCGGCACGCCCTGCATCAGGTCACGGCCCTTGACCTCGATCGACAGGCCTTCGCCATCGGACGGAACCCGGGCGGTGCCGATATCCTTCTTGATCCGCTCAGCCGTGGTCTCGCCGATCAGGAGGTTATGATTGCGGCGCATATAGCTGATGATGGCCTCATCCATCTTGTCGCCGCCGACGCGGACCGAGCGCGAATAGACGATGCCCGACAGCGACAGCACCGCCACCTCGGTCGTGCCGCCGCCGATATCGACGACCATCGAACCGGTCGGCTCGTGGATCGGCAGGCCGGCACCAATGGCGGCCGCCATGGGCTCGTCGATCAGGCCGACGCGGCGCGCCGAGGCGTTCAGGCAGGAATCATTGATGGCGCGCCGTTCCACCGCCGTCGCACCGGACGGCACGCACACGATCACCTTGGGGTTCACGAAGCCCTTGCGGTTATGAACCTTGCGAATGAAGTGCTTGATCATCTCCTCAGCGACTTCGAAGTCGGCGATGACGCCGTCGCGCATCGGGCGGATGGCCTCCATGTGGCCCGGCGTGCGGCCCAGCATCTGTTTGGCCTCGATACCGACGGCGTGGACGATCTTGCGGCCGCCGACGTTTCGAAGCGCCACCACCGAGGGCTCGTTCAGGACAATGCCCTTGCCCTTCATATAGATCAGGGTGTTGGCTGTGCCGAGGTCGATGGCGATGTCGTTGGAAATGGCGCCGAAGAGCTGGTTGAACATGGAGCGAGGATACCGTTCGTTCGGATCGAGAAAGGGGGCGACAGGTCTGTGCCAGCCTAGCGATGCCCTGACCGTGCGCGCCCCCACACGCACAGCCGCCTGACGTCTTCGCTTTAGCGGACTAGAGGTCCGTTTGCCCGTATGATGAACGGATTACAAGCCCCTCGCGCCGCTCGATTTCACGAGGCGAGGTCACACCTTCGAGAGGCCCTCGTTCGCCAGGGTACGCTCGACCGCCGGGCGGGCCTGAATCGCATCCAGATGTGCATTCATGCGCGGGAATTCCGCAACATCCAGAAGGCCTGCCGCACGAGCCCAGCGCTCGAATACCATAAGGTAAGGATCGGCCACACTGTAGCCTTCGCCGAGAGCCCAGGGCCCGACCAACAGGTGGTCTTCAACAAGGCGCAATTTGGCCAGGGTCACCTCACGTTGCTTGATCTTCTCCTCGTCCGACATCGGATAAAACAAGAGCTTGCCGATGTTGGGATGGACCGAAGATCCGAGAAAGCTGTTGAACGAGGTCAGGGCCGCAGCGGCGTAGGCGTCTCCCGTCGGAGCCAGACCCGCCTCGGGATGGGTCGCGGCAAGATAATTCAGGATCGCAACATTTTCGGTTAGGACGCCCTGGTCCGTCTCCAGCGCCGGCACAGCCCCCTTGGGATTGCTGGCCAGATATTCCGGTGTCCTCTGCTCGCCCTTCTTGAGGTTCATGGCCTGGGCTTCATAGGGAGCGCCGACTTCTTCAAGAACGATGTGCGGAGCCAGGGAACAGGCGCCGGCGGAATAGTAGAGCTTCATCGAGGTCTCCATTGAATTCGTTCCCAGATGGGCATCCCGGCGACGATCTCAAGCCGGGGGGTCTTCAGCCGCCAAACCGGTCTCGACCTCACGACCGGCGCGGCGGCGGCGGATCCATTCGCGGACGGCCAGCATCAGGAGCAACCACAGCACTGCCGCGCTGGCCAGCAACAGCGAGTGCCAGACTCCATCGCCGCTGACCGCTGAAAAGACGGCGCCGCCGAAAAAGGCGACCAGGGCCGTCTTGGGCAGGACCCCGAGTGCGCATCCGGCCAGGAACCCCCAGAAATTCGCCCGCGTCGCCCCGAACACCATATTGACCACTATAAACGGGGCCGACGGGACGTTGCGGATGACGAAGCTGGCGTAGAAGGCGTTTCTGCCGACAAACCGTTTCAGGCGTTCGATCGTCCGGCTGCCGATCCGGTCCAGCAGTCGGGCCGTGGGGCCGCGACCGAGCCAATAGGTGACCCCCGCCGAGACGATGGTAGCCACCCAGCTGTACCAGAACCCCAGAGACGGTCCGAAGGCGACCACACAGGCGGCAATCAGGATGAATTGTGGCGCACCCAGGAAGGCCGAAACCACAAACAGAAGGACCGTAACCGCAAAGGCCCAGGGACTGCCGGCATAGCCCTGAAGCCAGTGCTCCATCCGGGCCTCGGCCTCGACCCCCAGGCTGGACTTGCCGACCACGAACATCGCCAGCACGCCGGCCAGCAGCAGGACGGTCACGACCGCAGCCCGCCACCGGCGGGCGTCCATCTCCGTCAGGAAGGCGATGATCCGGGCGAGCATGATCAGGACTTAGCGCGCGTCAGGTCGAGAGCAAAGCGGAGACGTCCCACAACGGCCTACAGTGCCCGGAAAGTCGCCCCGACAGACATTTCGCCACTGATCGCCACGGCGCAGCTGCGCCCGGCATCGCGCGGCTCGCAACCCGTCCAGTCCACGGTCCAGTCGCGGCCAAATTCACCCTGACGCTGGGCCGTCAGCAGGATCGGAGCATTGCGACGGCCGCGCAGCCAGCATTGCCGGTAGGGACCGGGGGTTCGGTCAAACCGGGCGTCGCCGCAATTCATGCCGGGATCGGTGCTGACAATCAGATCCGATGCCACCCCGGCCCCCGAAAGCCCGACGCGCAGCCGGTAGTCCATATAGGAACCCCGGACGGTGATGGCCGGCAGTTCATCCGCCGGCGGCAACTCGGGCTGCTGAACGATCAGGGCCAGCGACAAGATAGAATAGAGCATGGAGCAAACCGCAACTGATTGACCGCGTCAGATTGCGCGATGCTGCGGTGCCGCGTAAACAGCGCCGTCCGTTCATGAGGAAGAATTCATGTCCAAGCCGGCTTCGGGCCTGGAATCCGAGACGCTCGCCAGGGTCAAGCCGTCGCCGACGCTGGCCGTAACGGCGCGGGCGCGCGAGCTCAAGCGTGAGGGCCGCGACATCATCGGCCTGGGAGCCGGCGAACCGGACTTCGACACGCCCAACAATGTCAAGGAAGCCGCCATCGCCGCCATCCGGCGGGGCGAGACCAAATACACCGACGTCGATGGCATCCCCGAGCTGAAACAGGCGGTATCGGCCAAGTTCAGCCGCGAGAATGGTCTCGACTATTCCCCGAGCCAAATTCATGTCGCTCCCGGCGGAAAGTCGGTCATTTACAATGCGTTCGTTGCGACACTTTCTTCGGGCGACGAGGTCATCGTCCCGGCCCCCTACTGGGTGAGCTATCCCGACATGGTGTTGCTGGCGGGGGGCACGCCGGTCATCGCGGTCTGCCCGGAGGTCGACGGCTTTCGCCTGACGCCCCAGGCGTTGGAGGCCGCCATCACGGAGCGGACCCGCTGGCTGCTTCTGAACTCGCCGTCCAATCCCACGGGGGCTGCCTATTCCCGCGACGAACTGGCCGCCCTGGCCGAGGTGTTGCGGCGACATCCGCATGTCTGGGTGCTCACCGACGACATCTATGAACACCTGACCTACGGCGACTATCAGTTCACCACCCTGGGTCAGGTCGCGCCGGACTTGATGGACCGTCTGCTGACCGTCAATGGCGTGTCCAAGGCCTATGCCATGACGGGTTGGCGTATCGGCTATGCCGGCGGGCCCAAGCCGCTGATCGACCTGATGCGAAAGGTCGCCGGCCAGACCACGACCAATCCGGCCTCAATCAGCCAGTGGGCGGCTGTGGAGGCGCTCAATGGGCCGCAGGATTTTCTGCCCGAGCGGGCCGCTGCCTTTGAACGGCGGCGCGACCTCGTCGTCTCGATGCTGAACCAGGCGTCAGGCCTTCGCTGCTCGCGCCCCGAGGGGGCCTTCTACGTCTATCCCTCGATTGATGGCCTGATCGGCAAGCGGACCCCGGCCGGGCGCGAGATCACCTCCGACAGCGACTTTGTGTCGGAGCTCCTGGATGCCGAGGGCGTGGCTGTGGTCCAGGGCGAAGCCTTTGGCCTCTCGCCCTATTTCCGGATCAGCTACGCCACCTCCGATGCCCTGCTGGAGGACGCCTGCACGCGCATCCAGCGCTTCTGTGCCGCGTTGAGCTAGGACCGGCGATGCTCTGGGGAGTGCTGGTCACGGTCTTGCTGACGGTCGTCACCACGGTCGTCCTGTCCAAGGTGGGGCCGATGGATCAGCCGCGCGAGCGCGGCCTCAGCCAATGGGCGACCGCGACCTCAGGCGGCCTGGGCGTCATCGCCGGAGTCATGACCGGCCTGATGGTCTTCGTGTCGGTCGTCCTGCCGCCACCGGGGCCAGGGCTGACGGTCTGGTTATTGCTGGGAGCCTGCGTCGTCGGCTTCCTCGGGGCCCTGGACGATGTGTTCGACATCCCGCCCCTGCCCAAGCTCGCGGTCCAGATAATGGCGGCCCTGGCGTTTTCGATCTTCGTCGCGCGGGTCGAGGTCCTGCCGGTCGGGCCGGGCATCGATCTGGCCGTCGGTCCCGTCCTGGGGGCCATCGGCACGGCGCTCTGGATCATCGTGGTGATCAACGCCTACAACTTCATGGACGGGTCCGACGGCCTGGCAGTAGGCGTCCAGTCCATCGGCCTTTTCACCCTTGCGCTCGTCAATCCGGACCGGCCGATCCTGGCCTTCGCCCTGCTGGCCGCCTCGATCGCGAACCTGGTTTTTCTGCCCTACAACCACCCAGGCAAACGCATTTTCCAGGGCGATAGCGGCGCGCTTTTTTCCAGCTTCCTGATCGCCGGAAGCTCGGTGCTGCTGTCGACCGGACCGAGTCCGCGCGCGACCCTCTATCTGGGAGCCTTTGTCGCGGCTCCCTTCCTCGTGGACGTCCTCATCACCCTGCTGCGGCGCGCTGTGGCGCGCAAACGGCTGTTCGAGCCCCATCGCGAGCATCTGTATCAACGCTGGGCCACAGCCGGGGATCGCCCGGCCGGGGCTCTGGCCTGGCGTGTCTGGGGCCTGACGGCCGCCTGCTCAGCCCTCGGCTATACCGTCAATCGCTTCGCCCCCGACTGGAGCCTCCTGGCCCTGCTGGTGCTGATCGCGGCGCTCTCGGCCGGCTGGTACGGGCTGAGCAAACAAATCGACGCCGCCGAGGCCGGCGCGGCCTAGGTTCAGGTGGTCCGCCCGACTGAAAAGTCGGCCAGATCCATGAGAGCGGATTTCCAGACGCCATCTTCAAAGACATCCAGCGCCGCCTTGGCGGCCTGGGCATAGTCCGACGCCAGCGCCAGGGTCGCCCCCAACGAGCCCGTTCCGATGACCAGCTCGCGCGCGCGCCTGAAGTCGTCTTCGGTCTGTTCCTGGCGGGCGATCGTGCGCGTCCAGAAGGCGTCTTCGCGCCCGCGCGTCCGCTGGATGGCGAACAGCAACGGCAAGGTCGCCTTGCCCTCGCGGAAATCATCGCCGGCGTCCTTGCCGAGCGCCTCACTGGCCCCGCCGTAGTCGAGCGCATCGTCGGCCAGCTGGAAGGCCAGCCCCAGATACTGTCCGAAATCGCGCATCGCCGCGATCTGCGACGACGTTCCGCCGGCTGCCAGCGCCCCGGCCTCGGCAGAGGCGGCAAACAGGGCGGCGGTCTTGGCCGAGATGATCTGGATATAGACGTCCTGGGGCAGGTTCAGATCGTGCGCGCGCATGAGCTGCAGCACCTCGCCTTCGGCGATCACCGCGGAGGCATTTGCCAACAGGCGCAACGCCGGCATCGATCCGGCATCGACCATCAGATCGAAGGCGCGCGTGAACAGGAAATCACCGACCAACACACTCTGGGCCGCACCCCAGATCAGGTGCGCCGCCGCCTTGCCACGCCGCGTTCGCGAACCGTCGACGATGTCGTCATGCAGCAGGGTCGCCGTATGGATGAACTCGACGGCCGCCGCGAGCTTCCGGTGTTCGTCCCGTTCCGTGCCGATCAGGCGAGCTGCCGCCACGCACAATAGCGGGCGCAGGCGCTTGCCGCCGGCCGCGATCAGGTGTTCGGCCAAGGCCGGAATCACCTCGACGTCGCTGCGCATCCGGTCGCGGATCAGGCCGTCGATAACCGCCATATCCTCGGCACCCAGGGCGACCAGCGCATCGACGCTGCCCGTGGCTCTTGCGGCGGGGGCCGTGACAGGGTCCAAACGAAAGCTCCAAACACTCCCGACGCCGATGATTCACCGGTCGCCGGTTCCAGTCGCAGGGTCTAGCCGAATGGACCAAGAGGTTAAAGAGGACTGGCTGCTCGGCCGCCGCGTGCGTGTCCTCCAACCCACGCGCGGCTACCGGGCCGGCATGGACGCCGCCCTGCTCGCCGCCGCCTGCCCGGCCCGACCGGGCCAGCGCGTCATTGAAGCCGGCTGTGGCGTCGGATCAGTCCTGCTGCAGATCGCCAGCCGCCGGCCCGATGTTCGCCTGGTGGGCCTTGAGCGCGACCCGGCAGCCTGTGCCCTGGCCCGAACCAATGTGACCGAAAACCAGACGGATGACCGCATCGAGATCACCGAGGGCGACGTCGCTGCCGGTTTCCGGACGCTCGGCCAGACTCCGTTCGACTGGGCCATCTCAAACCCGCCGTTCTTCGATGACGAAACCGCCCTGCGCGCTCCGGCTCCCAGTCGGCGCGGGGCCTGGATCGCCGACGACGGACTGGCGGCCTGGACGGAATTTCTGCTCAAGGCGGTCCGCGAGGGCGGCATGATCGTGATGATCCACCGGGCCGACCGGCTTGCCGAGATCCTGACCCTGCTGGCGCCCAAGGCCGGGTCGTTTCAGATCCGTCCCATCCATCCCTTCGCCGACAAACCCGCCAAGCGCGTCATCGTACGCGCCCTCAAAACCGGCAAGGCCCCGCTGAGTCTGCTGCCGCCGCTGGTCCTGCACGACCCACCAGGGGCCAGGCACACCCCCGAGGCCGAAGCGATCCTCAGGGGCGAAGCGGCGCTGGACTGGGCCTAATCGAAGACGTCGAACAGGTCGAAGCCGCGCTTGCGGCGCGGCCGACCCTGCTGGTCGTAGCCGCCACGCTCGCCATACTCACCGCGCTCGCCATATTCACCGCGTTCGCCATAGCCGTACTGTTGCGGCCGCTGCGGCGCGGGCGCAGCCGCCGGCGACGGTCCCGGCGGGGCGGCGGCCGCACCATCGTCGCGGCTGGCCTGCATCAGCTTTTCAAGCTCGCCCCGGTCCAGCCACACGCCCCGGCAGGTCGGGCACATATCGAACTCGACCCCATTGCGCTGAACGGTCTGCATGGAGGCGTTGTCGTTCGGGCAAAGCAGCAGCGGCATGGGCGGATCTCCTGAAACTGATTGGCCCACTCAAATGCCCTCGCCTCGCGGGCGGCGCAACCCTGCCACGACATGGCCCTGATCTGACGCTCCAGTGCCGGGATGGGGAGATGCCATGTCCAGGCTCCGTGCATTCGAGCATCGGCTGAACACCAAGACCGCGCGCCTCTGGTGCGTTGCGATCCTGGCCGTCGGCTGTCTGCATCTGGGGCTGTTTGCGATCTTGCCGACGCCACAGTGGCAACCTTCGACGGCCAGGCCGGACCGCGAGGTTGAACCCATCTACCTGCAGATCATACCGCGCGCCCGTGCGCCGCAACGGCCGCCGACCGACGCGCCCCAAGGCACGCAAGCCCCCTTCCCGCCTGTGGTTGTGCGAGAGGCGCGCGCCGCCCCCGCCAACCCCCAGGTCGCGCCCTTCATCGTTGAGACACCGCCGCCGACGGTGAGGGCCCGTGATCCCGGGCGCGTAATTCCCCGCTCCTGGCGCGAGCGATGCGACCTGGGAGACGGCGAGGTTTCGGAGCGTGCCTATGCGGCCTGTCGTGACCTGTTCCTGAACGCAGCTGCAGCGCCACCTTCGCCTGCCCGCCAGAGGCGCGGCGACCCCTCACAGGATTTCGCCGCCCAAGGGGCCGCCCGGCTCGCCGCCTATGAGGCCCAACGCGCGCCGGCTCCCACCGGCAGCGGCAATGCCGCACCCTCCGCAACCCCTGGATCGAACTTCGGCATGGGCGAGATCGATCGCAGCGTCGTCTATGTCCAGGGCGAACGACCGCGCACCGGCGAATAGGGGCCACCCATCCTGAAGGCCGAAATGAAAAGGCCCCGCAGATCGCTCTGCGAGGCCTCAACACTGTTGGAGGGTCGCGAACCCTAGCCGTCGATTTCCGCCGCCAGATCTTCCGGCAGGGCCTCGATTTCGGCTGCAGCAGCCTTGGCCCGCTGAGCCGCCAGCTTTTCGTCGCGCTTGTGCGCCACGCGCTGCAGGCCGCGCAGATAGGAGCCGGTGCCCGCCGGGATCAGACGCCCGACGATGACGTTTTCCTTGAGGCCTTCCAGGGTGTCGATCTTGCCGTTGACCGCCGCATCGGTGAGGACGCGGGTGGTTTCCTGGAACGACGCCGCCGAGACGAAGCTCTTGGTCTGGAGCGACGCCTTGGTGATGCCGAGCAGAACCGGCTGGGTCGTCGCCGGACGGCCGCCACGCTTCTCGGTCTTGGCCTGTTCGAGGTCGAACTCGGCCTTGTCCATGTGGTCGCCCTTGATCAGGCCCGTCTCACCCGGATCGACGATCTCGACCTTCTGCAGCATCTGACGAACGATCGTCTCGATGTGCTTGTCGTTGATCGGCACGCCTTGCAGGCGATAGACGTCCTGCACCTCGTTCACCAGATATTCGGCCAGGGCTTCGACGCCCTGAATCCGCAGCAGATCATGCGGATCGGGGTTGCCGTCGATGATGTAGTCGCCCTTCTGGATCAGGTCGCCGTCGTGGACGGAGATGTGCTTGCCCTTGGGGATCAGGAACTCGACCGCTTCACCCTGGTTGCCGTCGGAGTCCACCTCCGGGGTGATCTTGATGCGGCGCTTGTTCTTGTAGTCGCGACCGAATTCAACGCGACCATCCATCTCGGCGATGACGGCGCAGTCCTTCGGACGACGGGCTTCGAACAGCTCGGCCACGCGCGGCAGACCGCCGGTGATGTCGCGGGTCTTGGCGCTTTCGGTCGGCACGCGGGCGATGATCTCACCCGGCTTGACGTCGTCGCCGTCACCCACCGACAGGATGGCCCCGACCGGCAGTTGGTAACGGGCGTCGCCACCCATCGCCAGCTTCAGATAGCCGCCGTCCTTGTCGATCACACCCATGCTCGGGCGCAGGTCCGAACCACGCGGGCTGGCCCGCCAGTCGGACACGACGCGCTGGGCGATGCCGGTGGCCTCGTCGGTTTCCTCGCGGATCGACAGGCCGTCCACCAGATCCTCGAAGCGGACCTTGCCGCCCACTTCGGTGATGATCGGGTTGGTGTACGGGTCCCATTCCGCCAGACGCTGACCCTTCTTGATAGTGTCACCGTCCTTGATACGCAGACGGGTGCCGTAGGGCACGCGGTAGCTTTCGCGATCCTTGCCGTCGACCTGGACCGTGATGGTCAGGTTGCGGCTCATCGACACCAGGTCGCCGTGTGCCGCCTTGACGGTGGCACCGTCGCCCAGCTTGACGGTGCCGTCATTGACGGCCTCGAAGAAGGACTGTTCGGCCACCTGGGCGGCCCCGCCGATGTGGAAGGTCCGCATCGTCAGCTGGGTTCCCGGCTCACCGATCGACTGGGCGGCGATGACGCCGACGGCTTCACCGATGTTGACCGGAGTTCCCCGCGCCAGGTCACGACCGTAACAGGCACCGCAGACGCCGACTTCGCTTTCGCAGGTCAGGACCGAGCGAACCTTGATGAACTGCACGCCGGCGGCCTCGATGGCCTCGACCAGTTCCTCGTCGATCAGGGTGTCGGCCGGAACGACCACATCCTCGGTGCCCGGCTCCTTGACGTCCTCGGCCGTGGTGCGGCCCAGAACGCGGCTGCCCAGCGAGACCAGAACCTCACCGCCTTCGACGACGGCCTTCAGGGTGATGCCCCGGGTCGAGCCGCAATCTTCCTCGGTGATGATGCAGTCCTGCGCCACATCGACCAGACGCCGCGTCAGATAGCCCGAGTTGGCCGTCTTCAGCGCCGTATCGGCCAGACCCTTACGGGCACCGTGGGTGGAGTTGAAGTACTCCAGAACCGTCAGGCCTTCCTTGAAGTTCGACACGATCGGCGTCTCGATGATCTCGCCGGACGGCTTGGCCATCAGACCGCGCATCCCGCCGAGCTGCTTCATCTGGGCCTGCGAACCGCGGGCACCGGAGTTGGCCATCATGTAGATCGAGTTGATCTCGCCTTCGCGACCGTCCGGTCCGAGAACCGGGGCCTTCAGCTCGGCCATCATTTCGTCGGCGACGCGATCGGTGGCCTTGGACCAGGCGTCAACGACCTTGTTGTATTTCTCGCCCTTGGTGATCAGGCCGTCGGCATACTGCTGCTCGTATTCCTCGACCAGCTTCTGGGTTTCCTCGACCAGTTCGGTCTTGCGGGCCGGGATGACGATGTCGTCCTTGCCGAAGGAGATGCCGGCCTTGGCGGCTTCCTTGAAGCCAAGGCCCATCAGTTGGTCGGCGAAGATGACCGTCGCCTTCTGACCGCAGTGGCGATAGACCACATCGATCAGATTGCCGATCTCCTTCTTGGTCAGGTTCTTTTCGAGCAGGCGATAGCCGACGTTCGGATCGCGCGGCAGCAGGGCTCCCAGCTTCATCCGGCCCGGCGTCGTGTCGATGACGCGGGTGACTTCCTCGCCATCCGGACCCATTTCGGTCCAGCGCGCCTTGATCCGCGTGTGCAGGGTGACCACACCGGCATCGAGCGCGGCGTCGATCTCGGCCGGGTTGCCGAACAGCTTGCCTTCGCCCGGCTCACCGTCCTTGACCAGCGACATGTAGTACAGGCCCAGCACGATGTCCTGAGACGGCACGATGATCGGCTTGCCGTTGGCCGGCGACAGGATGTTGTTCGTCGACATCATCAGGACGCGCGCTTCCAGCTGGGCCTCGAGGCTCAGCGGAACGTGCACGGCCATCTGGTCGCCGTCGAAGTCGGCGTTGAAGGCGGCGCAGACCAGCGGGTGCAGCTGGATGGCCTTGCCCTCGATCAGCTTGGGCTCGAACGCTTGAATGCCCAGGCGGTGCAGGGTCGGCGCGCGGTTCAGCAGAACCGGGTGCTCACGGATGACCTCTTCGAGAATGTCCCAGACCTGCGGCTGTTCGCGCTCGACCATCCGCTTGGACTGTTTGACGGTGCCCGACAGGCCCTTGGCGTCCAGGCGCGCGTAGATGAACGGCTTGAACAGCTCCAGCGCCATCTTCTTGGGCAGGCCGCACTCATGCAGCTTCAGCTCCGGTCCGACCACGATGACCGAACGGCCCGAATAGTCGACGCGCTTGCCCAGCAGGTTCTGACGGAAGCGGCCCTGCTTGCCCTTGAGCATGTCGGCCAGCGACTTCAGGGGCCGCTTGTTGGCACCGGTGATGACCCGGCCACGACGACCGTTGTCGAACAGGGCGTCGACCGATTCCTGCAGCATCCGCTTTTCGTTGCGGATGATGATGTCCGGCGCGCGCAGCTCCATCAGGCGCTTGAGGCGGTTGTTCCGGTTGATGACCCGGCGATACAGGTCGTTCAGGTCCGAGGTCGCGAAACGGCCGCCGTCCAGCGGCACCAGCGGGCGCAGTTCCGGCGGAATGACCGGCACGATGGTCAGGATCATCCACTCGGGCTTGTTGCCCGACTCGATGAAGGCTTCCATCAGCTTGAGGCGCTTGGACGCCTTCTTGGCCTTCATTTCCGACGGATTGTCGGCCAGTTCGGCGCGGTGCTTGGCGGCCTCGGCCTCCAGGTCGATCGCCATCAGCAGGTTGCGGACGGCCTCGGCTCCGATTTCGGCGGTGAAGCCGTCATCGCCGAATTCTTCCTGGAAGCGATAGAACTCGTCTTCCGTCAGCAGCTGGTTCTGCTTGAGCGGGGTCAGGCCCGGCTCGGTGACGATGTAGTTCTCGAAATACAGGACCCGCTCAACTTCCTTGAGCGGCATGTCCAGCATCAGCGAAATGCGGCTGGGCAGCGACTTCAGGAACCAGATGTGGGCTACGGGTGAGGCCAGGTCGATATGGCCCATCCGCTCGCGCCGAACGCGCGCCAGCGTCACTTCGACGCCGCACTTCTCGCAGATGATGCCCTTGTATTTCATGCGCTTGTACTTGCCGCACAGGCATTCGTAATCCTTGGTCGGGCCAAAGATACGCGCGCAGAACAGGCCGTCACGCTCGGGCTTGAACGTGCGGTAATTGATCGTCTCCGGCTTCTTGATCTCGCCGAAAGACCACGAGCGGATCTTCTCCGGCGACGCCAGGGCGATGCGGATCTGGTCGAAGGTCGGGGTGACCGGGACCGGGTTGAAGATGTTCAGGACTTCCTGGTTCATCTTGGTTCCTTAGCTGCGGCGAAAGCCGCGAAAAAAGTATCGAGTGGCGGGTGGTCAGAGGCGAGTGAACTGCGGCGTGTCGGGATGGCGTCTCGCCACTCGTCACTCGCTACTCGCCACCGTGAGGCGCGCTTCGCGCGCCTCACCCGTTCTCCAGCTCCACGTTCAGGCCCAGCGACCGCATTTCCTTGACGAGCACGTTGAAGCTCTCGGGGATGCCGGCTTCGAAGCTGTCGTCGCCGCGGACGATGGCCTCGTAAACCTTGGTCCGGCCAGCGACGTCGTCGGACTTCACCGTCAGCATTTCCTGCAGGGTGTAGGCGGCTCCGTAGGCTTCCAGGGCCCAGACCTCCATTTCCCCGAAGCGCTGACCGCCGAACTGCGCCTTGCCGCCCAGCGGCTGCTGGGTGACCAGCGAGTACGGGCCGATCGAGCGGGCGTGGATCTTGTCGTCCACCAGGTGGTGCAGCTTCAGCATATAGATGTAGCCGACCGTGACCGGACGCTTGAACTGGTCGCCGGTCAGGCCGTCGAACAGGATCGACTGACCGGTCCGGTTCAGGCCTGCGGCCTCCAGCAGGTTCTCGATGTCCGAGATGTGGGCACCGTCGAACACCGGGGTCGCGAACGGCACGCCTTTGGACAGATTGCGGGCCAGTTCCAGCAGCTCTTCGTCGCTGTCGGGCAGCGGCGTATCCTTGCCATAAACCTCGGTCAGGCGCTCGATCAGGGCCTGTTTCTGACCGCCGTGCTGCCAGGCTTCAAGCAGGTTGGAGATCTGCTTGCCCAGGCCGGCGGCCGCCCACCCCAGGTGGGTCTCGAAAATCTGACCGACGTTCATGCGCGACGGCACGCCCAGCGGGTTCAGCACGACGTCGACCGAGGTGCCGTCCTCAAGGTAGGGCATGTCCTCGATCGGCAGGATCTTGGAGATGACGCCCTTGTTGCCGTGACGGCCGGCCATCTTGTCGCCCGGCTGCAGCTTGCGCTTCACCGCGACGAAGACCTTGACCATCTTCATGACGCCCGGCGGCATTTCGTCGCCGCGCTGGAGCTTCTCGACCTTGTCTTCGAAGCGGCGGTCCAGACGCTTGCGGGCGTCTTCGAACTGCTTCTTCATGGCTTCGAGTTCGCCCTGGGCCTTTTCGTCGTCCAAAGCGATCTGCCACCACAGGCCGCGCGAGATGTCGGCCAGCTTCTCAGCCGTCACATCACCACGCCCCAGGCCCTTGGGACCCGAGTTGGCCTTCTTGCCGACGACCAGGGCCTGGAGACGGCCATAGACGTTGCGCTCAAGGATCTTGAGCTCGTCGTCGCGGTCCTTGCCGAGGCGCTCGATTTCCGAACGCTCGATGGCCTGGGCGCGCTCGTCCTTGTCGACACCGTGACGGTTGAAGACGCGAACATCGACGATGGTGCCGGCCACGCCCGGCGGCAGCCGCAGCGAGGTGTCACGGACGTCCGAGGCCTTCTCGCCGAAGATGGCGCGCAGCAGCTTCTCTTCCGGGGTCATCGGGCTTTCGCCCTTGGGCGTCACCTTGCCGACCAGGATGTCGCCCGGCTGGACCTCGGCGCCGATGGCCACGATGCCGGCCTCGTCGAGGTTGCGCAGGGCTTCCTCGCCGACGTTCGGAATGTCGCGGGTGATTTCTTCCGGCCCCAGCTTGGTATCGCGGGCCATGACCTCGAACTCCTCGATGTGGATCGAGGTGAAGACGTCGTCGCGCACGATACGCTCAGAGATCAGGATCGAGTCTTCGAAGTTGTAGCCGTTCCAGGGCATGAAGGCGACCAGCGCATTGCGGCCCAGCGCCAGTTCACCCAGGTCCGTCGACGGGCCGTCGGCGATGACGTCGCCGGCCTGGACCACATCGCCCACGCGCACGATCGGGCGCTGGTTGATGCAGGTCGACTGGTTCGACCGCTGGAACTTCGACAGACGATAGATGTCGACGCCCGACTTGGAGGCGTCCGTCTCTTCGGTGGCGCGAACGACGATCCGGGTGCCGTCGATCTGTTCGACGACGCCGGCCCGGCGCGCGATCACCACGGCCCCGGAATCGATGGCCACGACATCTTCCATGCCGGTACCGACCAACGGCGCATCGGCCTGAACCAGCGGCACCGCCTGACGCTGCATGTTCGAACCCATGAGGGCGCGGTTGGCGTCGTCGTTTTCAAGGAAGGGGATCAGGGCGGCGGCGACCGAAACGACCTGTTTCGGCGAGACGTCCATCATGTCGACGGCGTCCTTGTTGAGCAGTTGGGATTCGCCGTTGATCCGGCCCGGGACCAGATCCTCGACGATCTCGCCCTTCTTCAGCTCGATGTTGGCCTGGGCGATGGTGTACTTCGCCTCTTCCATCGCCGAGATATAGACGACCTCGTCGGTGGCCTTGCCGTCCTTGACGCGACGGTAGGGGCTTTCGATGAAGCCATATTTGTTGACGCGGGCGTGGGTCGCCAGCGAGTTGATCAGGCCGATGTTCGGGCCTTCCGGCGTTTCAATCGGGCAGATCCGGCCATAGTGGGTCGGGTGAACGTCGCGGACTTCAAAGCCCGCCCGCTCGCGGGTCAAACCGCCCGGGCCAAGCGCCGACAGGCGACGCTTGTGGGTGATCTCCGACAGCGGGTTGGTCTGGTCCATGAACTGCGACAGCTGCGACGAACCGAAGAACTCGCGCACGGCCGCGGCGGCCGGCTTGGCGTTGATCAGGTCATGCGGCATGACCGTGTCGATATCGACCGAGCTCATGCGCTCCTTGATCGCGCGTTCCATACGCAGCAGACCGACGCGGTACTGATTTTCCAGCAGCTCACCGACCGAGCGGACCCGGCGGTTGCCCAGATTGTCGATGTCGTCGATGTCGCCACGGCCGTCCTTGAGGCCGACCAGGATCTTGAGGACTTCCAGAATGTCTTCCTTGCGCAGCACGCGCACGGAATCGTCGACGTCCTGCTCAAGACGCATGTTCATCTTCACCCGGCCCACGGCCGACAGGTCGTAGCGCTCGGAATCGAAGAACAGCGATTGGAACATGGCCTCGGCGGCCTCGATCGTCGGCGGCTCGCCCGGACGCATCACCCGATAGACGTCGAACAACGCCTCTTCGCGGTTGGCGTTCTTGTCCACGCGCAGGGTGTTGCGCATGTAGGCCCCGACCGTGACATGGTCGATGTCCAGTACGTCGATGGTGGTGAAGCCCTGCTCTTCCAGCGAGGCGATGATGGCCGCGTCCAGCTCGTCGCCGGCTTCGGCGTAGATTTCACCGGTCTGCATGTTGACGGCGTCGGCCGCCAGATACTTGCCGATCAGGGCGTCCTGGGCCAGCGACAGCGACTTGACGGTCTCGCCCAGCTTCTTGGCGGCGCGGGCCGAGATCTTCTGACCGGCCTGGGCCACGACTTCGCCGGTATCGGCGTCGACCAGATCGAACTCCGGCTTCACACCCCGCCAGCGGTCGGCCTTGTAGGGCGTGACCCAGCCTTCGCCGCGCTTCTCGTAGGGAACGGTCTCGTAGAAGGTGGACAGGATTTCCTCGCCGTCCATACCCAGGGCCATCAGGAAGGTGGTGGCCGGCAGCTTGCGGCGGCGGTCGATGCGGACATAGACGATGTCCTTGGCGTCGAACTCGAAGTCGAGCCAGGAACCGCGATACGGAATCACGCGGGCCGCGAACAGCAGCTTGCCCGACGAGTGGGTCTTGCCCTTGTCGTGATCGAAGAACACGCCCGGCGAACGGTGCATCTGCGAGACGATGACGCGTTCGGTACCGTTGACGATGAAGGTGCCCTTGTCCGTCATGAGCGGGATGTCGCCCATATAGACGTCCTGCTCCTTGATGTCCTTGACCGAGCGGGCCCCGGTTTCTTCTTCCAGTTCGAAGACGATCAGGCGCAGCTTGACCTTCAGCGGCGCGGCATAGGTCATGTCGCGCTGGATGCACTCTTCGACGTCGTACTTCGGATCTTCGAACTCGTACGAGACGTATTCGAGCGTGGCGCGCTCGTTGAAGTCCTTGATCGGGAACACCGACTTGAACACCGCCTGGATGCCCTCGTCGATCCGGTCGGGCTGGCGCGTCTCGCGCTGGAGGAATTGTTCGTACGAAGACCGCTGAACCTCGATGAGGTTCGGCATCGTCACGGCCTCGGGAATGCGGCCGAACGATTTGCGGATCCGCTTCTTGCCGGTGAAGGAGTGCGCCATCTGGTGTCCCTGTTACGGCGCGAGGCTGTTCAACCCGCGCCACGTCAAAAAGGCGCACGCCGTCCCTCTCGCAGGGTCGGTTTGCGCCGTCTCTTCGCGTCCACCCTCGAGGTGAAGCACCTCAGGACGCTGGATTTTGAAGGGCTCCCGGGGAGGAGCAGCGCCTTCGTCCGGCTGGGGGCGAGCCGGGCCTCGGCGCATTACGCGCAGGAATCAGAATTCTGCGAAGGAGCGTATATAGCGCGAAATTAGGCAGAGAAAAGGCCCCGACACGCATTTTCGAACGCGGACGCCGAATGCTAGGCTCGTCCCATGGAAACGCTCGGCTTACTCGCCCCCTCCCTTTTCCTTTTTGTGCTCGCGGCCTGCGCCACGGCGACGCCACCGCCGGCTCCTGTGCTAGTCGAGCCCTCCCAGGCCGGCTGGGAAACGGGCCAGCAGGCCTATCTCGACTGGAACGCCGAACAGCGCGGCTGGGCCACGACTGAGAGCGGCCTGCAATACCGTCGCGTCGGGGCGGCAAACCCCTCGGGGGCCCTTCCCGGTCCGACCGACACCGTGCGCGTTCATTATCGCGGCACCTTCATCGACGGGCGTGAGTTCGACGGCAATTTCGGGGCCGACCCCATCGAGTTCCCACTGAACCGGGTCATTCGCGGCTGGACCGAGGGGCTTCAACTGATGCGCGCAGGCGAGACCTACGATTTCGTCATTCCCGGGGACCTCGCCTACGGCAATCGCTGGGTGGGGGGCGATCTGATCCCGCCAAACTCTGTCCTTCTCTTCCGCGTCGAACTGCTCAGCGTGACACCCGCAACCTGAGCACCGCCATTTCGCGCAGCGTTCGGACGGCGCTTTGCCGATTTGGTCGAGAGGCCCTAAGAAGCCGCCAGTTTCATCGCCGGAGGTCATCCATGATCCGCAAGCTGCTTGTTTCCGTCGCCGCGACCGCCCTGCTCGCAGCCTGCTCGACCACGCCGGACCCGGTCACGCCGCCGCCCGTCGCCGAGGCCCCGATGGTTCAGCTTGTCCAGGACATCCATACCTACGCCCGCCCCAATGAGGCGCGCGTCACCGACGTCGCCATCGATCTGACCGCCGATTTCGCCGGCAAGACGCTCAGCGGTACCGCGACCCTCTCCATCCAGACCGCGCCCGGTGCCCGCGAACTGGTGCTGGACACGCGCGACCTGACCATCCGCTCGGTCACGATTGACGGCCAGCCGACCGCCTGGGCCCTGGGCGACGAGCGCCCGCACATGGGCCGCCCGCTGACGGTGGCCCTGACCTCCGGTACCCGCACCGTCGTGGTCGACTATCAGACCAGCCCCAATGCTGCGGCGCTCCAGTGGCTGTCGCCGGAACAGACGGCCGGCGGCGAGCTTCCCTTCATGTTCAGCCAGGGCCAGGCCATCCTGACCCGCACCTGGGTCCCGACCCAGGACAGTCCCGGCATCCGCCAGACCTATTCCGCCCGCATCGTCGCCCCTGAAAACCTGTCGGTGGTCATGAGTGCCGAGATGCTGACGCCCGAAGGCGAACCGGCCGGTCCCGGCCAGCGCGCCTGGCGCTTCCGCCTCGACAACCGGGTGCCGCCCTATCTGATGGCCATCGCCATCGGCGACCTGGCCTTCCAGTCCACCGGACCGCGCACCGGCGTCTATACCGAACCGTCCACCCTGGCCCGGTCCGCCGACGAACTGGTCGATGTCGAGAGCATGGTCGAGGCCGCCGAGGGCCTCTACGGCCCCTATCGCTGGGGTCGCTACGATCTGCTGATCCTGCCGCCGTCCTTCCCCTTCGGCGGCATGGAAAACCCGCGTCTGACCTTTGCTACCCCGACCATCATCGCCGGCGACCGCTCGCTGGTGTCTCTGGTGGCCCATGAGCTGGCGCACAGCTGGTCCGGCAATCTGGTGACCAATGCGACCTGGTCGGATTTCTGGCTCAATGAGGGTTTCACCGTCTATTTCGAGAACCGGATCATGGAGGAGGTCTATGGTCGTGACCGCGCCATGATGGAGCAGGTGCTGGGTTGGGACAGTCTGCAGGCCACCGTGGCGGACCTGCCGGCCGAGGACACACATCTTTACATCAACCTGGCGGAACGGGACCCCGACGACGGCCTGACGGATGTGGCTTACGAGAAAGGTGCCTTCTTCCTGCGCACCATCGAGCGCATCGCAGGGCGTGAGCGGTTTGACGCCTATCTGCGCGGCTACTTCGACCGTCATGCCTTCCAGCCGATGACGACCGCGGACTTCCTCGCGGACCTGCGGGCCAATCTGATTCAAGGCGATGCGGCGCTGGAGCAGCAGTTGATGATCGACGCCTGGGTCTTTGGGCCCGGCCTGCCCGCCAATGTCGAGGAACCCCATGCCGACGCCTTTGATCGCGTTGACGCCACGGTGGCAGCCTATGTCGTCTCGGGCGATGCCGCCGCGATCCCCTGGGCAAGCTGGTCGACCCAGGAGCGCCAGCGCTTCCTCGGCGAACTGCCGGACGAAATGACGACGGCGCAACTCAGCGCGCTGGATCAGGCGCTCGGCCTCTCGGCCAGCGGCAACTCTGAGGTGCTCTTCGCCTGGCTGATGATCGCCGTCGAAAACAGGTTCGATCCGGCCGTTCCGGCCCTGGAGCATTTCTTGACCTCGATGGGACGACGCAAGTTCGTGCTGCCGCTGTTCCGGGCCATGATGGAGGAAGACGCCTGGGGTCAGGCCCTGGCCCGCCGGATCTACGCAGCGGCACGCCCGGGCTATCACTCCGTAACCACCGGCTCGGTGGATGCGGTGGTGGGGGCGCCTGTGTGAAGATCGTCGATGCGCGGGGGCATCGTTGCCCCACGCCGACCTTGCGGCTGGCGCGGGCGCTGCGTCAGGCCGCGCCGGGTGACCGCATCGAACTGATTGCCGACGATCCAATGGCGCGCATCGATGTGCCGCACTTCGTCGGCCAGGCCGGGCATGTGCTGGATGCCGTTCTCGAGGACGGTCCGGCCCTGCGTTTTCAGGTCACCAGAAGTGACGCGGCTCCGACAGGCTGAGGTCGGCCTCGGTCGCGGCCTCTGCGGCCGCATTGGCGCGCCGATACTGATGCAGGGCAATCTCGATCTCGGTCGCGAGCGCCCCGCCGAAGAATACCGCGTTCACATTCCAGCTGAGCCAGATCAGAAAAACGACCACCGCACCGATCGAGCCGTAGGTGGCCCCCAGTTCGACGACCTGATCGACGTAAACGGCACAGGCCCATGACGCCAGGGCCAACAGCAGGGCCGCCCCGATCCCGCCACCTATGGCGGCACGCCACGGAACCCGCTTCGAATGCGCCATGGCATAGCGGTACAACAGCGTCAGCCCGATGGTCAGGCCAGTGAAGGCCCACATCCACTCGCTATCGAGTCCCAGGCCCTCGAGGGGCTCCGTCTCCTGGGTCTCGTGCATCAGCCGGATCGTCAGGATGGCCCCCGACACCACGGTCAACAGCAGGAAGGCGCAGATGGCCACGATGAAGGCCAGCAGGTTGAAGCGGAAGAACCCGTGCTGGTCAGTCTCATCATGGATAAAGGTCAGGCCCGCCAGAACCGCCTTGAAACCACGATGGGCGGCATAGGCCCCGACGACAAGCGCGACAGCGCTCTGGGCAGAGATGCTGCGGAACGGCACATCAATGAGGCGCTCGATCTCGGATTGAAGCAGTCCGCGCGCGGCATGCGGGACCACTTCGATCAGGGCCTCGGCCTGCTCCAGACCGACCCCCGTGTTCAACACCACCTTGAAGAAGCCGATGATCAGGGCGACCGCCGGAAACACGGCCAGCAGGGCGAAGAACGACACCCCACCCACATAGAGCATGACATCGCGGCCCCACAGCCGGGCCAGGGCCTTGCCAAGGACGCCTAGCGTCTTCAGGACGGCAAAGCGGGGGGTCCAGGTCACCGGACTGTCTGGCCGAGGGTCGGTCATTAAGAGGCAATCCCCGTTTTCGGCTCATTGATCAACCCCATTGCAGCGATACCATTTTCTCAGCGGATTGCGTAAGAACGCGACCATGGAGGAATCCTCGATCATCGCTCAGCCCACCATTGAGTCGGCCGCTCCCCTGCCCAGACCACGCGTGCTGGTACTGGCTCCCCAGGATGATCTGGTCGCGCCGTTGACGGCGGGCCTCGATTCGCTCGGCTGGCAAACGATCACCGCCCGCTCGGTCGAGGGTGCCGAGCGGGCGATTGCCGACATGGCCGTCGAGGTCGCCATGGTCGATGGCCGAGAGGGCTTTCCCAAAGGCCTGAGCACCCGCCTGAAGGCCGCCGCCGGTTCGCGTCGATTGCCGGTGGTCGTGCTGGGTGGCGACGACACCGAAGCCGACCTGCGAATGACCCCGCCGATCCACCCGACCCAGGCCGCCCTGCGTATCGAGCACCTCATCCGTGCGGCGGTCGCCGTCGAGGAGTTCGAGCTGAGGCGCGCGACCTTCGAGGAACAGGGAATCCAGCTCGGCTCGGCGGAGCCGGAAACGGCCCGCCGGATTCTGATCGTTGGCGAGCCCGATCCACAGTTTCTCGCCCTCGCCAATGTGTTGGAGGCGACAGGGGCCGAACTGACTGCGGCGCTGACGCCCTATACGGCCTTCGACTATCTGCATGAGCGCGAGTTTGATGCCGTGCTTCTGTGGGGCGGCCAGCGGCGCACCGAGGTCCTGTCCATCGCCGCCGGCATCAAACGCAATACGCGACTCTATCACCTGCCGGTGGTGCTCTACCTGCGGTCGGATGCCGACATCAATCTAGGCGAAATCTTCGGCCGCGGCGTCGCCGACGTCGCATCGCCTGACGCCCCGGTCGATGAAACGGTCCAGCGGGTCCTCGCCCTGGCCGACGCCTATCGCCGCCAGCAGGGTATCCGCGAAACCCTGGAGCGCGCCCGCAATTCCGGTCTGATGGATCCGTCGACGGGCCTGTTCACGCGCGATCTCTTTGCGGTCCACTTGGCGCGGCTGGCAACGGCCGCCTCCCGGCGCCGTCGGCCCCTGTCGGTCTGCGTGCTGCGCGTCGCCCACCAGGACGAAGTCAAACAAGCCCGGGCCGGTGGCTGGGTGGACCGCGCCATGCCCCAAATCGGGGCCATGATTTCGCGGCTCGTTCGCTCGGAGGACACGGCGGCACGCCTGTCACCGGAGGTGTTTGCCGTGGCCTTGCCCGCGACCCGACTGGGTGAGGCCCGGCTGGTGTCCGAACGGATTGCCGCCGTCATCGCCTGTACCGCCTTCCATGCCGGCGAGGACAGGAAACCCTTCGTCGTGACCTTCGACATCGGCGAGGCCGAACGGCTGAGCGACGAATCGCCCATGTCCTTGCTTGAGCGCGCCGTCTCGGCCGCGCGACCGGGGCCGGAACCCGAATCCTAGATCAGCGAGGCACCTAGCTGACCGCGAACGCCGTCTCGGCCAGCTTGCGCGTGATGCGCTCGGCCGCATTCAGGCGGTCCGCGGCATCGGGCCACTCGCCCTTGACCACCACCTTCTGATCGGGCCGGACCTTCCAGGCCCCGTTCGACGCCTGGATCAGTTGCACCAGGCCCAGCGGATTGGAAAAGACGTCATTGCGGAAGCTCAGCACCGCCCCCTTGGGCCCGATGTCGATCTTGGCGACATTGGCCTGCCGGCACAGGCCCTTGATCGCCACCACCTTCAACAGTTGATCGGCCTCATCCGGCAAGGGCCCGAACCGGTCGATCAGCTCGGCGGCCAACGCTTCCCGGTCTTCCGGACGTTCGGCCTCTGACAGGCGACGATACATAGCCAGGCGCACATTGAGGTCCGGCACATAGGCCTCAGGTATCAGGACCGCAGCCCCGGCGTTGATCTGGGGCGACCAGCCGCGCGGATCGTCAAACGCCTCCCCCGGCTGGGCGCGCAGGGCGTTCACGGCGTCCTCCAGCATCTGCTGATACAGTTCGACCCCGACCTCTCGGATATGGCCGGACTGTTCCTCACCGAGCAGATTGCCGCCCCCGCGAATATCCAGATCGTGACTGGCCAGCTGGAAACCGGCCCCCAGGCTGTCCAGCGACTGCAGCACGCGCAGACGCCGCTCGGCGCTCTCGGTCAGGACCCGGTTCGGCGGGGTCGTCAGATAGGCGAAGGCGCGCGCCTTGGAGCGTCCCACCCGGCCCCTGAGCTGGTACATCTGCGCCAGGCCGAACATATCGGCCCTGTGCAAAATCAGCGTGTTGGCCGAAGGAATGTCCAATCCACTTTCGACGATCGTGGTCGACAGCAGAACATCGAACTCGCCGTCATAGAAGGCGCTCATCACGCCCTCGAGCTGGGTCGCGGACATCTGGCCGTGCCCGACCACCACCTTCACCTCGGGTACCTGCTCACGCAGGAAGGCCTCGATGTCCGGCAGATCCTTCAGGCGCGGCGCGACGTAATAGCTCTGACCCCCGCGATATTTCTCGCGCAGCAGGGCCTCACGCACCGTCACCGCATCAAACGGCGTGATGTAGGTCCTGACCGCCAGTCGGTCGATCGGCGGCGTGGCGATGATCGACATTTCGCGGATGCCCGACAGTGCCAGTTGCAGGGTGCGCGGGATCGGTGTCGCCGTCAGCGTCAGCATATGCACATCGGCCCTGAGCGACTTCAGCCGCTCCTTGTGCTTGACGCCGAAGTGCTGCTCCTCATCGACGATGACCAGGCCCAGGTCCTTGAAGCCCACCTGTTCCGACAGCACCGCATGGGTGCCGATGACGATTTCGATCTCTCCGGATTTCAGCCCCGCCCGCGTCTCGGCCGCCTCACGCGCCGGCACCATCCGCGACAGCTGGCGGATCCGCACCGGCCAGCCGGCGAACCGTTCGGTGAAGGTACGGAAGTGCTGGCGTGACAACAGGGTCGTCGGGCACACCACCGCCACTTGGCGACCGGACATGGCCGTCACGAAGGCGGCCCGCAGTGCCACCTCGGTCTTGCCGAAGCCGACATCGCCACAGATCAGCCGGTCCATCGGCTGGCCCTTGGCGAGGTCCCCCAGCACGTCGCCGATGGCGTTCAGTTGGTCCTCAGTCTCTTCATAGGGAAAGCGCGCACAGAATTCGTCGAACAGGCCGCGCGGCGGATCGATCGCCTCCCCGGTTCTAAGGGCCCGCTTGGCGGCCAGGGCGATCAGGCCTTCGGCCATGTCGCGCAGACGGGCCTTGGCGCGGGCCTTGCGGGCCTGCCAGGCCGCGCCGCCCAGGCGATCCAGCGCCACCTCGTTGTCTTCCGAGCCGTAGCGGGTCAGCAGGTCGATGTTCTCGACCGGCAGATACAGGCGCGACTTCTCGGCGTACTGCAGTTCCAGACAGTCGTGCGGCGCATCCTGGACGTCCAAGGTCTTGAGCCCCTCATAGCGACCGATGCCGTGGTCGATATGCACGACCAGATCGCCGGGGCTGAGACTGGAGGCTTCGGCCAGGAAATTGGCCGCGCGCCGCTTCTTGCGCGGACGCGCCAGCCGGTCGCCCAGAATGTCCGTCTCGGAGATGACCGCCAGGTCGCCGGCGACGAAGCCGTGCTCGACGGGCAGCACTGCGCGCTGGATCGCCCCGACCGGTCTGGCCAGGGCCTCGGCCCAGTCGGCCGCCAGCGGTGCCTGGTTCAGACCATGATCGGCCAGCATCGAGGCCAGCCGCTCGGACGAGCCTTCCGACCAGGAGGCGAACAGGACCCGCCTGCCCTGGCCCTGAAGCGACCGGGCATGGGCCGTGACGGCCTCAAACAGATTGACGCTGTCCTGGGCGCGTTCAGCGGCAAAGGTCCGGCCCTGCACGCCGCCCAGATCGACGACGGCAGGTCCCTCGCTGGAAAAGGGGCTGAAGCGTCGCCAGCTTAAGGCCGTCAGCCGCTCATCCCATTCGCCGCGCGTGAGATACAGCGCCTGCGGGGCCAGGGCGCGGTACGGCTGGCCGGTCCGACCGACCTCGCGGCGCGCCTCATAAGCGTCCTCGATCATCGCCAGACGTTCGTCGATGGCATCACCCGCCAGAGCGTCCATCAGCACCACGGCACCGGTCGACAGATAGTCAAATATCGTATCGAGGCGTTCGTGCAGCAGCGGGAGCCAGTGCTCCAGCCCCTGACGCCGCACGCCCTCCGACACGGCCTGGTAAACCGGATCATCGGCCCCGGCCCCGAAGGCCTCCAGCCAGCGCGTGCGGAACCGCGAAATAGACGCAGGGTCCAGCTGGACCTCCGACACCGGCAAAAGGTCGATCTCGGTCAATTGACGGGTCGAGCGCTGGGTTTCGGGATCAAACGCCCGGATCGATTCCAGGGTGTCGCCGAACATATCCAGCCGCACCGGCTCGGCCGCGCCCGGTGGAAACACGTCGATGACGCCGCCCCGGATGGCGAACTCGCCACGTTCCGAAACCGTCGAGGCCCGCTGATAGCCGTTGATGGCGAAGTGCCGCTCCAACTCGGCGATATCGACGACACGCCCCACGCGCGTCGACCAGGCGGCCTGAACCATCGACTGTCGGGCGGGCACCCGCTGGACCGCCGCAGCCACCGTGGCGACCACCATCAGGGGCCGATCCTCGCGACCGCGCGTCAGTCGCGTCAGAGCTGCCATCCGCTCGGCCGCCACACCCGCCGAGGGGCTGACGCGATCATAGGGCAGACAATCCCAGGCCGGCAGCCGCAACACCTCGATGTCGGGCGCGAAGAAGCCCAGCGCCTCGATCAGGGCATTGGCCCGCTGGAAATCGCGGGCCACGAACAGGCCGACCCCGCCGCGCCGCCGCAACAGATCGCCGGCAACCAGGGCGTCGAACCCTTCCGGGGTTCCGGCCAGCTCCAGCCCCCCGGGGGCGGCGGCGATTCTGTCGTCGGTCACGACAGGTCCTCGCGCCCAAAGGCGATGACCTGATCCAGCATCGGCCCGGCGAACTCCGGGTCAGGCTCGACGGTGCCCAGAATCCAGGTCCAGAGCTGATCGTCCGGGGCCTCCATCAAAGCCTCAAAAGCGTCCAGCTCGGCGTCCGACATCCCTACCAGCCGCACATCGGCGAACGCACCCAGCACCAGGTCGCACTCGCGCATCCCGCGACGCCAGGCGCGGTATTTCAGGCGCTGCACGCGCGACAAGTCCTCGGCCACGGTCTTTCGTCCGTCCGTTCAAGCTGTTCGGGAGGGGTGAAATAGGCGCTAAGCGCTCGGATTGCCAGCCGAAGCGGCTCAGTCGGGCCAGATCGACCTGATCTTGTCAGTCAGGGCAATACGATGGGCCAGGCCGTTGACCCCGCCATTGATAATTCGCGTCACGGCCGCAACGTCGTCGCGGTCCGCCGGAGGATTGACCCCACGGCTCCGCCAGAAATCGACCGCCGCCTTCATCGATCCCGCAGGCGTCAGAACCAGGTCGGGATTGATCTCGAATTCCGGCGCAGTCCGCCGATAGTTCGCCCGCCCCGTCAGTTGGATCAGCCCGCGCCCCCGGAAGCGATAGCCGTCGCCCAATTCTGTGTTGCCCAGATTGTTTCGGCCCCAGGTGCCGCCATACACGCGGTTGGCAATCGCCTCCTGATTGGCGGGCCGACCGGGCTTGCGACCGTAACGATCACAGTCCGCCCGAGAAATGCGATGGGCCGAGAAGGTCGATTTCAGCCCGGCGACGGAATAGTTCAGGCTTTCGCCACGCGGCCGAAATCCGCTTTCGTGGGTGATCTGGGCGAAGAAGTGCATCAGGCGACGTCGCGTCGTAATGTCTCCCAGCCGCAGGTTCAGAGCCAGGAGATCGCCGGTCCCCGCCGGGGCCTGACGATCCGAGACGAAATCGGCCAGGGCCTGGTAGGTGCGTCGCCCCAGCAGGCCGTCTGCCGGACCCGGATCGAACCCTCACGATGCAAGATTTCTCTGCAAGCTTGCAACGGACATGGCACCCTCGCGTGATCGACAATTTGATCAACCCTGACTCTCCGAACGCCGCAATGCAATCAGCAACCTTCCTCATGCAGGACCGCGCACGCGCGTGAGGCCTCCGATCCTCTTCCCCCTGTTTGCCGACATCGACACGCTGAAGGGCGTTGGCGCGCGGGTACGTCCGGCCCTTCAGAAGATTGCCGGTCCTTTGGTCCGTGACGTCGCCTTTACCTTGCCGCAAGGCCTGATTCAGCGCCGCCGCATGACCGCCGCTGGGGCCGTCGAAGGAGAGGTCGGGATTTTCGAAATCCAGATCGACCAGCACATCGGCTCACGAAAACCGGGTCAGCCGTACAAGGTGCGCGGCTTCGACGAGACGGGCTGGGTCCACCTCGTCTATTTCAAGACCTATGGCGACAGCCTCCTGAAGAGCCTGCCGGTCGGGGCGCGCCGCGTCGTCTCGGGCAAGGTCGAACGCTACGGCTCCGAGGTCCAGATTCCGCACCCGGACTACGCCGTCATGCCCGAGCGTCGCGATGAGGTTCCCCGAAGCGAGGCCGTCTATCCCGCCGGTGGCGGCCTGTCGTCGCGTCAGGTCCGACGCTTTGCACTCGAGGCGCTGGGCCAGACACCGAACCTCCCTGAATGGCAGGATCCCGCGTGGCGCGCCAAACAGGGATGGCCCGGCTGGCGCGAGGCGCTCGAGGCGGCCCATCACCCCGCCGGTTTGACTGACCTGGAATCCAGTGCCCCGGCGCGGCACCGTCTGGCCTTTGACGAACTGCTGGCACATCAGCTGGCCCTGGCCCAGCGCAAGCGCGCCCGGCGACGTCTGGCCGCGCCCGTGATGACGCCAGGACCACTGGCATCCCGGCTTCAAACCGACCTGCCCTTCTCCCTGACCGGTGCCCAGGGCCGAGCCTTGTCCGAAATCCGCGCCGACCTGGCGTCGGGCGCGCGCATGGGCCGGCTGCTTCAGGGCGATGTCGGCTCCGGCAAGACGGCGGTGGCCCTGCTGGCCATCGCCACGGCGGTCGACAGCAGCTTTCAGGCCGCCCTGATGGCCCCGACCGAGATCCTGGCGCGCCAGCACCATGAGCGGCTGGCCCCCTTGTTCGCCGAGGCCGGTGTCGACTGTGTGCTGCTGGTCGGGCGTGACAAGGGCGCGGCCCGGCTGCGCGCCCTGTCGGGCTTGGCGGACGGATCCACGCCGGTCGTCATCGGCACCCATGCCTTGTTCCAGGAGGCGGTCCGGTTCGCCAATCTCGGCCTGGCCATCGTCGACGAACAGCACCGGTTCGGCGTGGCCCAACGCAATCTGCTTCAGGCCAAGGCCGGAGGCGGCGAAGGTGGGGCGCATCTGCTGACCATGTCGGCCACCCCGATCCCGCGCACGCTCGAACTCACGCAATACGGCGACCTCGACGTCTCGCGGCTGGACGAAAAGCCGCCAGGTCGCCAGCCGATCACCACCAGCGTCCTGCCGATGGACCGGATGGAGGCCGTGCTCGACCGGCTGGGTCAGGTTATCGAGACCGGTGCCCAGGCCTACTGGATTTGCCCGCTGGTGGCCGAGAACGTCGAGGTCGATCTGGCCTCGGCCGAGGCGCGTGCTGTGGCGCTCAGGGCGCGCTTCGGGGATCGCGTCGGCCTGGTCCACGGCCAGATGCCGGGGGCCGAACGCGAAGCCGTCATGGCCGCCTTCGCCCGCAATGAACTGTCGGTGCTGGTGGCGACCACGGTGGTCGAGGTCGGGGTCGATGTGCCCAATGCCACCATCATGATCATCGAACAGGCCGAACGCTTCGGACTGGCCCAGCTTCACCAGCTGCGCGGCCGGGTTGGGCGCGGCGAGGGCAAATCCGCCTGCGTTCTGCTCTACGACCCACCGCTCAGCCAGGTCGCCCAGGCACGGCTGGAGGTCGTGCGCGGCACCGAGGACGGCTTCCTCATCGCCGAACAGGACTGGGCGATGCGCGGGGGCGGCGATCCGCTAGGCCTGAAACAGGCCGGCCTGCCCGCCTACCGGTTTGCCGACCCGGTCGCCCACCGCGAGCTTCTGCTGGCCGCCGCCGACGACGCCCGCATCCACCTGGCACGAGATCCAGATTTCTCCAGCGCGCGGGGGCAGGCGCTGAAGGTGCTGAGTGAATTGTTCGACTGGAAACCGGACCGGGCGGATCAGCCGGACTAGCAATCGCTTACCGATCGCGCTCAACTGTCGATGGTATCGAGCAGGAGGGGTCGTGAACCAGTATCAGAAGCAATTTGACTACATCGCACGAAGCGAAGACGCGGTAGGACTCCGAAATCTAATCGCGCGAGCCAGAGAGTTGAACGCGCCCGAGGTGGCCGAGGCAGCGTTCCGCAAGCTCGTTACCCTGGGAATAGATCACCCGGCTGGAAGCGTCGAACATGACTTCTGGCAGACAATCCAGGCCTTTGAAGCGGTCCTGAAGGAGGAACGCGGCAAGACCATCCGACTGGCTCGCACGCGCCAGAAAGTGGCTCGCGTCGGCGTGCGCCAGACCTTGGCCGACTGGGCCGAGGTCACGGCTTCAACTGAGGGCTATGATATGCTTCTGCAGCGCGGCATGGCGGAGCTAACCGGCGAAGCCATTGTCTTGCGTCATGCCTCAGAGTTTCCGGGCCACATCGTCGAAGCCGCGCGCGATCGGCTTCGACGCTCCAACGTCGATATCGACGCCTTGCCCTCGAAAGCGCGATGCCTGGCATAGCAAAAAGGCCCCGGATTGCTCCGGGGCCTTTGCCTGGTCTTTGGTCGCTGTGACCGTCGAGTGGACTACTCGATGATCTTGGCAACCACGCCGGCGCCGACGGTGCGGCCGCCTTCGCGGATGGCGAAGCGCAGGCCCTGGTCCATCGCGATCGGGGTGATCAGCTCGACTTCCAGCTCGGCATTGTCGCCCGGCATGATCATCTCAACGCCTTCCTTGAGCTTGATGATGCCGGTCACATCCGTCGTGCGGAAGTAGAACTGCGGACGATAGTTGGTGAAGAACGGCGTGTGACGGCCACCCTCTTCCTTCGTCAGGATATAGGCCTCGGCCATGAACTTGGTGTGCGGGGTGATCGAACCCGGCTTGCACAGAACCTGA
>CAUJHO010000042.1 GCA_963205025.1 Pseudomonadota bacterium | reverse complement strand
TTTTCGAGCGTCTGGCTCGCTTTGCAGCACGACTGCAGATGCCATTTGCACCGCATTCGCGTGCGATAACCGTCAAGCGTTCTCCACCTCACTGGATCCAACTTTGTCGCCGGCGATGCGCGTTGGGGGGAATTCCGCGCGACTGATTTCTCGTTGGACAAGGTGATCAGGCTGCTCGGCCGCAGCCAGGGGCTCATACCGCCCTACCGGCCTGCTCCAGGCGCATTCCGGCCGAAGGTCTACCTCGCAATACGACATCTGCACCGGCCAAACGGTGCGGCGGCCAGTAGGCAGCTCCTGACTCATCGGCGAAGTTCGGAATGTCCGCTAGTCGGCGCCGCCCCCGCGCCGGTGGCCAATGCGAACTCCTGACTCATTGCAGACTTTGGGATGGTCCGCTTGCGGGCCTGGGGCCTAGTTCCGTTTCCGACCCGTTGCGGGCGTTGGGGAGGTCCGTTTGCACGGCGTCACTTGCCGGCTCGACGGGGGTGCGGTCTAGTTGGTCAGCAAAGGGGGGGCGGATGGAGATTTCGCGTCGAGGATTGGTAGCTGCCGCTGCGTTGGCGCTGCCAGGCGCCGCAGGTGCAGATCAGGCTCGGGCGCAGAATCTCTTGAAGCCCACCGGCCAGGAAACCATGGGGCCATACTATCCGGTCCGGGCGCCCACCTCGCACGATCCGGACTTGACCCACTTTCCCGGTCGCAAGGGCCGCGCCCTGGGTCAGGTGATCGAGATCACCGGGAGGGTGCTGGACACTTCGGGACGACCGCTTCCGCAGGCCAAACTGTTGATCTGGCAGGCCAACGCCGCCGGGCGCTACACGAACCCGATCGACAAGAACACGGCGCCCCTGGACCCGAATTTCCTCGGCGTGGCGTCGTTCGGTGTGGCACATGACGGCGCCTTCAGGTTGCGCTCAGTAAAACCCGGGGCCTATCCTGAGCCCTCGGGCACGATGCGCACGCCGCATATCCACTTCGACCTGACGAATGCCGACTATCGGCTCGCGACCCAGATGTACTTTCCAGGCGAAGATCTGAACGCGAAGGACCTGTTGCTTTCGACGCTGGCGTCGCGACACCGCGATCCCAACGCCGCCATCTGTCAACCGGCGGCGTCCAGCGAACCGGGCGTCATAGCCTTCAGATGGGACATCGTCCTGCTGACCTGAACCCTGCGAGCTTCGGCTGGTTCGCGGTCGGACGCGGCGACGAGGTCTCCTTTCCCCCCATCTGAGACGTTCAAAACGTCCGCTTGGCGGACCGAGGTCGTTCCGCCAAGCGGCACGCTGTCATGGTCAGATTTCGATCTGCTCGGACAAGGCCAGAGCGTCATCCACCTCGATGCCGAGGTAGCGAACGGTGCTCTCCAGCTTTCGATGACCCAGTAGAAGCTGGCTGGCGCGGAGATTGCCGGTCTTCTTGTACAGAATGGCCACCTTGGTTCGGCGCAGGCTGTGCGTGCCGTACGCGCGGGGCTCCAGCTCGATCATCGCGACCCACTCGCCAACCAGCCTGGCGTACTGACGCGTCGTTAGATGGTCGCCGGGACGCGAGCGGCTTGGAAAGAGCCAGTCGTCCGCGCGCTTGCCCCGCAACGCCAGCCACGCTGACAGCGCGTCCCGGCTGGCGTCGGTGATCTCGAACGGCACGGGCCGCCCCGTCTTCTGCTGGATAACCGTGGCCCGGTCCCGCATTGTCCCGCCGGGTGCAACATCACTGATCCTGAGCTTGACGAGGTCGCACCCTCGAAGCTTCGCATCCAGAGCGCAGTTGAAGAGCGCCAGGTCGCGGACCTTGCCTGCGGTCCTCAACTGCTGGCGAATTCCCCATATGTGCTTGGGCTTGAGCGGGGGCTTCGCCCCAATGATGAGTCCTGAATTCCAGGGCCGTCTGGGCATGCGAAAGAGGTCGATCTGAGCCATGGCTCACCTCTGTTTGGGAGCACCCACCCAGCCGACGGCATCCTACAGCTTCATTGGGACCATGCCCGATAGCAGACGTTCCGAACGTCTCAGGTGGGGGAAACCAGACGTTCGCCTGGCGCCGGTTGATTGGCGCATCCTGCCTCATAGCTACCCATGAGGACGTCCGCTTTGAGCGGGCCTCGGGCTGCGGAAAATCGTCCCGATCGCTTGTGAAATGCGCGGCGTTCTAAGAGGCGTCAGCCGCCCACATCAATGAGCGTGATCATGCCTATGGTGCAGGTCCGGATAGTGCGGGTGCTTGTGGACCAGCCGCTCATGCCGGTGACGGTGGGTGTGGGGCTCGCTGGGCGGATCGCTTTCGGCGTGTGGGTGCTGGTGATGGGCGTCGTGCGTATGGGGATGCTCGTGCTGCAAGGGCTCGTGTTCGTGCTCATGCTCGTGGCGCTCGACCAGGTGTAGGTAGAGGCCCACCGCCATCAGGCCCGCGGCGGTAAGCAGCTGCCAGCCGATGGGCTCCGCGAACATCAGGACCGCGAGCAGCGCGCCGATAAATGGCGCGGTCGAGAAGTAGGCTCCGGTGCGTGCCGTGCCGAGGTAGCGCAGGGCCAGGACGAACAGGACCAGGCTGACGCCGTAGCCCAGGAAACCCACGAAGCCTGCGGAGACCAGTAGTCCGAGGCTGGGAAGGTGTGCGCCCGCGACCAGGGCGATGGAGAGGTTCACCGCGCCAGCGACCAGACCCTTGACCATGGCGATCTGCACCGGGTCGGAGGCGCTGACCTTTCGGGTCAGGTTGTTGTCGATGCCCCAGGCCAGGCAGGCCCCCGTGATGAAGAGGGCGCCGACGCCGACGCCGGCAAAGCCTGATCCACCCCGCCAGGTCAGCAGCAGGGCCCCGGCCAGGATCGCGCCCGCGCCCAGGAGGAGGCGGCGGTCGACATTCTCACGGAACACCAGCCAGGCGATCGCCATGGTCGCCAGGCCTTCGACGTTGAGCAGCAAGGCCGCGCTCGAGGCCGGGATGGTCGCAAGCCCGAGCATCAGCAGCACCGGACCCGCCACACCGCCGGAAAGGACGACCAGGGCCATCCAGCCCCAGTCACGGCGGGCGAGCGGCGCCTCAGCGGACCTCCGGCCAAGCGCGCGACGGCCGTAGTGCAGGATCGCTAGCCCGAGTCCGGACCCCAGATAGAGTAGGCCGGCCAGTAGCCACGGGCTGACGCCGCCGCCCAGCAACGCCTTGGCAAGGGGCGTGCTCGCGCCGAACAAGGCGGCCGAGGCGACGGCCAGCGGCGCGCCGGGCCAGGCCAGATAGCTCCTGAGCTGCGCCATCTCGGCCTCGTATTCTGCCGGCACTATTGCCGCCGTCCGCCCCGCCTCAGGGTCGCGACGTCGGGCATGCGCCAACCGGTAGAGCGCAGGCAGCACCAGAAGCGTCAACAGCGTCGAGGATATCACCCCGCCGATGACGACAGTGGCCAGCGGCCGCTGCACTTCGGCGCCCGCGCCAACGTTGAAGGCCATCGGGATGAAGCCAAGGCTCGCCACAAGGGCGGTCATAAGGACCGGTCGCAGGCGAGTGAGCGCACCTTCGCGAATAGCCTCGTCGAGGGGGCGTCCCTCCGCCAGCAGGGTGCGGATGAAGCTGACCATCACCACGCCGTTCAGCACGGCCACGCCGGAGAGCGCGATGAACCCCACCCCGGCGGAGATCGACAGGGGTAGGCCGCGCAGGATGAGCGCCGCCACCCCACCGGTAAGCGCCAGCGGCACGCCGGAGAACACGATGGCCGCGTCCCGGGCGGAGCGGAACAGGGCGAACAACAGGCCGAAGATCAGCAGCAGGACGACGGGCACGACGAACTGCAGGCGTGTGGCCGCGGAGATAAGCTGCTCGAAGGTTCCCCCGTAGCCGATCCAGTAGCCGGCCGGCAGGTCCACTTCCGCCGCGACTTTCTGGCGAACCTCGCCGATGAAGGAGCCGAGGTCGCGATCACGGACATTGGCCGTGACCACGACACGGCGCTTGCCGTTCTCGCGGCTGATCTGGTTGGGGCCGATCTCGACCTCGACGCGCGCCACGTCCGCGAGCGGGATGAACCGTCGCGGTCCTTCGCCGGTCGCGGGCAGCGGGACCCGCAGGCTGCCGATCTTGTCGACCTGGCCGCGGATATCCTCCGGCAACCGGACGACGATGTCGAACCGTCGATCGCCCTCGAAGACCTGGCCGACCACGGCGCCGCCCAGGGAGGCGGATACCAGGGCCTGGACGTCGCGCACATTGAGGCCGTGGCGGGCCAGCGCGGCCCTGTCCGGCGTGATCTGCAGGACGGGCAGGCCCGTCGTCTGCTCGACGCCCACGTCCTGGGCTCCGGCGACGCCGCTGACGACCGCCTCGATCGCTTTTCCAATCTCGGCGAGACGCGCGGTGTCGTCGCCGTAGACCTTGACGGCCACGTCGGCGCGTACCCCCGACAGCAACTCGTTGAACCGCATCTCGATGGGCTGGGTGAACTCATAGTTGTTCCCGGGGATGGTCTCGACCGCTGCCTGGATCTCGGCGACGAGCTGGTCCTTGGGCTTGCGCGGATCAGGCCAATCCTTTCGGTCCTTCAGCATCACCAGGGTGTCGGCGACCGAGGGCGGCATCGGGTCGGTGGCGACCTCCGCCGTGCCGATCTTGCCGAATACCCGCTCGACCTCCGGGAAGCTCTTGATGCGGGCCTCCAGGGTCGACTGCATCTTCACCGCCTGCGTCAGGCTTGTGCCGGGGATGCGCAGGGCATGCATCGCGATGTCGCCCTCGTCGAGCGTCGGCACGAACTCGGAGCCCATGCGGGTCGCCGCGAAGCCGGAGATCAGAACGAGCGCGAGCGCTCCGGCGACGAGCGGAACCGCCCGCTTAAGGGACCAGTCCAGGGCCGGCGCGTACCACCGCCTGGCGCTCTGCATTACGCGGCTCTCCTTCTCCTCGACCCGGCCAGTGACGAACATGGCCACGGCCGCCGGGACGAAGGTGAGCGAGAGCAGGAGCGCCGCCGTCAGTGCCATGACGACCGTGACCGCCATGGGGTGGAACATCTTCCCCTCCACACCTGTGAGGGCGAAGATGGGCACATAGACCAGGGTGATGATCAGCACTCCGAAAAGCGAGGGCCGGATGACCTCGCCAGTCGCGCTCGCCGCGAGTTCGAAGCGCTCGTCGCGGGTCAACAGCCTACCCAACCGGGCTTGTGTTTCGCCGAAGCGGCGCAGGCAGTTCTCGACGATGATCACCGCGCCGTCGACGATCAGGCCAAAGTCCAGGGCGCCCAGGCTCATCAGGTTTCCGGAGACCTTGGACTGCACCATGCCGGTAATGGTCAGCAGCATCGAAAGCGGGATGATCGCGGCCGTGATCAGGGCGGCCCGCAGGTTCCCCAACAGCAGGAACAGCACGACAATGACGAGCAGGGCGCCTTCCAGCAGGTTGGTCTCGACGGTGCGGATGGTGCGGTCCACCAGGTCGGTCCGGTCGTAGACGGGCGTCGCCACCACGCCTGGCGGCAGGGCCTTGGCCGCCTCCTCCAGCTTGGCGGCAGCCGCGCGGGAGACGGTGCGGCTGTTCTCGCCCATCAGCATGAAGGCGGTGCCGAGCACCACCTCACGGCCGTTCTGGGTGGCCGCGCCGGTGCGCAGCTCTTCGCCCATGCCGACATCGGCGACGTCGGCAACGCGGATCGGCGCCCCACCGCGGTTGGCGATGATCACCGACCTGAGGTCTTCGATCCCGCTCGCCTGGCCCGGCACGCGGACCAGGTACTGCTCGCCGTAGCGCTCGACGTAGCCCGCGCCGACGTTCGCATTGTTGGCCTCCAGGGCCTCAATGACCTCGGCCATGGTCAGGCTGTAGGCAGAGAGGCGCTCCGGACGCGGCGTCACGTGATACTGCCGCTCGAACCCGCCGATGGAGTTCACCTCGGTGACGCCCGGCGTGTTGCGCAGCTGCGGCCGGATCACCCAGTCCTGCAGGGTCCGCAGATCCTCAGGGGTGTAGGCCGAGCCGTCCGGCTTCCGCGCCCCGGGCTTGGCCTCGACGATGTAGAGGAAGATCTCGCCCAGGCCTGTGGAGATCGGACCGGGCTGCGGCGTGATCCCCTCGGGAAGCTGGCTGCGGGCGCCCTGCAGGCGTTCGTTCACGAGCTGCCGGGCGAAGTAGATGTCGGTCCCGTCCTTGAAGACAACGGTGACCTGGCTCAGACCATAGCGGGAGATCGACCGGGTGTAGTCCAGCCCAGGTAGGCCGGCGATCGCGGTTTCGATCGGGAAGGTGATCCGCTGCTCGGCTTCCAGCGGAGAGAAGCCGGGCGCCTCGGTGTTGATCTGGACCTGGACATTGGTGATGTCCGGGGTGGCGTCGATGGGCAGGCGCTGGAAGCTCCAGACGCCCACGGCTGCGCTCAGGGCGGCGAACGCCAGCACGAGCCAGCGGTAGCGGATCGAGGCCGCGACGATGCGTTCGAGCATTGCGGCCCCCTAGTGGTCGTGGCTCGCGCCGGACTTTTCGATGTCCGCGCGGATGAGGAAGGCCCCGTCGGTGACGTACTCGGTCCCGGGCTCCAGCCCGCCCAGCACCTCGGTCCACTCCGGGGTCTGGC
>CAUJHO010000041.1 GCA_963205025.1 Pseudomonadota bacterium | reverse complement strand
GCGCCCGACCTGGGGCGTGAACCTGTGTTCGCGGGCGCGGGTCTCCAGCGCCGCCAGCACCCGGTCGACACCGGCGATCAGGAGGTCTGATGATCGGGCCAGCTGGACGGCGAAACAGGTGTCCAGCACATCCGACGACGTCATGCCCTGATGCAGGAAGCGGGCCTCGTCGCCAACGATCTCGGACACATGGGTCAAGAAGGCGATGACATCGTGCTTGGTGGTGCGCTCGATTTCGTCGATGCGGTCGGCGTCGAAGACCGCGTCCTTGCCCTTGGCCCAGATGGCCTCGGCGGCCCCGGCCGGGATGACGCCGAGCTCGGCCATCTTGGTGGCGGCATGGGCCTCGATCTCGAACCAGATGCGGTACTTGGTCTCTTGCGACCAGATGGCGACGGCTTCGGGGCGGGAATAGCGGGAAATCATGGGCGCGGGGTGTCGGTCCATGCGCCGACAAAGTCAACAACGGGCTTGCCCCGGGGGCCGTTCGGGTTCAGGTCGCGAGGCATCCGTGTTTTGGGGAGTCGGATCATGAATCGTCGGGGTGTGCTGGCCGGTGGGGTCGTGGCTGCGGGCGGTGGCCTGCTGGCCGGAAAGGCCCGCGCGGGGGCGTTGCGCCAGGCGTCGGCGAACGGGCGGCTGCGGCTGGGCATGATCGGGGTCGGTATGCGCGGGCGGGTGCTGCTGCGCGAGCTGGTGCGGCGCGACGACGTCGAGGTCGTCGGCCTGTGTGATCTCGAACAATGGACCCTGGACCGGGCGCTGGAACAGTTCACCGAGGCCGGCAAGCCGGCCCCGCGCCTGTGGACTGGGTCGCACGAAAGCTGGCGCGAGATGCTGGCGGCCGGGGGGCTGGATGCCGTCATCATCGCCACGCCCTGGGAATGGCATGCGCCCATGGCCATCGGGGCCATGGAGGCCGGGATCGCTGTCGGTTGCGAAGTCGTGGCCGGGGTGACCCTTGATGATCACTGGGATGTCCTTCGCACCCAGCAGCGCACCAACACGCCCTATATGCTGTTGGAGAATGTCTGTTTCCGGCGTGATGTGCTGGCGATCACGCGGATGGTCCGCGAGGGCGTCTTCGGCGAGATGATCCATCTGGAGGGCGGCTATCAGCACGACCTGCGCGATGTGAAATTCAACGCCGGTATCGTCGGAGAGGCCTATGGCGGCGGCGTCGAATTCGGCGAGCGCGGCTGGTCCGAGGCGCGCTGGCGCACAGACCATTCGGTGCAGCGAAACGGCGACCTCTATCCCAGCCATGGCATCGGGCCGATGGCGGTCTGGGCCAATATTCACCGTGGCAACCGGTTCACCCGCCTGACCAGCTATGCCTCCAAGGCGCGCGGTCTGCACGACCATGTGGTCGCCGGGGGCGGGCCGGATCATCCGAACGCCAGGGTCGACTTCCGGCTGGGCGATGTGGTGACGACCTCGATCGCCTGCGCCGACGGCACGACGATGCGCCTGACCCATGACACCAACCTGCCGCGTCCCTATTCGCTGGGCTTCCGGGTGCAGGGCCAGAAGGGTCTGTGGATGGACGTCAATCGCTCCATCTATGTGGAGGGCTCCAGCCCCCAGCCGCATCGGTGGGAAGAGGCGCAAACCTGGCTGGATCGCTACGACCACGCCCTGTGGTCCGAGTTTGCCGAACAGGCGTCGGGGGCCGGTCACGGCGGCATGGACTTCTTCGTCATCCATGTCTTCATCGAAGCCCTGAAGGCCGGTACCGCCATGCCGATCGACGTCCATGACGCGGTGGCCTGGAGTGCGATCACGCCGCTGTCGGAACAGTCGATCGCCAATGGCAATGCGACCGTGGACTTCCCCGACTTTACCGAAGGCGGCTGGGAAACCGCGCGAGCCTGGAGCTTCTAGAAATGCAGACCCTCAAGCTCGTCATCGGCGACAAGGCGTTCTCGACATGGTCGCTCAGGCCCTGGCTGGTGCTCAAACACTGTGATGCCGCGTTCGAGGAACAGGTGATCCATCTGGATCAGCCGACGACGGCGGCCCAGATCGCGGCCCATTCGCCGGCGGGCAAGGTGCCGGTGCTGATCGTTGATGGCGTGGCGATCTGGGATTCGCTGGCGATCAGCCTGTGGTGCGCCGAGCACTGGCCGCGGGCGGGATTGTGGCCCGAGGACGCCGAGGCGCGGGCGCGGGCCTATTCGGTGGTGTGCGAAATGCACTCGGCCTTCGGGGCTTTGCGAACGGAGTGCAGCATGGGGCCTGACCATCCGATGGTCGGGCCGCCTGGACCGCCACTGATCCCCAGTGACGCGCTGTCGAAGGATCTGCGGCGGCTGGTCGGGATGTGGCTGGATTGTCGTCAGGATTGGGGCGGTGATGGTCCCTATCTGTTCGGACGCTGGTCGATTGCCGACGCCTTCTTCACGCCGGTGGCGGCGCGGATCCGGCACTATCAGCTGGACCTGACGGCCCACGGCGATGACGGAACAGCCGGGGCCTATTGCGCGACGCTCCTGAGCCAGCCCGATTTCCTGGAGTGGGAACAGGCGGGGCTGGCCGAGCGCGGTTAGATCGCCCCAATCGCCTTCAGGCTAACCACGCGCTGGTCGGTGGCGGCACCCCTGATGCCCTGACGGCCGACGATCAGGTGGTCGTGAACCTCGATCTTGAGCATCCGACCGGCCTCGATGATCTGTCTGGTCATGTCGATGTCGGCCTGGCTGGGCGTCGGATCGCCGGACGGGTGGTTGTGAACGAGGATGATGGCGGAGGCGTGCAGGTCCATGGCGCGCCGAATGACCTCTCTCGGATAGGCCGGGGCATGATCAATGGTGCCGCGCCCCAGGACCTCATCGGCCAGGAGCTGGTTCTTGCGATCCAGGAACAGGACCCGGAACTGTTCGCGCGGCTGGTGCTGCAGGGTGATGCGGACATAGTCGGTCAGAGCAGAGAATGAGCTGATGACCTTGCGCGGGGCCGCCACCTCGCCGGCGACCCGGCGGGCGATTTCGTGCAGCGACATCAGGTCGAGCGCGGTTTCCCGGCCGATGACCTTGGTGCGACCCTTGGAGTCTTCGGCGCGGATGGTCGTCAGGTCTTCCAGCGAGGCATCCAGCACTGCGCCAAGCGATCCGAAGCGGGCCAGCAGCGCCTTGGCCAGCGGCTTGACGTCGCCCTGCGGCTGGCTTCGGAACAGGAACAGCTCCAAGAGCTCATAGTCGGGCAGGGCAGTCAGACCGCCTTTGCGGGCGCGGTCCCTCAGGCGCTCGCGGTGGCCCAGATGATGTGGGCGTGCCGGCTTCGGCGCTGGCTCCGAAGGCGGGGTGAACAGCTCGGGAAAGGCAACGACGGTCGCGGCGACGGGCATGGCGTCCTCACGTTCGGAGGCCGCCACTATGTCAGAACATAATGAGAACGTCCAGTATCAGCCGAACGTCGGCCGGAACAGACCCTTGGGGCTGGCCGTGAAAATCTCGATGCCGTCTTCGGTGACGCCGACGGAATGTTCGCACTGGGCCGAGAGCGACTTGTCGCGGGTCACGGCCGTCCAGCCGTCGGACAGGACCTTCACCGAAGACTTGCCCAGATTGACCATCGGCTCGACGGTAAAGAACATGCCGGGTTCCAGCGTCGCGCCCTGACCGCGCTTGCCGAAGTGCAGGACGTTGGGGGCGTCGTGGAAGACGCGGCCCAGGCCGTGGCCGCAGAAGTCACGCACCACGGACATGCGCTGGGCTTCAACATGCTGCTGGATGGCCCAGCCGATGTCGCCGAAGGTATTGCCCGGCTTGACCATGGCCAGGCCCAGGTCGAGGGCCTCATAGGTGGTGTCGATCAGGCGTTTGGCACGGACGTTGATGTCGCCGACCGGGTACATGCGGCTGGTGTCGCCGTGCCAGCCGTCGACAATGACGGTGACGTCGATATTGGCAATGTCGCCCTCATTCAGGCGCAGGTTCGGACGCTCGCCGGGGATGCCGTGGCAGACCACATGGTTGGGCGAGATACAGGTCGTCTTCTCATAGCCCTTGTAGCCCAGGCAGGCCGGCAGAGCCTTGTGATCGAGGATGAACTCGCGGGCCAGGTCGTCCAGATAGGCGGTCTCCACACCCGGCGTGACATGGTCGGTCAGCATGTCAAGGCATTCGGCGGCTAGGCGTCCGGCCGCCCGCATTCCCTCGAAGTCTTCGGGGCGGTGGCGCTTGATGACGCCGGTGCGGACGTAGGCGTCCTCTTCGAGATCAAGAATTTCCATGGACCTGTGGCTTGGATCGGGGAGACGGGTGATGTGGGCAGGCTAGCACGAAATCTCAAGGCACGCCGAGGTGGCTTGCGACCCTCGAGATCCGGTTGATGCGGGGTCTTGTCCCAGTGGGAGGGCTGAAAGACCAGTCGCCAGGCCGCGTGGACCTGGGCGAGGCTGGTCAGGCTCCAGTAGAGGGGCGACGAGACGGCGTCCAGAATCGAAAAATGGGCTGAGGTGCGGCGCGCGCCGATCCTGACCGTCCAGACCGCGACGAGCCAGCCGAGCAGCAGCAGGCCCAGATTCGCGACGGTGAAGTCCGGCCAGGACCTGTTCAGCCCATGAACGAGCAGACTGGCCGTGATCCAGGCCAGGACCGGCCCCTGCAGGGCGGCCGAGGCGACGGCGGCGCCCAGGGTCAGCATCAGGGCGGCGAGGCCGCGCCAGCCCAGGTCGAACGGATGCCGAAGATGCACGATCATGGTCTGCATGAAGCCCTTGAGCCATCGCGTTCTCTGCGGAAGCCAGGCTCTGAAAGCGGGCGGGGCGCTTTCGCGGGTGGCGCGGGTCAGTATGCCGGTGCGATAGCCCATCCGGGTCAGGCGGAAGCCGAGGTCGGCGTCTTCGGTGACGTTCCACGGATCCCAGCCGCCGACCGATTTCAGGATCTCGACGCGGAAATGGTTGCTGGTGCCGCCCAGAGGAATCGGCAGGCCCAGACGCACCATGGCCGGCAGGATCACCTCGAACAGGGCCGCATATTCGTGGGCGAACTGACGTTCGAGCCATGTCGGCGAACGGCCCAGCGTGCGGATCCGCAAAGGGGCCTGCAGGCAGGCCAGGTCGGAACCGCCCGCGGCAAAGGTGGCGGCGGCCTCCTTCAGCTGTTCGGGATGGGGTTCGTCCTCGGCGTCATAGACCGTCAACAGGCCGGATGGCGCGCGCTCCAGGGCGACGTTCAGCGCCCGAGGCTTGGTCTGGGGGGACCCGGCCGGTGCGATCAGCGGCTCTAGCCAGGGCGGACGCGGCGTTGCCAGAATGGCGGCGAGTGTGGCGTGGTCGTCCGCCTCGACAACCAGAAGGCCGGTCAGATGGCGTGTGGGGTAGTCGATGCGCGCCAGCCGACGGATCAACTGGGGCACCATCTCGGCTTCGTCCTTGAGGGCGGCCACGACGGTGTAGTGCGGCCAGCGACGCGGCCGAGGGGAGATTTGTCGGGGCGCTTGTGCCGGCAGGAGGCAGCAGATCGACTTGAACGCCACGATGATCAGAAACACGAGCCACAGCCCGCCGGTCAGGACCGACCAGGCCGGACCGCGCGCGCTCGGCAGGACCATCAGCAGGATGACCAGGCCGCCGGTGGCGAGCAGGGCAGCCAGGATGAAGGTCGAGATGGATCGCGCGCTCAGAGACGCCTGCAGGCCAGCCACCGTCATATCCGGGCGGGTGGACCCGTCCATAGCATGCCCCCAAACCCCATTGGTGCAAACGAACCATGTTCTCGCAATGCGAGCAAGGCGATGGGGGGATACCGTGGTTGCCCGCAGGGGCAGTCAGGGCTAAGTCCTCTGCCGAATATGTCCCTCCTGGAGGCCGCCTTGGCCGTCACTGAACAGCGCGCCACGGCCGGTCGATCCGCCCGCAAGGCCAAGGGCGACGGCCACGAGCGGCGCGCCGAAATCCTCGCTGCGGCCGAACGCCTGTTTGTGGAGCAGGGCTATGAGGGCGCGACCATCCGCAAGATCGCCGACGCAGTCGGCCTGTCGTCGACCGCCCTGTACATGCACTTCAAGGACAAGGCCGAGATCCTGGCCTCTATCGTCGAAACGGGCTTCGGCAAACTCGCCAAGGTGACCGATGAGATCGAGGCGGAGGTTCAGCCCGCCGAGGTGTCGCTGCGCCGCAAGATGCGGGCCTATGCTGATTTCGGCTTCGCCAACCCGAATGCCTATCGCCTGATCTATCTGACGCGACCAGGTGAGGCCGGCAGCGCCGAGGGCGTGGCCCGGCGCGTTGGACGCGGCCTGTATGATCGCCTGCGCTCGACCGTTGAGGACATGGCCAAGGAAGGGCAGCTCAATCGCGACCCACATACCGCGACCCAGCTGATCTGGGGCGGTGTCCATGGTCTGGTGTCCCTGATGCTGACCAAGCCGTATTTTGACTGGGACGATCGCGACGAACTGATCGACTCGATGATGAACGCCATCATCTCGGATCTGACACGGGGATGAGGGCGTTCGGCTGGGCTGCCCTGATTCTGGTCGGCCTGGCGCTGCCTGCCCGGGCCGGGCCGAGGGTGGTTTCCCTGGATCAGTGCGCCGACCAGTACGTCCTGGCGCTGGCGGATCGCGCCGACGTCGCAGGTGTGTCGCCCCGGGCCGATGACCCGGATTCCTGGCTGAGGTCGCAGGGCGAAGCGGCCCGCCGCGTTCGCCCGACCCTGGAAGCGGTCATCGCCGCGTCGCCGGATGTGGTGGTGCGCTACTGGGGCGGGGACGCCCGGCTGATGTCGGCGCTTGAGCGGCGCGGAATCGCCGTCGTCCAGATCGACGACGCCACCGATTTCGAGGGCGTGCGCGCCAATATCCACAGGGTCAGTTCGGCCTTGCAGCAACCGGGGCGCGGGGCCGACCTGATTGCGGGCATGAACCGCAACCTAGCCCAGAGCCGCGAGAGCTGGAATGGCGAGACGGCGCTGTATCTGACGGCGGCCGGGTGGACCGCAGGGCGGGGCACTCTGATCGATTCCATGATGCGGGCCGCGGGCCTGAGCAATGCCTGGGACGGCCCGTCATTCGCGCCGGTGTCGATCGAGCAGATCATCCTGAGGCCGCCGCGCCAGTATGTGCTGGGGTTCTTTGATACTGTCCGCGCTGATCGGCGCGGGGCGGGACGTCATCCCAGTGTGCGACGGCGCACCACCTATCGCACCGTGGTGTCCTGGCCGGGAGCCATGCTGGGATGTCCCGCCTGGTTTGCCGCCGACGGCAGCCGCGCCCTGGCGCGGGCGGCCCCGCGATGATCAGCCGGCTCCAGCTCAATCTGCTCCTGGGCGCGGTTCTGTTGATCGGACTGGTCCCGGCGGTGCTGTTCGGGGAGGTGGCCCTGACGGGAACGCAACTGCAGCAGGCGTTCCGTGACTGGACCTCGGCCCCCGGCGAAATCCTGTGGCAGGTGCGTGCGCCGCGCGCCGTGGCCGCCGCCCTGACGGGAGGCGCGCTCGGCCTGGCCGGAGCGATCCTTCAGGGGTTGCTCAGAAACCCGCTGGCCGACCCCGGCGTCCTGGGGGTGTCGGCGACCTCGGCCTTTGCGGCCTCGCTGGCGATCGTGTCGGGCCTGGCGCTGGTTCCGGGCGTGGTCGAAGGCGCGGCGTGGGCGGGGGCGTTGCTGTGCGGCGGCGCGCTGGCGGCCTTCACGGCCCGCATCCGCGAGCCGGAAGCCCTGATCCTGTTCGGGGTCGCCCTGTCCAGCTTCTTTGGTGCGGCGACGGCCCTGGTGTTCAACCTGTCGCCATCGCCGATCGCGACCGCTGAGGTCCTCGGCTGGCTGATGGGATCGGTCGAGGCGCGCAGTTGGTTCGATGCGATCTGGGCGGTTCCGGTCCTGGCATTGGCCCTGTTTCTGGCGTGGCGCGCCGCTCCCGGCCTGAAGATGCTGACGCTCGGCGAAGAGGCGGCGGCGGCCTCGGGACTGGCTATGGGACGATTGAAGATGGCGGCGGTGCTGAGCGCGTCATTGGCGACCGGTGCGGCCGTTGCCCTGGCTGGCGTTGTCGGTTTTGTCGGACTGGCGGCCCCGCATCTGGTGCGCCGCGCCGCGCGCGAGGATCCGGCCCGCTTGCTGGTGCCGTCAGCTCTCGCGGGGGCCGCCATGCTGGTGCTGGCCGATCTGGCAGCGCGGATGATCCCGACGGACCAGGAACTGAAGCTGGGCGTGTTCACGGCCCTGATTGGCGCGCCGCTGTTTGCCCTGATTGCCTGGAAAGCGGCGCGGAGCTGGCGGACATGAGCCTGCTGTCGCTGCGAAACATCCATGCGCGCCTGTCCGGTCGTGAGGTCGTGCAGGCGGTCAATCTGGACGTCGCCCCGGGCGAGATGGTGGCACTGGTCGGCCCCAATGGCGCGGGCAAGACGACCCTGCTGAAGGCCGGGATCGGCCTGCATCCGATCTCACGCGGAGAGAGCCGGCTGGCGGGGGAGCCCATCCACTCCGTCGATGTGGTTCAGAGGGCGCTCAGCCTGGGCTATCTGCCGCAGGAACGGCGTCTGGCCTGGGGTCTGGCGGCGGTTGAGGTGGCGGCTCTGGGCGCACCATTCGCCCCGCCTTCGGTGGCGATTGAACGCGGTCGGTCGGCGCTGGATCTGTTCGGCGTGGGCGAATTGGCGGACACATCGGTCTTCGCCCTGTCCGGCGGTGAGCGGGCGCGGGTTCTCCTGGCGCGCCTGTTTGCCACCGAGGCGGCGCTGCTTGTGGCCGACGAGCCCGTGGCCGGATTGGACCCGGATGCCCAGCTGTTATGCCTTGAGCGATTCCGGGCCCATGCGCGCGGCGGCAGAGCCGTGCTGATGACCCTGCATGATCTGTCGCTGGCCGCGCGGTTCGCCGACCGTATCGCGGTGCTGGATCAGGGGCGGCTGGTCGCCGACGGAGCGCCGAGCCAAGCCCTTTCACCCAAGGTGCTGAAGTCCGTGTTCGGTCTGAAAGCGCGCTGGATCGAGGCCGGGGATCAGACCCTGCTGGTGGCGGATCGCGCCTAGTAGCCGTAACCGCGCGCCAGCTCTTCGGACAGGTTGATCTGAGCCGATCCTCCGTTCAGGCGAGCGCGGTAAACCTGCATGTTTTCCATCACTCGCATCATGTAGTTGCGCGTTTCGGTGAAGGGCGCACACTCGATGAAGTCAACCGGATCGGTGGAACTGCCGCGCGGATCGCCGCAGAAGGCCATCCACTGGGCCGGGCGCGCCGGTCCGGCATTGTAGCCAATCGTCGCCAAGAGATAGGACCCGCCGAAGTCCGATGACAGCTCCCCCAGATGGAAGGTGCCCAGTTGGATATTGTAGTCCGGGTCATAGAGCGCCTCGGCCCCGCGCCACTCCACGCCCAGACGGCGTGCCACGCCCGAAGCGGTGGCCGGCAAGAGCTGCATCATGCCGCGCGCATTGGCGTGCGAGCGCACGCGCGGATCAAAGGCGCTTTCCTGACGGATGATGGCATGCACGAACGACGGGTCCGGCGCGCCGGCCACCGACGGCACATAGGTGACCGGATAGCCGCGCTCAGCCAGGGGGAAGCCGCGTTGGGCCGCCGTGCGGGCGACGTGCATGGACAGGTCCTGCATGCCGTATTCGCGCGACAGATCCACCAGCAGGGCATAGTCGACGGCGCTGTTCAGTTGATTGTCCAGGTCCATGACAAAGACCCGCACCAGGGTGTTTTCACCCGCAGCGGCGAGCGCCCGGATCGCCTGGACAACCGGATAGGATTCAAAGCGGGCGCGATCAGATCCCGTCGGCTGGGGCTCGGGCGGCAGGCGCAGGGTGCGCTGGTTCGCCTTTTCGGCGGCCAACTGGCCGTAGAAGGCCCAGGTGTACTGAGCTCCCTGGCGGTAATAGGTGTCGGCCCCGGCGCGGTCGCCCTGGGCTTCAGCCGCCCGGCCCAGCCAGTAGTAGGCGCGGCTCTGGGTGATCGGGGTACTGGAAATCTGGCGGAGCTGATCGAAATGCCGCGCCGCCTGGTCCGGGTTGTTCAGCTTGGTCAGGGCGACCCAGCCGGCGAAGAACTCCGCGTCCACCGCACGGTCGCCGCTGGTGAAACCGTGGCCCGCCATGGCGTGATAGGCCGCCGTGTAGTCGCGAGCCTGAAGCGCATCGATGAAATAGTTGCGGCGCTCGGTCCACAACAGGTCCTGGCCATCCTCGTGGGTCGGGGCGGTCGGCAAGCGCGACAGGTACTGGAAGCCGTTCCACTCCTGGCCGTCCAGGCGGGCGCGCCGGGCGCGTTCCAGGGCGAGGCCGGGATCATTCTCGAACTGGCCCGGAACATAGGGCGAGGCCGCGCCGTTCCTGAGCGCAATGCGGGCCTCGGCCAGGGCGCGATAGTCCGGCGATACGCGGGCCAGCATGGCGCGGGTGGCCGGACCATGCGGCCCATAGAGCAGGGTGTTCAGCCGGGCTTCGTGGTCCGTCGGGGTCAGGACCGAGCCGAAGCTGGCGTAGAACCGTTCCTGGGTCGCATTGTCGAAGGAATGGTCACGCCACCAGCGCCGCAGCAGCGCCTCGGAGTCTGCCGGGCGACCGGTCGCGGCGAGGGCCTGGGCCAGGGCCATGGCACCCTCGGCGGTCGTGGGTTCTGATCCGGCGAAGACCGACAGCACCTCGCTGGGCGAGGCATAGGCGTTGGCCATGGCCTTTTCGATGGCGCGCTGGCGCGTCTCGGCGCGCGGCCAACCCGCCAGCTCATGGCGGGCGGACGACAGCTCGCCCCAGCCGACCCGGTCCTCGGAGACGTCAATCAGGGCCCAGCGAATGATCTGGCGCTCGATCTGGCTGGCCGAAGCGGCATAGGCCTGGGCCTCGTTGACATTGCCCGAGCGGGCGGCGGCCAGGCCCAGCGCCAGGTTCTGGGACGAGGCGTACTGGGCCGTGACGGCGGTGGTGACGGTTGGATCCGCCGCCGGTTGGAACAGGGCGACGACCGCTGCGACCGCTGCCTGAATCCAATCCGTCATGCCATCAATCCTCTGTCTGTTTGAAACGGTTGCGGCCCCAGTGCCGCGCGCCTAGTTTCCCAGGCCAATCTGCAAGCGAGACCCTTTGCCAATGACCGCCCCCCTGTTCAAGGGCGTGATCACCGCATTGATCACACCCTTTCGTGACGGAAAAGTGGACGAATCCGCCTTTCGGAACCTGATCCAACGTCAAATTGCGGGCGGTGTTCAAGGCGTCGTCCCGGTCGGCACGACCGGCGAGAGCGCTACGGTGTCGCTGGATGAGCATAGGCGGATTGTCGAACTCTGCGTCGAGACGGTCGCCGGGCGGGCGCGGGTGATCGCCGGGGCGGGGGCCTCAGCCACCGACAAGGCCATCGATCTGGTCCGCCACGCCAAGACGGTAGGGGCCGATGGGGCCCTGGTAGTGACGCCCTATTACAACCGGCCCAGCCAGGAGGGCCTGTACGCCCATTTCGCCGCCATCAATGACGCGGTTCAGCTACCGGTGTTGCTGTATAATGTGCCGGGCCGAACCGGTGTGGACATGACCGACGCCACGACGGCGCGCCTGTCGCAGTTGCCCAACATCGTCGGCATCAAGGACGCCACTGGAGACATGGGCCGGATCAGCCGCCAGCGGCTGGATTGCGCCGACGGCTTCGCCCTGATCTCGGGCGATGATCCCAGCTGGCTGGGATATATGGCGCACGGAGGTCATGGGGTTATCTCGGTGACGTCCAACGTCGCGCCGCGCGCGATGGCCGAGCTGTACGCCGCGTTCGAGCGCGGCGATCTGGCCGGCGCGCGCGCCATGCAGGACCGACTGATCGGCCTGCACAAGGCGCTGTTCCTGGACAGCTCGCCGTCACCGACCAAATATCTGCTGGCGAAGATGGGACACTGTTCTGAGGATATCCGCCTGCCGCTGGTGGTCTGCAATGATGCGGTCAAGCCGCAGATTGATGCGGCCCTGGCCGCCGCCGGTGGAGCCGAATGAGCGAGCCTTCGAACCGCAAGCTGATCGCCGAGAACCGGCGCGCTCGCTACGACTATTTTCTAGACGACGCCGTCGAGGCGGGCTTGGTGCTGACCGGTACCGAGGTCAAATCCCTGCGTCAGGGGCGGGCCAATATCGCCGAGAGCTATGCGGCGGTGGAGGGGCGCGAGATCATACTGATCAATGCCGACATCCCGCCCTATGGTCAGGCCAACCGCTTCAACCACGAACCGCGCCGGCCCAGGAAGCTGCTGCTCAGCCGTCGCCAGATCGACCGCATGATCGGGGCGGTTCAGCGTGAAGGCCGCACAATCATTCCGGTAAAGCTCTATTTCAACGACAAGGGCCTGGCCAAGCTGGAGGTCGCCCTGGCCAAGGGCAAGAAGATCCACGACAAGCGCGAAACCGAGGCCGCCCGCGACTGGCAGCGCGACAAGGCTCGCCTGATGCGTGAGCGGGGGTAGGGGCCCTGCTTGACGGCACCGGGCTTCGCGCGTAGAAGCCCGCCACCTTCGAGTCGGGTGGCCAGCCACCCTTCGTGATCGTGACAATTGAACGCGACGGGCTGAGCCCGCCGGAACGGCCAGAGCGCCCGTTCCGGCTTCTTGCTTTGTTCGCCGCCTCGCTTTGCGAGGCGGGGGCGGAACGGCCAGGGCGCCCGTTCCGGCTTTTGCGTTTGAGCGGCAGGGTCTGTCTCGAAACACCCCGGGCAGCCAGCCGGCTGTTCAAAAGAAGGCTCACTGAGGCGCTCCGGCCGAAAGGCACACGCTTCCACATCGAAAGAGACGAACGACCTAAATCCCTACGAACAATCAGCTGATCCGCAAGCACCGCCAGCCCAAGCCTGTCCGAAACAAGGTGCCGGC
>CAUJHO010000040.1 GCA_963205025.1 Pseudomonadota bacterium | reverse complement strand
TGACGTTGTCCACGCCGGTGCCCATCCCCTCGGCCGGGGACGCCAGGGTGGTGTCCTCGGTGGTGTCGATGCCGCGCGCCAGCTTGGAGTTCCAGAAGCCGTAGATCATGTAGATCACGGCTCCGACCGCCGCATAGCCGCCCAGCAGCATCAGCGGCAGCGGGTTGTCGTCGGCCGCATGCTGGAACATCGGGATCAGGTTCTGGCTGGCCAGGAACAGACAGGCCGCAATGCCCGCCGCCGCCGTCCAGACACCGCCCGGCACGCGGAACGGCCGCGGCAGTTCCGGGTGCTTGATCCGCAGATAGATGACGCTGAGGCAGACGATCGAGAAGGCCGTTGCCGTGCCCAGCGACACCAGATCACCCAGGATCGAGATCGGCAGGAAGGCCGCCGCGATCGAGATGACGATGCCCAACAGGATGGTGCCGATCCACGGCGTGCGGAACTTCGGGTGGACCCGGGCGAAAGCCTTGGGCAGCAAGCCGTCGCGCGCCATGGTGTAGAAGATGCGGGTCTGGCCGTAGCAAAGCACCAGCATGACCGAAGACAGGCCGGTGATCGCGCCGATCTTGATCAGGAAGCTGATCGCGTTCAGCGGCGAACCGTCGGGGGTCACGAACGGAGTGTCGGCCCATTCCAGACCCATGCGGTCGATAGCGACCGCGATGGGTGCCGGCGACGCCAGTTCCAGATAGGGCACCACGCCGGTCATGACGGCAGCCACCGCCATGTAGATCAGGGTACAGATGAACAGCGCCCCGAGGATGCCGATGGGCACATCCTTGGCCGGGTTCTTGGCCTCGGCCGCGGCCGTCGAAACGGCTTCAAAGCCGACGTAGGCGAAGAAGATGATGGCCGCCCCGCGGAAGATGCCGCCGACCCCGAACTGGCCGGGCTGACCGGTCGCTTCGGGAATGAAGGGCACCCAGTTGTCCGGGTTCACATAGGAGACGCCGACGGCGATGAAGGTCAGCAGGACGATGATCTTGATGACCACGATCATGTTGTTGATGTTGGCGCTTTCCGACACGCCCAGCACCAGCAGCGAACAGACCGACGCGATGCCGATGGCCGCCACCAGATTGAAGGTCCCGGTCATCGGGAAGGCCGCAGCGGTGCCTTCGGACTGAACCATCTGGACCAGCGGCGTGGCCCATTGGGGCCCTTCACCGCCAGCGTACTGTATCATTGGGAATATGGCCTGACTGATCCCGAAGTCGTGCAGGATCGACACCACATAGCCGGACCAGCCGACCGCCACGGTGGAGGCCGCGACACCGTATTCGAGGACCAGCAGCCAGCCCATGATCCAGGCGAAGATCTCGCCCAATGTGCCGTAGGCATAGGTGTAGGCCGAGCCCGACACCGGCATGGTCGAGGCCAGTTCGGCGTAGCACAGGCCCGCCAGCGCACAGGCGATGCCGGCGATGACGAAGGATAGCATGATGGCGGGGCCGGCGTTGGCCGAGGCCACCTGGCCGGTCAGAACGAAGATACCCGCACCGATGATGGCTCCGATGCCGAGGCTCATCAGGTTGATCGGGCCGAGCGACCGTTTCAGTTCGCTGCGCGCCGCCTCCCGCTGGATCTGGGCGATCGATTTCTTGATGAATAGCCGAGGTCCGGGTGGCCGGCCTGTCGTCGTTTCGGACATGAAGTCCCCCTCCGTTAGCCCGCCTCATTGAGCGCGCCATTTACAATGCCGGGGACGTTAGTGAGGCGATGGGCGCTACGCAAACCCTTTTCCGAAGGGAAGGATTGCCGCAACAAGGCTTCGCGCGCCGACCCGGGTGGGCTAGATCGGGGCCATGACCTCCGGCCTGCCGATCGACGAGGCGCTTCCAGCCCTGATGTCGGCCCTGGCCGAGGCAAGCCGTGCGGTCCTCGTCGCGCCGCCGGGCGCGGGCAAGACCACCGTGGTCCCGTTGGCGCTGAAAGGTGAGGCCTGGCTGGGTGACGGCAAGATTGTCGTGCTGGAGCCGCGCCGGCTGGCGGCGCGGGCGGCCGCGCGTCGCATGGCGGCGATGCTGGGGGAGCCGGTTGGCGAGACGGTCGGCTATCGCGTGCGGATGGAGAGCCGCGTCAGCGCTCGCACCCGCATCGAGGTCGTCACCGAAGGCGTATTCACGCGGATGGTTCTGGACGACCCGGGGTTGGAAGGCATCGGCGCAGTCCTGTTCGACGAGTTCCACGAGCGCAGCCTGGACGCCGATCTGGGCCTGGCGCTGAGCGTTGAAGCGCAGAACCTGTTGCGACCCGACCTCCGGCTGGTGGTCATGTCGGCGACCCTGGATGGAGCGGTCGTCTCGGGGCGGCTCGACGCGCCGGTGATCGAGAGCCTCGGGCGGACCTATCCCATCGAGACTCGCTACCTGGGCCGACCCGATCGACTCGAAGACGGCATCGTTCGGGCCGTGCTGGCGGCCCTCTCCGGCGAGACGGGATCGATTCTGGTCTTCCTGCCCGGACAGGGCGAGATCCGGCGGGTCGAGGCCTTGCTGGCCGAGCGGATCAGGGACCCGGCGGTCATCGTTGCGCCCCTGTATGGCGCACTCGACTTCAAGGCCCAGGATCTGGCGATCAGTCCGGCTCCGGTGGGCCGCCGCAAGGTGGTGCTGGCAACCTCCATCGCCCAGACCAGCTTGACCATCGAGGGCGTGCGGGTGGTCATCGACAGTGGCCTGGCGCGCGTGCCCCGGTTCGATCCGGGGTCGGGTCTGACGCGGCTGAAAACCGAGCGGGTGTCGCGGGCCTCGGCGGACCAGCGGCGCGGGCGCGCAGGCCGCACCGAGCCCGGGGTCTGCTATCGGCTATGGGACGAGGAGGCGACGCGGGGCCTGGTCGCCTTCGACCGACCTGAAATCCTCGAGGCCGACCTGAGCGGTCTGGTCCTGGATCTGGCACGGTGGGGCGCGCGCTCGCCAGATGGGCTGCTCTTCCTGGACCCGCCACCCAAGGGGGCCTGGGACCAGGCGGTCGCCCAACTTCAGGGGATCGGGGCGCTGGAGCCGGACGGGCGTTTGACCGCTCACGGTCAGGCGGTCAGCACCCTGCCGTTGCCGGCGGCCCTGGCCCACATGCTGATCCGGGCTGGCGAGCGCGGCGAGGCGGAATTGGCCGGTCAGGTGGCTGTCCTGCTGACCGAGCGGGGGCTGGGTGGTTCGGATGTGGACCTCGTACATCGGCTGGAACGCTTGCGACGCGACGACTCTCCCCGCGCCCGTGAGGCCAGGGCCCTGGCGGGGCGCTGGGCGCGACTTGCCGGGACGACAGGCAAACGGTCTGCCGACGAGGGGGACGCTGGCCATCTGCTGGCCGAAGCCTTTCCGGACCGGATCGCAAAGGCGCGCGGCAAGCCCGGGGATTTCCGACTGGCCTCCGGGCGTGGAGTATTTCTGGAGCCGACGGACGCCCTGGCGCGTCAGACATGGTTGGCGGTGGGAGAACTCGGCGGCGGGGCCGACCGCGACCGTATCCTGCTGGCCGCGGCCCTGGACGAAGACGACATCATGGCCCGGTTTGCGGATCGTCTGTCGGTCGAGGATCGGCTCGATCTGGACGCCCCCGGTGGGGCCACCGCGCGCAGGCTGACCCGGCTGGGCGCGATCGTCGTGAATGAGCAGCGGATCGACCGGCCCGATCCCCAGATGATCGCGGCAGCCTTGCTGGCCGAGGTCAGAGGCAAGGGGCTGGGCCTGTTGCCGATGGGGGAGGGGGCCGAGGCCCTGCGCGCTCGCGTCGGCTTCGTTCGAACCACCGATGGCACCTGGCCGGACCTGTCTGATGCGGCCTTGATCGCAAGTCTGGACGCTTGGCTGGCTCCGCTCTTGCGGGAGCGTCGCCGGTTGAGTGACCTGACGGATGGCGAGATCGCGGCGGCGATCCGCACCCTGATCCCGTGGGACATGATGCGGCGGCTGGACGCCGAGGCCCCGGAACGGTTCGAGGCCCCGACCGGATCAAGACTGAGGATTGACTATGGTGCCGAAGCCGGGCCGACGGTTTCGGTTCGGGTGCAGGAGCTGTTCGGTCTGGCGACCCATCCCGCCGTGGGGCCGACCCGGACGCCGCTTTTGTTCGAACTGCTGAGTCCGGCCCAGCGTCCGATCCAGCTCACCCGCGATCTGCCGGGGTTCTGGAAGGGATCATGGAGCGGCGTTCGCAGCGATATGCGCGGCCGCTATCCCAAGCATGTCTGGCCTGAAGACCCGGCCTCGGCGGTCCCGACGACGCGAGCCAAGCCGCGCGGATCCTAGTCGGCACCGGACTTCCAGTCCGCGAAGCTGGCCTCCAGCGGCGGCACCCGATCCGGGCGGCACAGATCGACCATCAGCGGACCGATTTCGGCCGGCTCGGGGTGCTGTATCGGATCCTCGCCGGGATAGGCCTGGGCGCGCAGGCGCGTCCGCATCCGGCCGGGATCGACGACAGCCAGACGGATCGGTGTGTTCTCGATCTCATCGGCCCAGCATTTCATCATCACCTCGGCCCCGGCCTTGGTCGCGGCATAGGCCCCCCAGAAGGCCTTGGGCGCATGCGCGACCGAACTGGTGACATAGACGACGCGCCCGGCGTCCGAGGCTCGCAGCAAGGGCTCGAACGAACGGATCAGACGATAGACGCTCGTGAAGTTGATCTTCTCGATCTTGGCGAACTCACGCGGCTCGGCGTGGCTGACGGGGGTCAGGCCGCTGGTGCCGAGCATGGCGGCGGTGTGGACCCAGGCGTCGATGCGGCCAAACCGCTCGAATATGGCACCGCCCAGGCGGTCAATGGCACCTCCATCGACCAGATCGAAGGGCACCAGGGTGGCGCGCTGGCCGGTGGCGGCGAGAATTTCGTCGTCCAGCTCTTCCAGGCCGCCTTGGGTGCGGGCGCAGGCGACGACGTGGGCCCCGGCGCGCGCCAGATCGAGCGCCGTCGCATAGCCGATGCCGCGTGACGCGCCGGTGACGACCGCGATGCGGTCCTTGAGGGGGAGATCGTCAGACATGGCGCGCTCTTGCGCGCCGATGCTTCGAAGGTCAATATGAAGGACGTATACATTGTGATACGAGAGATGACATGGGCAAGTCGGCGGTAATCACGGTTCGCGTTTCATCCGAACTCAAGGATCGCCTCGTTGCGCTTGCGAACCAGACGCGGCGGACCAGCTCCTTTCTCGCAGCCGAAGCAATTGCGGGGTTTGTCGAATCCGAGAGCGAGATCCTCGCATCTATCGAGCGCGCGCGAGACGATGTCCGCGAAGGCCGGACACTGTCGCACGATGACGCCATGGCACGGTTCCGATCGACTATTGAGAAAAACGGACGCGAGAAATGAGGCGTGTTCGCTGGTCCATCGAGGCCATCGAGCAGGTCGACGCCGTCTTTGCCTATGTGGCAGCTGACAGCAAAAGGAACGCGGAAGGTCTCTTGGAGCGGATCGATGAGTCCGCGCGACTATTGGGAGAGTTCGCAACCGGGCGACCGAGCTATGCGCCGGGAGTATATGAGAAACCAGTGAGGGGCTCGCCCTACATCCTCGTTTACCAGCTTGACGTTACACCCCTGGGGGAGGCGGTCACTCTCCTGAGAGTGGTTCATGGTGCCCGCAACTGGCGACCGTCAGCGCCGCGAACCTAGATCGCCTGCTGAGATAACCGGTTCGTTCCAGTAGAACGCCCTTCAGGCACTCACCAACAGGGAAAGCTGTTTGGCGATGGTCTCATTGCCGCCGGCGGCGATTTCGCGGTCGAGCAGGCGGGTCGGATAGTCGCCGGTGAAATAGTGGTCGGTAAACTGGGGGTTGGCGTTGTCACGGCCCGGCTCGCCGACGGCGCGATAGAGGCCGTCGATGGACAGGAAGCCCAGGGTATCGACCTCCAGCGCCCGGCGCATCTCCTCGTGGGTCATGCGGGCAGCCATCAGTTGGTCGCGGTCAGGCATGTCGATGCCGTAGAAGTCCGGGTATTTCAGCTCGGGGCTGGCAGACCGCAGGTGGACTTCCCGGGCCCCGGCCTCACGCACGGCCCGCACCAGCTTGAGCGAGGTCGTGCCGCGCACAATGGAATCGTCGATCAGCACCACCCGCTTGCCGGCCAGGGCCGCGCGATTTGGGCTGTGCTTCATCCGCACGCCGCGCTGGCGGGCACCCTGGCTGGGCTGGATGAAGGTGCGGCCAAGATAGTGGCTGCGAATGATCCCCATCTCGAAGGGAATGCCGCTCTCCTGGGCATAACCCAGGGCGGCCGGTACGCCGGAATCCGGAACCGGCACCACGATGTCGGCCTCGACGGCGTGTTCGATGGCCAGACCCCGGCCCATGGCCTTGCGGACCTCATAGACCGAGCGACCGTTCACAACGGAGTCCGGCCGGGAGAAATAGACATATTCGAACAGGCAGGGGCGAGGCTCCCTGGCCTGAAGCGGCTTGAGCGACCGCAGGCCGTCGCGGTCGATGACGACCACCTCGCCATGTTCGATGTCGCGCACGAAGGTGGCCCCCATCATGTCCAGGGCGCAGGTCTCTGACGCCAGCACCCAGGCGTCACCGAGACGCCCGAGCACGAGCGGACGGATGCCCAGCGGATCGCGCGCGCCGATCATCTTGTGCCGGGTCTGGGCGACCAGGGCATAGCCACCCTCGATGGCTCCGAGCGCGTCGATGAAGCGGTCGACGATCTTGGCTTTGCGGCTGCGTGCGATCAGATGCAGGATGACTTCAGAATCCGAGGTCGACTGGAAGATCGAACCCTCGCTGACCAGCCGGTTCCTGAGAAACAGGAAGTTGGTCAGGTTGCCGTTGTGGGCGATGGCGATGCCGCCGGAATCGAGATCGGCGTACATCGGCTGGATGTTGCGGTCCGACGATCCGCCGGCCGTCGAATAGCGGGTGTGGCCGACCGCCGCCTCGCCCGGCATCCGGGTCGACAGGTCAGCGCCGCCGAAGACATCCCCGACCAGGCCGCGCTGGCGCTCGGTGTGGAACATCTCGGATTTGACGCTGGCGATGCCGCAGGCCTCCTGGCCGCGATGCTGGAGCGCATGCAGGCCGAGCGCCACGATGGAAGACGCCTCGTCCTCGGGGGCTCCCCAGACGCCGCAGACGCCGCATTCGAGGCGCAGGGTGTCATCGTCGGGATCGCGATGCAGAGGGGCGTTGCCGCTGGGGAGGGCGGTCATGGCTGGCGTCCAGTTTCGGAGGGCGGCTCGTTAGCCGGAGATTGCGGCTGGTCCGTGGCACCGCGCCGCGCGGAATCGATGACGACCGGGGCCACCTGATCGGCGGCCCGCCCGATGTTGGGCAGGATGGTCTGGATCAGGCGGGCGGCTCGGGCACTGAGCGGATAGACCGCCGCATTGGTCAGCCACCCGGGCGGCGGGTTGGGGGTGCTCGAGGCGAAGACGATCAGGTGAACCACGCCCAGCAGGATCAACGCGCGAAGCGAGCCGAAGGCAACCCCGAGGGCTCGATCAAATCCGGACAGGGTGCTGTCGCGCAAGGACCGACCAAGCATCGCGCCGACCAGCCGGACGCCGAAATAGACGGCCAGGAAGCTGACCAGCGCCGCCAGCCCCGTCCCGATCCAGTCGGGGTCGAAGATGCCTCTGAACACCGGTCCGGTGATCGGCAGCGCGATCAGCGCGATCAGGGCCGCCAGGATGAAGGACAGGAAGGTGATGATTTCGCGGGCACCGCCACGCACCCAGCCGGCCATGGCAGAAAAGACGATGACGACGAGAGCGAACAGGTCGTAGCCGGTCATGCGCGCGGGGCCTGTGAACTGAAGGCCCTATCATCAATGCGCTGCACGGCTTCGGCAAGGCGCGACACCGAATTGACCTCCAGGATGCCGCTCTCGGCGGCCTGGGCCGGAGCAAGGGCGGCGTCAAAACCCAGCTTTCGCGCTTCTTTCATGCGCGATTCCATGCGGTTGACCGGGCGAACCTCACCCGAAAGGCTAATCTCGCCAAAGACAACCATACCGTCGGGCAGGGGCCGGTCCAGGGCCGAGGACACCAGGGCGACAGCGGCGGCAAGGTCGGCGGCCGGCTCGGAGATTCGCAAGCCTCCAGCCACGTTCAGATAGACGTCCTTGTCGCCGAACCCGACCCCGCAGCGCGCCTCCAGCACCGCCAGGACCATGGCGAGGCGCCCATTGTCCCAGCCGACGACCGCGCGCCGGGGCGTACCATAGGCCGAGGGAGCCACCAGGGCCTGGACCTCGACCAGAACAGGACGCGAGCCCTCGATGCCGGCGAAGACCACCGAACCGGCCGCCCGTTCGCCGCCCTCGCCCAGAAACAGGGCAGACGGATTGGGCACCTCGATCAGGCCACGGTCGCCCATTTCGAAGACGCCGATCTCGTCGGTAGCCCCAAAGCGGTTCTTGCCGGCGCGCAGGATACGGAACGGATAGCCGCGCTCGCCCTCGAAGGAGAGGACGGCATCGACCATGTGTTCGACCACGCGCGGCCCGGCGACCTGGCCGTCCTTGGTGACATGGCCGACCAGGACTATGGCGACGCCCCGCTTCTTGGCAAAGCGGACCAACTCGCCGGCGCAGGCGCGGACCTGGGTGACCGAACCCGGGCCGGCCTCATGCGAATCCGACCACAGGGTCTGGACGGAATCGACGATGACCAGATCAAAACTGTCGCGCTTGAGGCCGTCGAGGATTTCACGCAGCGAGGTCTCTGCCGCCAGATTCACGGGCGCGTCGGCCAGCCCCATGCGGGCGGCGCGAGACCGGATCTGTTCGATCGCCTCCTCGCCCGAGATATAGGCCACGCGGGCCCCGCGCGCGGCGGCCTGGGCCGTGACCTGAAGCAGCAGCGTCGACTTGCCGACGCCGGGATCGCCCGACAGCAGGATGGCCGAGCCGGGCACGACGCCGCCGCCGCAAACCCGGTCAAATTCGGTGACGCCGGTGGCCAGGCGCGGCGGCTCCGGATTGTCCGAGCGCAGGTCTTCGAAGGCCAGGCCGCGCGCGCGGCTGGGCTTGAGGGTGCCGGGCGGACGGCTCTGGGTTTCTTCGACAAGGGTATTCCAGGCCTGACAGGCCCCGCACTGGCCGGACCACTTGGGGTGGACCGCACCGCAAGACTGACAAACATAGATTGCACCGTCGCGGGCCATGATCAGCTCTCTAGCAGAGACGGATCGATTCCGCCGCGCCCCGATTGGCGCAGCGCTGCGTCAGCCGCGGTCGGAGCGAGTGCTAGTTTTCGAGCGTGACCTGGCGCGTGTTGCCCTGGTCGCTGGTTGCCGTGACGGTGACGCCAGGGCGCAGGGAGCCGTCCCAGGGCCAGCACTCTCGCGCACGGCCCGGCCAGTCGAAGCACAGCTGGTTGTTTTGAAGCGACCAGGCCCCGGTGATGTGCTGGTTGCCTACCATCAGATGGGCGACGCCGTTGGCTTCGAACGAGACGATGGTCGTGGTGCCGTCCTCAGCGACGGAGCGGACCGAGTGCCCGACCAGGCTGTCGGCGGTCGGTTGGGCCAGAGCGCCCGACGCGGCAAACAGGCCGACGACGGCGGCCAGAATGAGCTTCTTCATGGTTTCCTCCCGTTTTCGCCAATCCGGCGAAACCCCTCCGACGACCCTGTAAGGCCGCTTCGGGCCTGTCAATCCGCAGCGGTCAGCCGACATAGACGCGCGGTACGCGCGGATTGACCGAGGTGAGGAGCTCATAGGCGATGGTGCCGCAGTCGGCGGCCGCGTCATCGATCGGGCGGTTCGGCCCGAAAAGTTCAATGGGGTCGCCGGCCCGGACCGCCAGGTCGGTCACATCGACCGCCAGCAGGTCCATCGAAACGCGCCCGAGGATCGGACGCAGTTCATCAGCGACCCAGACCTTGCCGTCCGGGCTGTTTGAACGCAGCACGCCGTCCGCATAGCCGACGGCCGCAATGGCGACGGTACGGGGCTGGGCGGCGGTAAAACCGCGGGCATAGCCGACCGTCTCGCCCTCGGGCACTTCACGGACCTGGATCACCTCGGCGCGAAAGGCGGCGACGGGTTTCAGGCGCAGGTCCGGGCGACCCTCCGGGCCACCCCCATACAGGCTGATGCCGGGGCGCAAGGCGTCAAAGGCATAGTCAGGTCCCAGGAAGACACCGCCCGAGTTGGCGAAGGAGCGGATCGTGCCGGGATAGCGCCGACTGACCAGTTCAAAGGCGGCGCGCTGGGCGGCGTTCATCGCGTCATAGGGATCGTCGGCACAGGCAAGGTGGCTCAGGACCATTTCGAGACCGGCAAAGGGGTCCGGCGCGTCCTCCGGGCGCACACCCAGGCGGTTCATGCCGGTGTCGATGTGCAGGGCGCAGGCCCCTCCGTCCGACCCGAGCCAGCGGCGGATCTGTTCGGGCGTATTCAGGACCGGACGCAGCTGGGCCGCCTGCAGCCGCAGGATGTCGTGCGGCCCGCACCCGTCCATGACGTAGATGGTCGGCCGCGAGCCGAGTGTCTGGCGCAGGGCCTCGCCCTCGGTCAGGCGCGCGACGAAGAAGGTGCCCGCGCCCTCCAGCATCAGCTTGCGCGCGACGGCGGCGGCCCCCAGGCCATAGGCGTCGGCCTTGACCACAGGATGTACCGGGGCACCGCCCAGCTGCTCAAGCGTGTGGAAATTGGCCGTAAGGGCGCTGAGGTCGACGGTGAGCTTGGCCGGGGAGGGCATTCAGGCCTTATGCCTCAAGGGTTGCGCGGCACAAGCCTAGCGATTGAACCACATCTTCATCGAGGCCATCAGTTGCGGCACATCATCGACCACTTCGAAGGTTTCCAGGAACCACTCCGGGGTCATGCCGGTCGAGACGTTGTTGTGGAACAGCTCGATCAGGGCGTCCCAGAAGCCCTCGGTATTGACGAACCAGATCGGCTTGAGGTGCAGGTTCAGGCGCCGCCAGGACATCAGCTCGATGGCTTCCTCCAGGGTGCCGATCCCGCCGGGCAGGACGACAAAGGCCTCCGAGGCGTCGTACATCATGGCCTTGCGCTCATGCATCGTCTCGACAACCACCGTCTCGACCTCGTCGAGCAGGCGTTCCTTGGCGCGCAGGAAATCCGGCATGATCCCCAAGACCCGTCCCCCGGCCTCATGGGCGGCGCGGGCCGTGGTCCCCATCAGGCCGACGCCACCGCCACCATAGACCAGTCGGAGTTGCTCGAGCGCCAGGGCTGTGCCCAGTTCGCGCGCGACCCGTTCAAAGACGGGCTTGCCGCCCATGGACGAGCCACAGAAAACGCAGACGGAGTCGAGTTGGGTCGGGGGCTGGGCCAAGCGAGGTCCTTTGCGGTGGGCGGATGTTTCCATCCGGGGGCGAAAGCCTCTAGCAAAGGTCGCAGACTTCACCTAGCGGGACGAGCACAATGCACAGACGAATGGTGATGGTCGGCCTGGTCCTGGCCGGTTGTGCGCCGGACGCGGCCCCGACCGACGTTTCCTCCGATGCGCCGGCCTATACCGCTCCCCCTGTGGCCGACAACGTCGCGGTCGCGGCACCTGGGCAACTCACCGTGTCCGGCCGGGCGGGTCCGGACGAGCGGGTTCGGGTCATCCAGATGGACGGCACCGCGCATGGCGGTACCGCCGACGCCAACGGCACCTTCTCGATTGCGATGCCTGCCGGCAGCGGCGGCGATCTGTTGTTCAACCTGAGCGTCGAGCGCGCCGGCCAGTCCGTCTCCAGCGATGGATGGCTGTTTTCGCCGGCGAATGTGCCCAGCCGGTCTGTGATGTTGAGAATCGGTGGTGCGTCGTTGCCGGTCGGGCCGGCACCGTTGCTGGCTGTCGTCGACATGGATGCCGGGGGCGGGGTTGCTCTGGCGGGCCGTTCGACTCCGGGGGACAGGGTCCGTGTCAGCCTCGACGGCCAGGATCGCGGGGCGGACCAGGCCGACGAAAGCGGGCTGTGGTTCACGGTGCTGAGTTCGACGGTCAGCGCCGGCCCGCATCAGATCACGGTCAATGACGGAGGGGATCGCGTCGATCGCCGTGTCGACCTGCAGCCGCAGCGCGCTTCAGGCCCACTCGAAGTGGCGCATCTCGAGGATGCGGTTCGCATCGCCTGGGTCCTGCCGGGCGGGGGCAACCAGACGACCTGGATCCTGTTGCCGTGAGCCGAGATGAACGATCTGCCGCTAGAGGTGGTCGGCGATCCGCCTGGCCGTGACTTTCAGATCTTCCACATCGGCCATCTGGCCCGAGCCGTGATTGCCCAGCGGCCGGTCTGACCAGCGCGGAATGGCATGGAAATGCAGGTGGAAGACCGTCTGGCCCGCGGCTGATCCATTGAACTGCATGATCGAGACGCCCTCGCAGCCAAGGGCCGTCGGCATGGCTGCGGCGATCCGCTGGGCGGCCCCGGCCAGCTCGGCGACCACCTCGGGTTCGGCCTCGATCAGGTTGCGCGCCTGCGATACCTTGGAAATGATCAGGACATGGCCTTCGGACTGGGGAAAGACGTCCATCAAGGCCAGCACGCGGTCATCCTCGAAGACTTTGATCGCCGGCAGTTCCCCGCGCAGAATCCTGGCGAAGACATTTTGCAGGTCGTAGGCACCGGTCAGGCTCATGATAGGGTCCAAAAGCTGAAGTTTGGGGCAGGTTACACCGATGGGCGCAGGCGCTGACAAGGCCATGGCGGGAATGACTGAACGCCAGAAGAAGTGGTTCGCGTCCGTACAGGCCAATTTCGAGGCCCAGACCGGCAAGCCGATGGCCGAATGGCTCGAGATCCTCAAGACCTGCCCCGAGACGACACCGGGCAAGCGGGCGACCTGGCTGAGGTCCGAGCACGGCGTCGGCGTGAACCATGCCGCCTATATTCTGTCGTGCGCCGATTCGTCGGGGGAGCCGGGGTGGGATGACCCCGAGGGCTTGCGCGCTCAGCTGTGGAAGGACCCGGCCAGCGCCGCGATCCTGGCGGCACTCGAAGCCGTGGCGGCCCGGGTCGACGGTGTCGTCATCGGCCAGAGAAAGAGCTTCACCAGCTTCTCCCGGTCCGTCCAGTTTGCGGCGGCCCGTCCCCTCAAGGGGGGCAAGGTGCTGATCGGCTTCAAGCTGGAGCCGGAGACGTCGGAGCGGCTGTCGGCCCCGACCCGCCGGGAGGCCTGGTCCGAGCGACTGACCGCGGTGCTGGAGATAGACCAGCCATGCCGGATCGACGCCGAGGTGGAACGTCTGTTCAGGGCCGCTTTTCTCCGGGGCTGAACGGCTGGCCCAGCCGGTGCGAAATGCGATAAGGGGGCACAATGAACATGCGTATCGACTGGCCCGAACTGTTCTTCTCGTCGTCCGGACGGGTCGGTCGGCTGCCGTTCCTGCTGGCGGCAGTCAGTCTGATCGTGATGCTGGCGCTCTATCAGTCGGCGCTGGGCGGCAATGTCTTCACCGGCGTGTTCGCTTATCCGCTCCTGTTTTTCTCGGGCGCGTGCGTGCTGTCCAAGCGGTTGCATGACCGGGGCCGGTCAGGCTGGTGGACGGCCGTGATCCTGTTCGCCTTCATCATGATCTGGCCGCATCCTGAGGGATTGCTGGATTTTCTCGGCCTGGCGGTGATCGGCTGGGCCTTCGTCGAACTGGCCCTGATGTCGTCGGAGCAGGGGGCCAATCGCTTCGGGCCCAACCCCATGCGGGCGACCATCTAGAGCGGCGGGTCGGCCGGAATCACAGGTCCGAAAACACCCTCGAAGCCGGCCCGCAGGGCCGTGTCTGCCTCGTCCATGGTGACCGGACGGCCCAGATCGACCAGGCTGGTGACCCCGTGCTCGCGAATGCCGCACGGCACGATGCCGTCAAAGTGGCCAAGATCGGGTTCGACGTTCAGGCTGATGCCATGAAAGCTGACCCAGCGGCGGATCTTGACGCCGATGGCGGCAATCTTGTCTTCGTGCACAATGCCGCCGTCTCGCCGCTCGACCCAGACGCCGACCCGACCTTCGCGCGGGCCGGCCTCGACGTTGAAGGCATCCAGAGACTCGATGATCCAGGCCTCCAGGCCGCGTACGAACCGGCGGACGTCACGGCCCCGCTGGTTCAGGTCGAGCATGACATAGGCCACGCGTTGGCCCGGTCCATGATAGGTGAACTGCCCCCCACGACCGGTCTGGAATACCGGGATCGAGCCCGGTGTGAGCAGGTCTTCGGGCCTCGCCGAAACACCGGCAGTGTACAGCGGCGGGTGTTCCAGCAGCCAGATCAGTTCACCCGCCGTGCCGTCAGCGATGGCGGCGGCCCGGGCCTCCATGGCGGCGACTGCCTCCGGATAGGGCACCGGCGAGGTTGAAACCGCCCAGCCGACCGGCCGGGCGTCGTCGCGCTGCAGAACTTCGAGGCCGGTATCCATTCGACGGATGTGGACGCGGATCACGCCGATCGCAAGCGGCGGCTTAACTCGCCGTCAAGCTTGATGGGTCACGGTGTCTGTTCAGTCGCGTGTCGAGGGGTCCGGGTGTCCAACACACTCCCATTTCCAAAGGGGGTCAGTCCGCAGGTTGCGGCCGTCAAGGTCGAGATTTCCGTGGTTCTGGGCCGGTCCAACATCCCCATGCAGCAACTCCTGCGGATGGGGCGCGGTGCCGTCATTCCGCTCGACGTCGGCGAGAACGACGAGGTCTGGATCCTGGCCAACAATCACCCGGTGGCGCGCGGAGAAATCTCAATTTCCGAGGACCGGATCGCCATCATCGTGACGGGACCGGCCGACGTCTATGAGTTCATGGCAGGTGCGGCCTGATCTCGGCCAACTGGCTATTGCCCCGGCCCGCCGCCTCCGCTATTCCCCCGCGCTCCGATGCGAGCGGTCGTGGCGGAATTGGTAGACGCGCAGCGTTGAGGTCGCTGTTCCCTAACCGGAGTGGAAGTTCGAGTCTTCTCGACCGCACCATCGAGAATCGGCGACAAGACGTCGCCGCGCCTTAACGGCTGAAAAGGGGAGGCGAGCATGATCAGCGACGCCGCCCACCTGTCCGAGGCTGAAAAAGCCGCCCTGCTGGAAGATCTCGCCCTGGGCGAGGACTACGCGCTGACCTCCGAATATGTGGAGATGGTCGTCGATGCGGCAGATCGCGGCGACGGCATGCGTCTGCGCGAACTGGTCGCGGCCCTGCACCCGGCGGATGTGGCCGACCTGCTGGGCTTTCTGTCGGCTGAGCACCGCGACGAGGTCGTGCCCTGGCTGCCGCCGGATGTCCTGGCCGAGACCCTTCCTGAGCTGGATGACGGGGTCCGCGAGGACGTCCTTGAGAATATCGCCCCCGGTGCCCTGGCCGAGGCCCTGCAGGAACTCGACTCCGACGACGCCACCGGCATCGTCGAGGATCTCGAGGAAGACCAGCGCCGCGCCGTTCTGGCCGCCATGCCGGACGCCGAGCGGGCCAGTCTGGAAACGGCGCTGGCCTACGAGGAAGATACCGCCGGTCGTCTGATGCAGCGCGAGGTCATGGCGGCCCCGCAGTTCTGGACCGTCGGCCACGCCATCGACCATATGCGGGGGCAGGGCGACGATCTGCCCGAGTTGTTCTTCGACATCTATGTCGTGGACCCCGGCCAGCGGCCGGTCGGGGCGATTCCGGTGTCAGGGCTGTTGCGCGCCCAGCGCGACGTCCGCCTGACCGACCTGATGGAGCCGATCACCGAGATCGCGGTCGATCTGGAACAGGAAGAGGTCGCCTATATCTTCGAGAAGTACCACCTGATCTCGGCCCCCGTGATCGATTCCGGCGGGCGGCTGGTCGGCCAGATCACCGTCGATGACATCGTCAACATCATCCAGGAAGAAAACCAGGAAGACATGTTGGCCCTGGCCGGTGTGACGGACGCCGGCCGCGATGCCGATGTCGGCGAGGTGGTGCGGTCGCGCATTCCCTGGCTCGTCATCAACCTGGGGACCGCCCTGGTCGCCTCGATGGTGATTGGTCTGTTCCAGGCCCAGATCGAACAGTTGGTGGCCCTGGCGGTTCTGATGCCCGTTGTGGCGTCCATCGGTGGCAACGCCGGCACTCAGGCCCTGACCGTGTCGGTGCGGGCCCTGGCCATGCGCGAGTTGTCGGCCGCCAACGCCTGGCGAATCCTGCGGCGTGAGATTGCGGTGGGGCTGCTGAACGGGGCGGCGATTGCCTTGCTGCTGGCGGCGGTCACCTGGCTGTGGTTCCGGGATTCGTCGCTGTCGCTGGTCATCGGCCTGGCCGTGATGATCAATCTGTGCGCGGCGGCCCTGGCAGGGACCCTGGCTCCGTTGGCCCTGGATCGGCTGGGCCGCGACCCGGCGGTGGCTTCGCCCGTATTCGTGAGCTGGGTGACCGATACGATCGGGTTCCTGGCCTTCCTGGGCCTGGCGACCCTGATCCTGCTTTAGGTTTCTGATTCCTGAATATTCGGCCCGATCCTTGCGGGTTCGCTTGCAGGGCGAGCCTGCTTGTCCCGGTTTGAACCAGCCGCGTACGGATTCGAGATGCAAACGCGCCTAAAGATGTCTCGTGAAGGCCTTGACCTCCTGAAGGAGTTTGAGGGCCTGCGCCTGACGGCGGTGCGCCTGTCCGACGGTCGCTGGAGCATGGGGCACGGCCATACCCAGTATGCGCGCGAAGGGGCGACGATCACCGCCGGTGATGCCGAGGCGTTGCTGATCTACGACCTGATCCCGGTCGTCGCCGCCGTCAACGACAGTGTCGTTCCAGAGATTTCGCAAAACCAGTTCGATGCCCTGGTCTGTTTCGCCTTCAACGTCGGCATCGAGGCCTTCAGCCAGTCGGAGGTGCTGCAGCGGGTCAATCAGGAGCGTATGACCGAGGCGGCCCTGGCCATGGCGATCTGGCGAGCCGGTGCCTTCAACGGTCGCCGAGTCGTGCTCGACGCCCTGGTTCGGCGTCGCTCGGCCGAGGAAGCCCTGATGCTGGGGCGCGACGGTCGCACAGCCCCCAGCGACCTGGTTCGCCCCGAGATCGACCCCCAGGCCCAGGTGGCCCTGCCGTCAGAACCGCCGGCGCTTATCGAAGAGACGTTCGACGGCGAGCAGGCGGGCGTGCGCCTGGTTGAGGATGCACCGGTCGAGGAGGCTGTCGTTGCCGACGAAGACGCGGCGGCTCCCGTCCCGGCCGTCGAGGAAGTGCCGCTGGCCGAACCGCTCGCGCCGGCCGGGCCCGACACCGGCGAGGCTGCCGTCGAGCCCGTTGAGCAGGCCGAAGTCAAGACCGGGCCCTCGTCCGCGGGTAACGCCGACACCGAGGCCGCTCCGACCGGCGAGACCCCGGAGGTAGCGGACGGCCTGTCCACCTTCGGAGCTGGCCTGCGCGTTTCGGACGACCATGCGGCCGAGCCGCCGGTGCCTGTCAACCTGGCAGAGGACGCCTCGCCGGCGCGCGCCTACTCGTCGGTTCCGATTGCGCCCTTCTCCCCCTTGAACGCGGCTGGCCCGCAGGGCGAGCCGAACGCGGCGAATGTGCCGCAGCCGGAAGATGAGACCACCGGCCTTATGGATGCGCCTCCGATCGGGGCCCAGATCGACGAGCCGCCGCTGGTGTTGATCCTGACGCCGCCGCCTGAGGTCGCCGGTGAACCTCGGGCTCCGGTGCTGGAGCCCGCCCCGACGATTGAGGCTGCCGAAGTTCCGGAAGACCAGGCCCCTCTGTTCGACCCGACCGGCCAGGCGGCCGGCGTGAACGAGGGAGACCCCGTCATCTATTACGAACCCCAGGACGAGACGGCCGACCGGACCTCGCGCTGGAGTGACACCGGGGCCTATGTGACGACCAGCCTGGTTGGACTGGCGGCGTTCGGCTTCGGTATCGCGGGCTTCCAGATGGCCGGGCAGGACGCAATCGCGCCGGGAACCTTTGATGAGAAGACCGCGATCTCCTGGGTGCTGGTGGCGATTGGCGTGGTCTGCGTCTGGATCGGGGCCTACAACCTGTTCAAGCGCCTGGGCGGGCCCGAAGAGACCTAGTGCTTCCGTGCGCGGCGGACGGGTGCTAACTCGACCGGATGAGCATTCCCAACGCCCCCCAATCCATGGAATTCGGCCTCGGCGAGACCGCTGACGCCATTCGCGACACCACCTGGCGCTGGGCGGCCGACCGGCTCGCCCCGCGCGCCGCCGAGATCGACGAGAAAAACGAGTTCGCCCGCGACTTGTGGCCCGAGATGGGCGAGTTGGGCCTGCATGGCATCACCGTGGACGAGGAGTTCGGCGGCCTGGGCCTAGGCTATCTCGAACATGTCGTGGCGATGGAAGAGGTGTCGCGTGCCTCGGCCTCGATCGGCCTGAGCTACGGCGCGCACTCCAACCTGTGCGTCAATCAGATCCGACGCTGGGGCACCCCGGAGCAAAAGCAGAAATACCTGCCCAAGCTGATTTCGGGCGAGCATCTGGGATCGCTGGCCATGTCAGAGGCCGGATCGGGTTCTGACGTCATGTCGATGCGGACCCGCGCCGAGAAGAAGGGCGACCGCTATATCCTGAACGGCACCAAGTTCTGGATCACCAACTCGCCGACGGCCGACACCCTGGTGGTCTATGCCCGCACCGGTGACGGCAATGGCGGCGTCACCACCTTCCTGATCGAAAAGGGCATGAAGGGCTTCAGCGTCTCCAAGAAGCTCGACAAGATGGGGATGCGCGGGTCCGATACCGCCGAGCTGGTGTTCGAAGACTGCGAAGTGCCGGAGGACAACGTCATGGGCCCCGTCGGCGGCGGCGCGGGCGTGCTGATGAGCGGCCTGGACTATGAGCGTACGGTGCTGTCGGGCGGGCCGTTGGGCATCATGCAGGCGGCGCTGGATGTGGTGCTGCCCTACGTTCGCGACCGCAAGCAGTTCGGCAAGGCTATCGGCTCGTTCCAGCTGATGCAGGGCAAGGTGGCGGATATGTACGTCGCCCTGAACTCGGCCCGGGCCTATGTCTATCAGGTGGCGCGAGCCTGTGATGCTGGCCTGACCACACGCTATGACGCCGCCGGGGCGATCCTGCTGGCCAGCGAGAATGCGGTGAAGGTCAGCTTGGAGGCCGTCCAGGCCCTCGGCGGTGCCGGCTATACCAAGGAATGGCCCGTCGAGCGGCTGGTCCGCGATGCCAAGCTCTACGACATCGGGGCGGGCACCAACGAAATCCGTCGCTTCCTCATCGGTCGGGAGCTGCTGGGCGGGTGATCCGCCCCCTGACCCTGGCCGACCTCTCTCAGGCCCTTGCCATCCAGGCCGAATGCTACCCGCCCGCGATACGCGACGGGGAGGCGGCCTTCGCCAGCCGGATCACCGCCGCGCCGGACGGGTGCTGGGCCGTGGAGATCGAGGGTCAGCTGGCCGGCTATTTGCTGAGCCATCCGTGGGTATCCATGGCCCCACCGGCCCCGGACACCTGCCTTGAAAGCGCCGAGGGCGACGTCTGGTACATCCATGATCTGTCGGTCGCGCCCTGGGCGCGCGGGCAGGGACTGGGCGACGGGCTTCTGGTGGCGTGCCGCGCGGCGCATCCCGATATCCGTCGTTCGGAACTGGTGGCGGTGCCCGGGGCGGCTCCGTTCTGGGCACAGCGCGGATGGGGCCCGGTCGCGATGCCGCCGGCACTGGCCGCCAAGATCGCGCGATATGGCTCCGGCTCGGTCTATATGGCCCGCGACTTCAGCGGGACGGCTTCCCTAGCGACGACTCAGCCGTTTTAGGGTTTAAGAGGTCCGTATGTCCGGCCTTCTGACCATCCTGTACATTGCCGAAGCCGATCCGGCGGCCGCTGTCCTGTCGTCCGGTGTGCTGGCCCAGATGGTCGCTGAGGCCCCGCGGGCGCGCATTACGGTGGTCGGATCGACCGAAAGCGCGCCTCTGTTTCGCGATACGCCAGGGCTAGACCGGTTGCTGGTGCTTCCTGGTGACAGCACCGCGGACTGGCTGAAGCTGTGGGATCGCCTGAAGGGCAGGCGCTGGGGTGTCGTCGTCGATATGCGCGGCTCCAAGCTGTCGAGTTGGCTCAAGCGCGAGCGGCGGGCTATCTGGACGCCGTCGGAAAAGCCGCGTCATGCCGTGGAGGCGGCGTCCCAGGTTCTCAGGATGGATGCGCCCGTCGCACCGCGACTGTTCTTCGGAGACGAGGTTCTGGCCGCTGCCGACGCCCGGGTCGGGGATCGCCCCGAGCCGATCCTGGCCGTCGGCCCCGGGGTGGACTGGATCGGCAAACGCTGGCCGTCCGAGCGGTTCACCAAGGTGGCGGCGTCTCTGCTGGGCGAGGGCGGCCCGATGGCGGGAGGCCGGCTCATGCTGGTCGGCACCGCCGAAGACCGCGACGCGGCCCACACCATCCGTTTCGCGGTATCTCGCGACCGGGTCATCGAGCTTCAGGGCAAGCTGGATTTTCTGGAAACCGCCGCAGCCCTTCGGCACGCGCGCCTGTTTGTCGGCGGTGACTCGATCTGGACCCAGCTGGCCGTGGCGGTCGGCGTGCCCGCCGTCGGTATCTATGGCCCCTCGGATGAGATCGTGACCCGCCCGTGGACGGGCGTGGCGGTTCGCGGCTCGCGATCCCTGGACGAGTTCCGCGCCATTGATCCGGGTCTGAACCAGCATATTCAGCACATGATGGATGTGCCGATTGAGCCGGTGATCACAGCCGCGCGGGGGCTGTTTCAGGCGACCGAGCGTCCCGTCCTGGAGCCGGCCCATGGCTGAGACCTATGATCTGATCGTGCGGGGCGGCGAGATCATCAATCACGCCGGGCGTGGCCTAGGCGATGTGGGGATCAAGGACGGTCGCATCCTGAGGATCGGCAACCTCGGTCAGGCCTCGGCGGGCGAGGTCGTCGATGCGACCGGCCTGCTGGTGATGCCGGGTGTGATCGACACTCAGGTTCATTTCCGCGAACCCGGCCTGGAGTGGAAGGAAGACCTCGAAACCGGAAGCCGGGCGGCTGCGCTCGGTGGCGTGGTGGCGGTCTTCGAGATGCCCAATACCGAGCCGACCACGACGGACCCGTCGACCCTGGCCGACAAGCTGGCGCGGGCGCGCGACCGGATGTGGTGCGACCACGCCTTCTACATCGGCGGAACGATGGAGAATGTCGCGTATTTGGGAGAGCTTGAGCGTCTGCCGGGGTGCTGTGGGGTCAAGGTCTTCATGGGGGCCTCGACGGGGTCGCTGCTGATTGCCGACGACGCGGGCGTCGAGGCGGTGCTGAAGAACGTCCATCGCCGGGCCACCTTCCATTCCGAGGACGAGTTCCGGCTGGCGGAACGTCGGGGCCTGGCGCGAACCGGCGACTGGACCAGCCACCCGGAGGTCCGCGATGCCGAAGCCGCCTTCAGGTCGACGCGGCGGCTGGTCGGACTGGCGGAAAACCTGGGCAAACGGATCCATGTGTTGCACGTCACCACCGCCGAGGAGGTCGCCTTTCTGGCCGATCACAAGGATGTGGCGACGGTCGAGTTCACGCCCCAGCACCTGACGCTGGAGGCACCGGAGGCCTATGAGCGGCTGCAGGGCTTGGCCCAGATGAACCCGCCGATCCGCGAGCGCCGGCACGTTCAGGGGCTGTGGGACGGCATCGCCCAGGGCGTTGCCGACGTCATCGGCTCGGACCATGCGCCCCATACGCTGGAGGAGAAGGCCCGGCCCTATCCGGCCTCGCCATCCGGGATGCCAGGCGTCCAGACCTTGTTGCCCGTCATGCTCAACCATGTCGCTGAGGGCCGGCTGTCGCTGGAGCGGCTTGTCGACCTGACGTCGGCGGGGGCCCAGCGCGTGTTCCAGATCGCCGGCAAGGGCCGCATGGCCGAGGGCTGGGACGGGGACCTGACGCTGGTCGATCTCAAGGCCCGACGGGCCCTTCGTCACGCCGACATGGCCACGCGGTCCGGCTGGACACCGTTTGACGGCATGGAGGTCCAGGGCTTTCCCGTCGCCACCATCGTGCGCGGCCGCGTCGTCATGCGCGACGGCGAGTTGATCGACACGGCCCAGGGCCGGCCCGTTCGGTTCCAGGAAACCCTGAACGCCGCCTAGAGCGCGCTCCGACACGCGCGAACCCGGTGTTGGGTGGAGACGCGCGGTCGTGAAAACGAGGGCAGGGCCGAAGCCGGGGCCGAAAAGGCGCATCCGGCGCAAGAATAGAAAAAGGCCCCGGGATCGTGCCCGGGGCCTTCTTCATTTCGGAGTGGGTTGGATCAGGCGCCCATTTCGCAGCGGGTGCCGCCGCGCTGTTCCGACACCGCACAGGTCTGCGACTGCACGATGGCCGAGCGATCCGGGCGGACCACCGCGATATAGCCGGTGCCGTTCTCGCAGCGCAGCTCGACGACGTCGCCCGACAGCTCGCCGCTGCCGGCTTCGGCTCCCGACAGGCGTCCGACTATGCGGTAGTCCGTGACGATGCAGGACGACAGGGTCGGACGATTGCCCGCCAGGATGTTCAGACCGTCGATCATCATGGCCCGCGTGGTCAGGGCACAGCCACCGATCCGGGCCTCGGCCATCAGACAGTCGATCTCCTCGGGGCTACCCGAGCCGTTCGGCAGGAAAGCCACCAGGCCCCAGGGACGATCCGTACAGGCGAACTCAACCACCGTGCGGCGGTCTCCAGAGGTCTCCTGGCGCGGCGCGCGGTTCTCGATGTAGCCGCAGGGGATGTTGGCCGCAGCCAGACGCGACTGGAGCTCCTCGGCGCTGGCGGTGGCGACGGCGCTGGTGTCGGAGAGGGTACACCCTCCGGCGATACCGCCGGCGGCCGCGCACTCGATCACCGACTCGAAGCCGTTGCTGCCATTGGTGCGCACCATGAAGCCGACGCCGTCAGCGCAGCCCACTTCGTAGTAGCGCTGGCCGGTCTGGCCGTTGGCCCCGACGAAGCGAGCGGTCGTGGCCGGGCAGGAGCGACCGGCCGGTGCGGCCAGAGACGCGACCCAGGCCGCCTGTTCGGAACTCGGCGAGAACTGGCAGGTCCCGCCGGCGGCGGCGACCTGAAGGCAGGGCATCACATTGCCGACGCCCCCGGCCGCGATGGCGTCAAACCAGAAGCCGTCCGCCCCGGGGCACCCGACCTCATAGCGCTGGTCGCCGGCGTTGGTGGCACCGACCCAGCGCGCCTGATCGACGGCACAGGTGATGCCGGCGGCCTGAACATAGGCGGCGACCGAACCGACCACATCGGTATTTTCAGCGATGGTGCATTCGGCACCGACCTCGGCGTCGGGATCTTCGGCGCGGCGGGCCGCGACCGAGGCATTGTTGGCAATGCAGTTGATGGTCGTGGCCGGGTCGTTGTCCAGCAGCAGGAAGCCCGGCGCGCCGCGACAGCCGACTTCATAGAGGGTCCGCCCCTCGTTGTTACGGCCGATAAAGCGGCCAGAGCCGTATTCGCAGGGCAGTCGATCCCGCTGGATGATCATGCGAAGCGCCTCATCGACCTGGGACTGGGCCGGTGTCGTGCCGCGCGTCCGGGTCTGGGCAGAGGCCGTCAGGGGGGTGCCAATCATCATGACGGCGGCGACCGCAGCGGCAACTAGGGCGAAGGGGGAGAGTCGCATCGGAGAGGATCCTCGTCTGGAGAGCAGGTCGAACGGCTAGGCACCGTTTCGGGTCGGGTCAAGTGACAACTCGTGAGCCGCATGATCGCACCCTTGGCCCAGCGTGTCGCACATTGATTTTGACGTCAGGGTGAACGCATGCGTATGAGGGGAGCGTTGCAAAAGGAGACGCAGCCTTGCCGGACGGCAATTCAGCAGGGAAACGGGGTCCGCAACTCGGCGGGAAGGCCACGCTGAGGTACCCGTTCGCCAGTCAGCCGGGTTGGGGTGAGGCGCTCGAGGTCGCCGATGGCGTACTCTGGCTCCGGCTCGTTCTGCCGATGGCCTTGAACCACATCAATGTGTGGGCCCTGAGGGACGCAGGCGGCTGGGCGATCGTCGATACCGGCCTGGGCGTGCCAGATTCGAAGGCTGCCTGGGACGCCCTCCTGGCCGGCCCCCTTGGGGGGCGTCCGGTGACACGGGTGATCTGCACCCACATGCACCCGGACCATGTCGGCCTGGCGGGCTGGTTGTGCGACCGGTTCGAGGTGCCGCTGCTGATGAGCCGTCTGGAATATGTGACGATGCGGATGCTGGTCGCCGATACCGGTCCGGCACCGGAGGCGGGCGCGCGCTTCTACAGGGCTTGCGGGTGGAGCGAGGCCCAGATCAACCACTGGCGAAGCCGTTTCGGCCTGTTTGGACGGGCCGTCAGCGAGCCGCCCGCGTCCTATGTGCGGCTGATCGCCGGCGACACACTGAAAATCGATGGCCGCGACTGGCGGTTGGTCGGGGGCGACGGTCATTCGCCGGAGCATATCTGCCTGCTGCGCGAGGAGGACGGCGTCTTCATCTCCGGCGATCAGGTTTTGCCCAAGATCAGCTCCAACGTCTCGGTCTGGCCAACCGAGCCCGACGCCGACCCGCTGGCAGACTGGATGGCTTCCCTGCGCCGCCTGAGGCGCGAACTGTCCGACGACTTGCTGGTTCTGCCGTCGCACGGAGAGCCCTTCTTCGGATTGCACAGTCGCCTGGAGGCGCTGGAGCGCGGCCACGAGACCTCCCTCACGCGGCTGTGCCGTCGCCTGAAGGAGCCGCAACGGGCGATCGACGTCTTTGCGACCCTGTTCGGACGACCGATCGACGATGGCCTGCTGGGCATGGCGACCGGCGAGAGCGTCGCGCATCTGACCTATCTGGTCGGCCAGGGCCGGGCTATTCGAGAGACCGACGCCGAGGGCGTCTGGCGCTGGCGCGCCGTTTGAGGATCACATGAGCCACATCAAGACCGAACTCACCGATGGTGTCCTGAGCATCCGCCTGGACCGGGCCGACAAGAAGAATGCCATCACCCAGGCCATGTACGCGGCGCTGGCCGATGCCGTGATTGGGGCTCAGGCCAACCCCGAGGTGCGCGTCGTGCTTTTCCGGGGCGAGGGCGACAGTTTCTCAGCCGGCAACGACATCGGCGACTTCGCCAGCATCGCCATGGGCGGGACGCGCCCGACGGACATGGCGGTGTTCCGCTTCCTGAAGAGCCTGGCCTATCTCGACAAGCCGGCCGTGGCGGCGGTCAGGGGGCGTGCTGTCGGTATCGGACTGACCCTGCTGTTGCATTGCGACCTCGTGGTGGTGGCCGAGGACGCCCTGTTGTCGACGCCGTTCGTGAACCTGGCGCTGGCCCCGGAAGCGGCTTCGACGCTGCTGCTGCCGATGGCGATCGGCCACCAGAGGGCCTTTGAGATGTTTGCCCTGGGCGAGCCGATCAGCGGCACGACTGCCCATGCCTGGGGGCTGGCCAACCGCTGCGTCGAGAGCGCGGCGGTCGAGGACGAGGCGATGCGGCTGGCGCGGGCCCTGGCTCAGCGGGCTCCCGGGTCGCTGGCCGGGACCAAGCGGCTGATGCGGGACGCCGAAAGCCTGTGGACCCTGATGCAGGCCGAAGGCGAGGTCTTCGGGGCCCAGATGCTGAGCCCCGAAGCGCGCGAGGCCTTCACGGCCTTCTTCGAGAAACGCGCCCCGAATTTCGCGTCCGTCGGGTAGGGCGCACGCCGAGGCCGGCCCGAAAAGTCCGCGTGGACAATAATTGCCGGATGTCCACCGTGGAAACGGGGGTCTGGACCTGTTCTGCGCGTCGCTGGGCCGCGGCGCGGATGTCATGGCAATGTCAAACACCATCAGGATCGCAGACATCTCGACGTCGATCCTCGCAAATCACAATCGGTGCGTGACGCGCGGGGACGGCAAGATTTCAAAGCGGTCCTCCTTGTCTCGCGAAGGCAGTGATTACACGGCGAAAAGTCCAGAGGATTTGTCCTCCCCCAAGCCGGGTTTGCCCCACCAGGGGTCACGCCAGAGTGTTCGCGCTTGGCTGACACGCGGATCAGCCTTATGGGGCGCGTCCCATGACTGACGCCGCCGCTGAAATTCCCATGCTGTCGACCGAAACCGCCGTTGATGCGGAGGCGGTCGCGCGTGTGGTCGAAGCTGCATTCGGGCCAGGTCGGTACGCCAAGACGGCGGAGCGCCTGCGCGAAGGTTCCGAACCCCAGGTCGGCTTCGTCATGCGCGGAGCCGAAGGCGTGATCGGGTCGGTCCGGCTGTGGCCGATCATGATCGGAGGACAGGCGGCGACCTTTCTGGGGCCGATCGCCGTCGACCGGTCCTGGCGAGAGGCGGGCCTGGGTGCGACCCTGGTGGAGGCGTGTGTGGGTTGGGCGCGTGAGCAGGGCATGCCGGGCATCCTGCTGGTCGGTGACCCCCCGTATTTTGGGCGGTTCGCCTTTGAGCGGATCGAGGGCGTCAGCCTGCCGGGTCCGGTCGATCCGGCGCGGCTGCTGTGGCTGGGCCTGGATGGCAGCCCTCCGACCGGCCGGGTCGACAAGCGTTAGCCTCTTGCCGATCCGCGCCAAGGCTTCCACCTTGGCCGCATGAGCATGATCGGAGCCATACCGGCCGGACTGATCGGAATCGCCGACGCGGCGGGGCGCGACCTGCCACCTGTGCATCTGTGGCATCCGCCGCATTGCGGCGAGATCGACATCCTGATCCGGGCCGACGGAATCTGGATGCACGAGGGCTCCCCGATCGGGCGCAAGGAACTGGTGCGGCTGTTTTCGACGGTGCTGAGGAAGGACCCCGACGGCTACTGTCTGGTCACCCCGGTCGAGCGGCTGACGATCCGGGTCGAGGATGTGCCCTTCCGGGCCGTGGCCGTGCGTCGCCAGGGCAATGATCTGATCTTCACGACCGATGTCGGCGACGAAACGGTTGCCGGACCCGAGCACCCGATCCGCGTGATCACCGCTGAGGATGGCGAGCCCCGGCCCTATGTCCATGTTCGCGGGGATCTGGAGGCGCGGATCGAGCGCGCGGTGTTCTATGATCTGGTCGAGGCCGCCGAGCGCAACGATCAGGGCGTACTGGGCCTATGGTCGGGTGGTGTCTGGTTTGAACTGGGCCGTGACCGGTGAGTATCGACGACTTGGTATTGCGGTTGAGCGCCGTGCTCGATCCGCTGGAGGCGGGCGAGGCTCCGACGCCCCCCCGGCGGTCGGACTTTGACCTCAATCCCGAAATGCGGCCGGCGCGGTCGCATGAGTTGAAACAGGCGGCGGTGCTGATCCCGATCATCGCACGCGAGACGGGACTGACGGTGTTGCTGACGCGGCGCGCCGATACGCTGAACAGCCATACCGGTCAGGTGGCCTTTCCGGGTGGCCGGCTGGATCCGGGCGAGGGGGCGGTTCAGGCGGCCCTGCGAGAGGCGGGCGAAGAGGTCGGGCTTGACCCCGGACGGGTCAGCCTCGTCGGCCTGTCCGACCGTTATGAAACCGGCAGCCGGTTCTGCGTGACGCCAGTGGTGGGGGTAATCCGGCCGCCGCTTGATCTGACGCTCAATCCCGACGAGGTGGCCGAGGCGTTCGAGACGCCGTGGGACTTTCTGATGGACGCGGCCAACCACCGGCGCGATTCAATGGTCTGGAACGGGGCAGAGCGCTGGTACTGGGCAATGCCTTGGGATGATGCGGGGACGGAGCGGTACATCTGGGGCGCGACGGCCGGGATGATCCGCTCGTTGCAGCAGAAGCTGGCGACAGCTGTGGGGCCGGCGACATGATGCGCCTGATAAACCAGGCCTGGATGACGGCACCGGCGACGATGGCCGTCCTCGATGCCCTGGAGGGGGCGGGGAGCCAAGGCCGCTTCGTCGGCGGTTGCGTGCGCGACGCCCTGATCGGCCGGCCCGTCTCGGATGTCGACATCGCCACGCCGATGCGTCCAGAGGCCGTGATGGCTGCCGTCGAGGCTGCGGGTCTGAGAGCCGTTCCGACCGGCCTGGCGCACGGCACGGTGACGGTGGTGTCCGGTGGGCGGCCCTATGAGGTCACGACACTCCGGCGAGATGTGGCCACGGACGGTCGGCGCGCCACGGTGGCCTTTACCGACAGTTGGGACGAGGACGCGGCGCGCCGGGATTTCCGACTGAACGCCCTGTACGCGGATCGGGCCGGCGTCGTGGTCGATCCGACAGGGCAGGGGATCGCCGACGCGCTGGCGGGCCGGATCGTGTTTGTCGGGGATGCCGAGCAGCGCATCCGCGAGGACTATCTGCGAATCCTCAGGTTCTTCAGATTCTGGGCCTGGTTCGGCAGGGACGAGGGGGATCGCGCGGCGCTGACGGCGTGTGCGCGTCTGAAGGACGGGATCCAGCAGCTTTCGGCCGAGCGGGTTTCGGCAGAGCTTCTGAAACTCCTGGCGGCCCCTGACCCGAGCCGGGCCGTGCACCTGATGGCGGACACCGGCGTGCTGGCCGAGGTGCTGCCGTGGACCGACAGTGGCCGGATGTTCCTGCCGATGGTCGGGATTTCGCGGGATCCGCTCCTGCGGCTGTCGGCCCTGTTGCCGGGAGATGCCGAGACGGTACGCGCCGCCACTGCCGCGCTGCGGTTGTCAAATGCCCAGAAGGCCCGGCTGGTGGCCGCCTTGCCGGACGAGGTGACAGTGGACCTGGACATGACGCCTGCGGCGGCGCGGGCGGCGCTGTATCAGATTGGCCGCCAGGCCTTCCGCGACCGGATCGAGCGGGCCTGGGCCATGGACCTGAGCCAGGGGGAGACCGCCGAGGCTCTGATCGACCTGGCGGATCACTGGGTCCGGCCGGAGTTCCCGATCGGCGGGGCTGATCTCAAGGCGATGGGGCTGGGTCCGAGCCCTCGCATGGGCCGCGTCCTGGCGCAGCTGGAGGCCTGGTGGGTCGCGCATGATTTTCCCGAAACGGGTCTGGAAGAGCAACTGGCGGCCCTGGTTTCCGAGAATGACCGAGCGTGACCATGACGGCAGGATATTCCGGCAAGCCGCTGATTCAGAAGCTCGGCGTGCGCGAAGGTGATGTCGTCGCGGTGATCGATGCGCCGTCGAACTATGACGATCTGGTCGCGCCCTTGCCGACCGGCACAAGCCGGGTGAACGGCTCCGACCGTCGGGCAGCCGTGACGCATCTGTTCGTGCGCGATCGGGTGAGTCTGGAGACTCAGGTTCAGACCGTTTTCGAAGATCGTCCGCCCGGCGCGATGGTCTGGATCAGCTGGCCCAAGAAAAGCTCCAGGCTGTTTGTGGACCTGACCGAGGACGGTGTGCGCGAGATGGTGCTGCCGACCGGCTGGGTCGATGTGAAGGTCTGTGCCGTCGATGCCGACTGGTCGGGCCTGAAGTTCCTGAGGAGACGCGCGTGAAGGTCGCCATTCTGAAAACCGGGGCGCCGCCGCCTGAGCTGGAGGCTAGCTTCGGGAGCTATCCCGAGATGATGATGACCCTGATCGGCCACGACGGCTTTGAGTATGAGGTCTTTGACGTTCAAACGGGGGCCTTGCCCGAGCGCGGCGCGCATCAGGGCGTGATCATCATGGGGTCGCCCTCGGGCGTCTATGACGGTGACGCCTGGATCCAGGATCTGAAGATGTGGATCATTGGGGCACACGGGCGCTGCAAGATGGTCGGCATCTGTTTCGGTCATCAGATCATCGGCGAGGCCAACGGCTGTGATGTTCGCAAGTCCGAGCGCGGCTGGGGGATCGGGGTGCATTCCTACCAGGTCGAGGGTCGGCATTCGTGGATGGATCCGCCGCTGGATACGGTGCGGCTGCCGGTGTCGCATCAGGATCAGGTCGAGTATCGCGGCGTCTCGACCTGGGTGACCCTGACCAGCCGGTTCTGTCCCTACGCCGGGCTGATCCACGGGCGCGATACGATCTCGTTCCAGGGCCACCCGGAGTTCACGCCTGAATATGCCGAGGCCCTGATCGCGTTTCGTGGCGAGCGCTATGCCCCGCATTTCGCCCGGCAGGCCTTTGCGAGCCTGGATGGGCCCAATGATCGCGAGATCGTCGGCCAATGGATCCGCAACTTCCTGCGCGAGCCGATCGACGGGAGCGGGCGGATCTAATGGCGCGCGTTATTCCGCATGTCATGGCCGGGCGTGTCCCGGCCATCCCTGGCGGGGTGAACCTGGATCGAGATCCCCGGGATAAGCCCGGGGATGACGGGCGTTGGAGGGCCCCTAGGGCCACTTCACCACGGGCGGCATGGAGCTGAGGATCGATTCGACATTGCCGCCGGTCTTCAGGCCGAAGGTGGTGCCACGATCGTAGAGCAGGTTGAACTCGACGTAGCGACCGCGCCGGACCAACTGCTCGTCACGCTCGGCGGGAGTCCAGGCCTGTCCCATGCGGTTGCGAACGATTTGGCTGTAGCTGTTCATGAAGGCCAGGCCGACATCGCGGGTGAAGCCGAAGTCGCGCGCGAAATCGCCCGAGTCGTGGTGGTCATAGAAGATGCCGCCGATTCCGCGTGGCTCATGGCGGTGCGGCAGGAAGAAGTACTCGTCGCACCAGGCCTTGTATTTCTCATACCAGGCGGGGTCGTGGGTGTCGCAGGCGGCCTTCATGGCGGCGTGAAAGGCCACGGCGTCGGGATTGTCCTGATTGCGCTGGGCATTCAGCATCGGCGTCAGGTCGCCGCCGCCGCCGAACCAGGATCGGGTCGTGGTGATCAGCCGCGTGTTCATGTGCGACGTCGGAATGTGCGGATTTCTGGGGTGGATGATCACGCTGACGCCGGTGGCGTGAAAGCGCGGGTCGGTCTCGGCCCCGGGGATCGCCTTGGCGAACTCGGGCGTGAACTGGCCCCAGACGGTCGAGACATGGACCCCGGCCTTTTCGAAGACGCGCCCCCTCAGGATGGAGGCGACGCCGCCGCCGCCGTCACCGTCGCGCGTCCAGGCGGTGCGCTCGAAGCGGCCGGCCTCGCCGGGATAGAGGTCGGGATCGGCGGCGTCTTCAAGGGCTTCGAGGGCGGCACAGAGCTGGTCGCGGAAGCTTTCGAACCAGGCGCGCGAAAGCTCCTGACGTTCGTTGGTGTCGAGTTCCAGGGTCATGGCGGGCCTTCAATCACAGTCGCGCGGTGCCGTCACCCCGGTTATGATGCGCCAGCTTCAGGAGTTTGATGTGCGCCGTATTCTGTATCTCACCGCTGCCCTTGCCATGATCACCACCCCCGCCGCCGCCCAGAACAGCCCAGAAGCCGAGCGCGTGCGCGCGGTGTTGGCGGCGACCCCCCTGATCGACGGACACAACGACCTGCCCTGGCAGGTGGCCGGACGCTGGAATGGTGATGCGCGCCAGCTTGATGTGACCCAGGATCTGGCCCAGCTCGATCCGCCCATGCACACCGACATCGCGCGCCTGAGGGCGGGCGGCGTCGGCGGCCAGTTCTGGTCGGTCTATGTCCCGGCGTCGCTGGACGGTCCGCGCGCCGCCGTCCAGGTGATGCGTCAGATCGACCTGGTCCGGGAACTGGTGCGCCGTCACCCGGACGTCTTCGCCATGGCCTATACCGCCGACGATATCGAGCGCGCGCATGCCGAGGGTCGTATCGCCTCTCTGATCGGTATGGAGGGTGGCAACGCCCTGGACAATTCCCTCGGGGTGCTGCGGTCATTCCAGGCGCTGGGCGTGCGCTACATCACCCTGACCCATTCGCAGAATCTGGACTGGGCCGACGCCTCGACCGATGCGGCGGCGCATGACGGCCTGACACCGTTCGGCGTGGCGGTGGTGCGCGAGATGAACCGGCTGGGGATGCTGGTGGACCTGAGCCACGTTTCCGAGGCGACGATGAATGACGCTCTGGATGCCACGCGGGCCCCGGTGATCTTCTCGCACTCCTCGGCCTTCGCGCTGGATGATCATCCCAGAAACGTGCCGGACGCGGTCCTGCGTCGCGTGGCCGAGAACGGCGGGGTGGTCATGGTGACCTTCGTGCCGGTTTTCATCTCGCAGGAAATCCGCGACTGGAGCCGGGCGCGCGCCGCCGAGAATGAACGGCTGATGGCCCAATGGCCTGATCGCGGCACGGCAGACGATGCCGCCGTTGAGGCCGCCCTGGCAGCCTGGGAAGCGGAGCACCCGCAACCGATCGCCACTCTCAGCCAGGTCGCTGACCATATCGAGCATGTCCGTGATGTGGCCGGCGCGGACCATGTCGGACTGGGCGGTGATTTCGACGGCATCGAAACGACCGTCGAGGGTCTAAACGGGGTGGAGGACTACCCGACCCTGCTGGAAGAGCTGGCGCGACGCGGCTGGTCGGACGAAGACCTGGCCCTGCTGGCCGGCGGCAACATGCTGCGCGTCATGCGGCGGGTCGAGGCGGTAGCGGCAGAGCTGGCCGACGAGCCGGCCAACTATGCGACCCTCGAAGAGCTGGACGGCGCGGCCGAGTAGCTGCGAGCCAATCGCAACAAGGGGTCTGGATACGCGAAAGCGTGGATTTCGACGAACTGGCCAGTTGAAAAAGCCGCGAGCCGGCTCTAAGCCCGGTCGAACGTACGGCTATTGCTGCCGCGACGGCGTTCGCGCATTCGCGGCCCTGACGAAGGTGGGCTCAGTGACCGATCAGGTCGTTCACGATGACAGCGGCGATCCGAATCGCCGCGACTTTATTCACATTGCGGCGGGGGCTGCGGCCATCGGCGCGGGTGCCGCCTGCGTGTGGCCGTTGATCAATCAGATGAACCCGGCGGCCGACACGGTGGCGCTGGCGTCCATTGAGTTTGATCTGACCAAGGTGGCCGAGGGCTCGCAGGTGGTCGTGCGCTGGCAGGGCAAGCCGGTGTTCGTGCGCTATCGCACCAACGCCGAGCTGGAAGAGCTGATTGGCGAAGGTGCCGTCGGCAGCCCGCCGCAGACCGACGCGGAGCGCACCAAGGAAGGCCACGAGAAATATCTGATCGTGGTGGGCTCCTGTACGCACCTGGGTTGCGTGCCGACCTTCGGGACCGGCGACTTTGGCGGATGGTTCTGCCCGTGCCACGGTTCGCACTATGACGCGTCGGGCCGCATCCGTAAGGGACCGGCGCCGCTGAACCTTGTGGTGCCCGAGTACGAGTACCTGTCCGACACATCCATCCGGATCGGCTGAGGCATCCATGAGCGATCACGAATCGACCTACGAGCCGAAGACCGGCATCGAAAAGTGGCTGGACGCGCGCCTGCCGATCATCCGCTTTGGCGCGGACTATATGGCGCTGCCGACCCCGAGGAACCTGAACTACTGGTGGACCTTCGGGGCCATTCTGACGTTGTGCCTGGTGGTGCAGATCGCCACCGGCATCGCCCTGGCCATGCACTATACGCCGAACACGGCGCTGGCCTTCGATTCGGTCGAGCGCATCATGCGCGACGTTCCGAGCGGCTGGCTGATCCGCTACGTCCACGCCAACGGGGCCTCGATGTTCTTCATCGCGGTCTATATCCACATGTTCCGCGGTCTGTATTACGGCTCGTACAAGCAGCCGCGTGAGATGATCTGGATCCTGGGCTGCGTCATCTTCTTCCTGCTGATCGCGACCGCCTTCCTGGGTTACGTCCTGCCGTGGGGCCAGATGTCCTACTGGGGTGCCGAGGTGATCACCAATCTGATCGGGGCGATCCCGGTCGTCGGCGAGCCGATCCTGATCTGGCTGCGCGGCGGTCCGGCGATCGACAATGCGACCCTGAACCGCTTCTTCTCGCTGCATTACCTGCTGCCGTTCGCCATTGCGGGCGTGGTGTTCCTGCACCTGTGGGCGCTGCACCAGGTCGGTCAGAGCAATCCGGTCGGGATCCTGCTGCCCAAGGAGACGCGAGCCCAGGACACGCTGCCGTTCCATCCGTACTTCACGGTCAAGGACGGCTTTGCCATCATCCTGTTCCTGATGCTGTTTGCGGTGTTCGTCTTCTTCCTGCCGAACGCACTGGGCCACGCTGACAACTACATCGAGGCGAACCCGCTGCAGACCCCGGCCCACATCGTGCCGGAATGGTACATGCTGCCGTTCTACGCGATCCTGCGGGCCATCCCCGACAAGTTCGGCGGTGTGGTCGCCATGTTCGCGGCCATCGGCGTGCTGTTCGTCCTGCCCTGGCTCGACACCTCGCGGGTGCGCTCAATGCGCTACCGCCCGACCATGAAGAAGCTGTTCGTCATTTTCGTCGTGGTCTGCATCGGCCTGGGATGGTGCGGGGCCCAACTTCCGGACGCCAACGTCATTCCGGGCATCGGTGGCGGCTTCACCCTCTTTGATGGTGACATCAACACCTACCTGTGGCTGACGCGCGTTCTGACGGCCTACTACTTCCTCTTCTTCCTGGTCCTGATGCCCTGGGTCGGACTGAAGGAGACTCCTTCGCCGGTGCCGGCGTCCATCTCCGAGCCGGTACTGTCCGGCTCTGAAGCCGAACAGAAGGGCTAAGCCGCGATGATCACCACGCTCTCCAAGCGCGTCGCTGCCGGCCTCTTCGCCGCCGCTGCCCTGATGGGGGCCGGCGCGGCCCAGGCCGAAGGCGGGGCCCTGCATCCGCGCAACGTCAACTTCAGCTTCGAAGGGCCGTTCGGGACCTTCGACCAGGGGCAACTGCAGCGCGGCTACCGGGTCTATGAGCAGGTCTGCGCGGCCTGCCACTCGATGAACCTGATGGCCTACCGGATGCTCGGACAGGAAGGCGGCCCCTTCTATGACGAGCACTATGACGCCGCCCGCAACCCTTACGTCGCGGCCATCGCCGCCCAGATCGAGGTGCCGGACGTCGACACCGAGACCGGCGAAGCCATCATGCGTCCGGCCACGCCGGCCGATCACTTCCGGGCTCCGTTCGCGAATTCGACGGCGGCGGCCTTTGCCAATGGGGGGGCGGCTCCGCCGGACCTGTCGGTGATTACCAAGGCCCGTCATGGTGGCGCGGAGTACGTCTATTCGATCCTGACCGGCTATCGGGATGCGCCCGACGGCCTGCGGATCAATCCCGGCCAGCATTACAATCCCTATATGAACGGCGACATGAGCCCGTTCTGGGAGGGCGACGATCATCATGTTCCGCCCGGAGGTTTCATCGCCATGGCCCCGCCGCTGATAGCGGGTGCCGTGACCTATGACGACGGCACCGAGCCGACGGTCGACCAGATGGCGCAGGATGTGGCGGCCTTCCTGGCCTGGGCGTCCGATCCGCATCAGGTCGAACGCAAGCGTACCGGCTTTGCCGTCCTGATCTATCTGTTGCTGTTCGGGGTGATCACCTGGTTCAGCTACAAGAAGATCTGGCGCGACGTCGGCCACTGAGGCCTCGCCTGATCAGCAAGACTGGAAACGCCCGGCCCTCGCGCCGGGCGTTTTCGTTTCAGCCGAGGGTGTTCAACACCGTTCGCGCCGCAGCTTCACCCGAGCGGAAAGCGCCGCCGCAGGTCTGGATCAGGCCGCCGGCCAGCGCCTCACCGGCGAAGAAGACCTTGTCGGCGATGGGGCGTCCCAGCACGGCCCTGGCCGCATAACGGCCCGGCCTGGCGGCGGCATAGGCCCCGCGCGTCCACGGATTGCTGGCCCAGGGGGTGAGGCTGCCCTTGACGACCTGGGCCGGGGCGTTGGAGCCGAACATGTCGGCCAGCCCCTGTTTGGCATAGTCGATGGCGGCCTCCCGCCCGGCGCGCGAAATCTCCCAGCCCAGATCGCCGCCGACGAAACCCACCATGAGGTCGTAGTTGAACGGGTGACACAGGAAATACAGATCGTCATAGCCGGCGCGGGCCAGCATCAGGTCGGTGAACGGTTCCAGGCCAAAGGCACCGCGCGGCACCTGCAACGGAATCTTGGCCAGCATCCCCATCGGAATGTCCTGAATGGCCTGGAGCGTCTCGACCGGGAGGTTCGGCGTGAACTGAATGACGTCAGCCGCCAGGACGCCGGTCGATACGGTGACGATGACCGCGCGCGTCCGAATCTCGCCGTCGTCGGTCTGAACGACCACGCCCGGACCATCATAGCGAATGCCCCGAACCGGCGTGCCCGTGCGGATCGGCAGGCCGCCCGCCCGGCGTCGCACGATCGATCCAAAGCCCTCTGCACACAGCATGTTGGGTTCGAGATCGTCGGCATTGGCATAGTCGAAGGTCGACAGATCATCGAGATCGACGGCCATGTCGAGCGCCCCCAGATAGTCCCCGGCGGCTTCCTCGATCAGCGTGTCAATGTCGACGACGGTGCTGGCTGCGACATCGGCGGGCGCGTCGGCGATGGCATTGGCCAGGGCGTGCTCTGCTTCATTGACGGCCTCGGCGTCGCCGGCCTGGTTGCCGAAATAGACCCGTTCCAGATCGTATTCGTGCGGCTGCAGGGTGAAGCCCTGTGCCGTCGCATAGGCGGTATAGGGGTTATCGTCGGCCTTGTGCAGCCAGGCGCAGCCGACATCGAAGGGGGCACCGAATGTCTGGCTTTCGGTGAAGGCTCGGCCGCCGACCCGGCCCATGGCCTCCAGCACCAGCACGGATTTGCCGGCAGAGGTCAGGGCGTGGGCGGCGGCGATTCCCGCAGACCCGGCACCGACCACGACCACATCGGGCTCTTCCGCCCCGGACGGGGCGCGGCAGGCCGCGACAGAGCCGGCCAGCACGGCCAGCGCGTGACGACGATTGAACATGGGACCCTCCTTGAACGCCGTCATCTGAAACTGCCCGCGCCGCGTCGGCAAGGTGCCTTGTGGCGACCGGATTCGCGTAAAACGGTCAGGGGGTTCCCAGAGATTGGGGGGCTGATACTCTCGAACGAGGTTCGGGGGACGCTGAGTGAGCGACGGGCAATCTGGCACACCGCTGCGCGGCATTGAGTTTGCGCCGCCGCCGGCGTCGTTTCCCGTGCCCCCGGTCCAGACCGAGGGGCGCGACCTGCGCGCCATCAGCACCGACGGCATTGCGGTCCTGCTCAGCGAAGCCCAGGCGGACCTCACCGGTCAGGAGCGAGTGATCACGTCCCGGCTGGTCCGCGCCATTACCGGCCGTGACGGGTTGCAGTCGGCCGCTCGCTTTGATGCGGCCTATGATCCGCGCTGTGAGCGCCTGATTATCCACGGGATCCGGGTCATCCGGGGCGAAGAGGTCCGCGACGAGGGCCGGCCGGAAGCCTTCGAGCTGATGCGTCGGGAACCCAATCTGGAGCGGGCCATCTATGACGGGCGAATGACGGCCCACATGGTGATCCCGGATCTGAGGGAAGGCGACATCGTCGACGTCTCCTATTCGATCGTCGGCGAACAGCCGGCCTTGCAGGGAGCCTTCTCCTGGTTCTTCGTGCTGCAGTGGTCAACCCGGGTGGTCGAGACCGTCTGTCGTGTCATCACCCGGCCGGGTGTGCGGATGCTGATCCGCCGATTCGGAGGAGCTTCCCAGCCGCGCGTCGGCGACAGCAACGGTCGTCGGATCTACACATGGCGTGTGCGCGACCTGGCCCCCTACCTGCCTGAGTCGTTCGCGCCGCCCTGGAGCGTCGGCTATCAGGCGGTCGAAATCGGCATGGCCCTGACCTGGGGCCAGGTGGCCGACATTTTCCGACCGATGTACGAATCAGCCGTCAGCGACGGCAGCCCGCCCGCAGACCTGGCCTCCGAGGTGGCGGCGATCTCGGCCCGTGTTTCCTCACCAGCAGGCCGGGCGGTCGAGGGGCTGCGCCTGGTGCAGCGAACCCTTCGCTATCATTCCGTGGCGATCGGAGAGGGCGGGTTTCGGCCGAGGGCGCTGCGGACGATCTGGTCGACCCGTTATGGCGACTGCAAGGACGCATCGGTGCTGCTGACGTCGGTGCTGCGTCAGATGGGGCTGGAGGCGTGCTGTGCCCTCGTGAACGTGGGCATGGGGGACGATGTCCAGAATTCCATTCCCAGCCCGCGCGCCTTCAACCACTGTATCGTGCGCCTGCGCCTGAATGGCCGCGACTACTGGCTGGACGGCACCATGTCGCCCCAGTCGGGCGATCTGGACAACCTGACCCAGGCCCGGTTCGGCTGGGCGCTTCCGCTGGTGGAGCAGACCGGTCTGGTGCGTATCCAGCCGACCCCGCTTCAGATCGTTCGAGATGTCGTCGAACGCTGGACCTTCCCGCGTGAGATCGGGCAGCCCACCCGGCTCGAATGTGCCACCACCCATCGCGGATGGCGGGCCGACGATACGCGCCGACTGATTGAGAATCGCGACCCCGAAGCCCTTTCAGGCTTTTATCGTGAACAGCTGGAGCGCGAGCTCAATTCGCCGCTGCGGCCGGTCGAACCACTGGCCGTATCTGACCTGGCCCACACCAACACCCTGACCGTCCACGAGGTCTATGACGTCGAACGGGCGCTGATGCCGGTGGGGCAGGGCGGCTTCCAGTTCCTGTCGTTCGATGATGTGGTCCGCCCCAATCTCCCCTTTCTGGACGAAGGGCCCCGGCGTGAGCCCATCGCCCTGGGCGCACCCCGGCAGGTCGTCACCCGGCGCGAGTTCCACTTTGCGGTCGAGACCAACTTCTCGCCCTGGGACGAACGGATCCACGGCCCCGGGGGACTGGAGGCGCGGGCACGATTTGAATGGCTGGATCGACGCCGCGGGGTCCACACCGTCAGCCTGACCGTGCCGGGCGAGGTTCTGGCCCCCAGTCAGGCGACGGCCTATCGCGCGTTTCTGGATCGCCTCGCCAACAACAGCGGTGTCGGTTTCATCCTGCGGGCGCAGGGCGGCCGGTTCGCCCCGACCTCGGGGCACAGAGGCATGGCCTGGGGGTGGATTGCCTGGGCTCTGATCATCACCCTGCTGGCCGTCGCGCGCTGCGCGGGCGCGACCTAGGACGTCCTGTGCAACAATCCCATGGTATTCGACCGCCGCAAGCCCTAAGCTGTGGGTGCGGCCACGAGGCCGCGTCGGGTCCTCCCCCTTAGATGCTAGCCTTCGCCATCGTCGTCGTTCTGCTCCTGGTGGTGCTCAACGGCCTGTTCGCCATGACCGAGATGGCTGTCGTCTCGTCGCGCAAATCCAAGCTCCAGAGCCGGGCCGAGCGGGGTGACCGCGGTGCGCGTCGCGCGTTGGAACTCGCTGAAGAGCCGACGCATTTCCTGTC
>CAUJHO010000039.1 GCA_963205025.1 Pseudomonadota bacterium | reverse complement strand
CTCGCGGGTTTCATCGCGAAGGTGGGGAGGGCAGCGGAGCGCCGGACTTCGGGTCCGGGGACCGTGGTTTTAGTCTTTTCGTTTCGACCTGAAGGGACACTCCGCCGCAGGTGTTTTCCCGGAGCCCCTGCTCGGCGCCTCTATTGGAGACTACGCAGCTGTTCTGGCCCCGGACGGGCAGCTCCGTCCCAACGAGACGGGGCGCTGGACCCGACAGGTACTCCTCCCCGCCGCTTGATCCCGCTCATCCGCATCCTCACACCGACAAGGTCGCTGGCCTCGCGCCCTCCCCCGGCATGGGGACGAGGGGGAGTATGGGAGTTAGGCGAGGGCCGGGGGACATCTTGCGATCAGAAATCGGGATGTGACTGAGTTTGGAAGGCTTTCTTCGAAGAAATGCGAGCATTGAGCAGGCCCTTCCCCCATTTCCCCCCAATTTGTCATCCCGGCCGTAGCGAAGCGAAGAGCCGGGATGACAAAAGTCGAGGGGAGACGGGACAGCCGCCTTACAAATTCAACAGCGCCGGGTCGCCGCCCTGGGCTGCGATATTGTCGGTGATGGCCTTCTCCGCGGCAAAGCGGATCAGGCTGTTGGGGCCGCCGGCCTTGGGTCCGGTGCCCGACAGGCCCTCGCCGCCGAAGGGCTGGACGCCCACGACCGCACCGGTGATCGAGCGGTTGATATAGACATTGCCCGCCGGGACCAGGCGCATCACCTCTTCGGCAAAGGCCTTGATGCGCGAATGCACCCCCAGCGTCAGTCCGAAGCCCCGCGCCGCCAGCTTTTCGGCCACCGGCTTCAGCTTGTCCGGGTCATAGCGATAGACGTGCAGGATCGGGCCGAAGACCTCCTTTTCCAGGAAGTCGGGCGACGGGATCTCGGCGATGGTCGGGGCGAAGAAGTCGCCGGCACCTTCCAGGCCCGAAATGTCCGCCCGAGCGATGATCTTCGCTTCCTTTTCGAGCCGGGCGACGTGGGCCTCCAGCAGCTCACGGGCCTCGGTGTCGATCACCGGCCCGATGTCGGTCGAGGGATCGGACGGGTCGGCGATGACCTGGGCGGCCAGGGCGCCTTTCAGGCCTTCGATGATGCTCTCGGCGGAATCCTTGGGCACGAACAGGATGCGCAGGGCCGAGCACCGCTGGCCGGCCGAGCCGAAGGCCGACAGGACGACATCGTCCAGCACCTGTTCGCGCAGGGCCGTCGTATCGACGAACATGCCGTTCAGCCCGCCCGTCTCGGCGATGAAGGGGATGATGGCACCCGGCCGCGCGGCAATGGCGCGGTTGATGGTCCAGGCGGTGTCGGTGCCACCGGTAAAGGCCACGCCGTCGATGCCCGGATGGCTGACCAGGGCCGCGCCGACGCGCGCGCCGGCCCCCGGGGCCAGGGCGATGAGATAGCGATCCAGACCCGCCTTGACGAACAACATCACCGCCTCAGCGGCGATCAGGGGCGTCTGTTCGGCCGGCTTGGCAATGACGGCGTTGCCCGCGGCCAGGGCGGCGGCGATCTGGCCGGTGAAGATGGCCAGCGGGAAGTTCCAGGGCGAGATACAGGCAAAGACGCCGCGTCCGTGCAGGACCAGTTCATTGGTCTCGCCGGCGGGACCTTTCAGGGTTTCGCGCCCGCCGAACTGACGCTCGGCCAGCATGGCGTAGTAGCGACAGAAGTCGGCCGCCTCGCGCACCTCGGCAACCGCATCATTCAGCGTCTTGCCGGCCTCGCGGCTGAGCAGGGCGACCAGCCGATCCATGTCGGCTTCCAGCGCATCGCCCATGGCCCGCAGGACCGGGGCGCGACCGGCACCGCCAAGACGGTCCCAGGCAAGCTGCGCCGTCGCAGCCTTGTCGATGGCGCGGTCGATCTCCTTTTCGGTGATCTCCGACACCTGGCCCAGCACGCGCAGACGATCCGAAGGACTGGTCACCTCCTGCACGTTCTGACCGGCCATCAGCGCCCCGCCGACGATCGGGCCGGAGCTGAAGCGCTCGCGATCCAGCCGGTCGAGGGCCAGGGTATGAAGCTCGCGGTCTTCGGCGCGCGAATAGTCGCGGCCAAGCGAGTTCTGACGGTCGCCGTACATGTCGATGGGCCTTTGAATACGGGGATGGGGACCGGGTTCGGCCTCGAGCTGATCCAGGGGATCGGCTGCGACCGCCTCGGCGGGGACCCGCTCGTCGAGCAGGGCGTGAACGAAGGAGGAGTTGGCGCCGTTCTCGAGCAGGCGGCGCACCAGATAGGGCAACAGGTCCTCATGGCCGCCGACCGGCGCATAGGTCCGCACCGTGATCGGCTCACCGAAGCGCTTTTCGGCGGCGTCATAGAGGGCCTCACCCATGCCGTGCAGGCGCTGGTATTCGATCTTGACCCCGGCCTGTTTGGCCATCTCGTGCACGGCGGCCAGCGAGTGGGCATTATGGGTGGCGAACTGGGCGTAGAGGTCCGGCGCGGCCGCAATCAGCTTGCGCGCACAATGCAGATAGTTGACGTCGGTCGCGGCCTTGGTGGTGAAGACCGGATAGTCGGGGCGACCCATAACCTGGGCGCGCTTGATCTCGGTATCCCAGTAGGCCCCCTTGACCAGGCGGCACATCAGCCGCCGGCCCCGCTCGCGGGCGATGCGGTGAACCAGATCGATGACCTCGGGGCAGCGCTTCTGATAGGCCTGGATAGCCAGGCCCAGGCCCGTCCAGTCCCCCAGAGATTCCTCACCCGCCAGCCGGTCGAGCAGCTTCAGCGACAGCACCAGGCGGTCGGCCTCTTCGGCGTCGATGGTAAAGTTCAGGTCATGCCGTGCGGCGATCTCGGCCAGGCGCAGAATGCGGGGGTAGAGCTCCTCCCAGACACGCTCTTGCTGCGTCGCCTCATAGCGCGGCGACAGGGCCGACAGCTTGACCGAAACCCCGTGGCCGGTTTCCGGCCCTCCGGTATGGCCCATCTTGATCTTGTTCTTGCCGACGGCCTCGATGGCCTGGGCGTAGAGCTTCTCGTAGCGTTCGGCGTCGGCTGCGGTGCGGGCCCCCTCCCCCAGCATGTCGAACGAGCACAGATAGTGGTCGCGACGGGCCCGGGCCATGGCCGCTTCAATCGTCCGACCCAGCACGAACTGCTCGCCCATGATCTTGACCGCCGCGGCCACGGCCTGGCGGATGACGGGCTCGCCCAGGCGGCCGGCGATGCGGCGCAGGAAGGCCGGCAGATTGCTGCGCGCCTCCTCATCGACCTCGACCAGATGGCCGGTCAGCATCAGGCCCCAGGTCGAGGCATTGACGAACAGGCTCTCGGACTGGCCCAGGTGGCTGGCCCAGTCAGCCGACCCGATCTTCTCGGCGATCAGGCGGTCACGGGTGTCTTCGTCGGGCGTCCGCAACAGAGCTTCGGCCAGGCACATCAGGGCCAGGCCCTCGCGCGTGCCCAGCGAGAACTCCTGCAGGAAACTCTCGACCACGCCCTGGCGGTCATTGGAGCGGCGGGCCCCACGAACCAGTTCGACGGCCTCGTCCAGAACCCGCGTGCGGATCTCACCGTTCAGGGGCGGGGTGGCGAGCAGATCGCGCACAGCCTCTCGTTCATCGCGGTACTTGATCGTGTCGAGGGAATCGAACGGCGGTGAGGTCGGGGCCATGGCGCCCTCTAGCGCCGCTTTGACCGTAGGGAAAGAGGCGAGGGCAGGGATTAGGTTTTAGGGTCTAGGTTCTGGGGTTCGAGTTCTACGAGCCTGGAAGCGGACGGTCGCGAAATGCACCTATTTCCAGCAATCCCCAAAACCTAGAGTCTAATCCCTAGAACCTAGAACCTAACCCCTAGCCCGCGTTCATATCCTGGATCTTGATGATCGCCGGACCCAGGATCACGACGAACAGAACCGGCAGGAAGAAGACGATCATCGGCACGGTCAGCTTGGCCGGCAGGGCCGCGGCCTTCTTCTCGGCGGCAGCCAGACGCATCTCGCGGTTTTCCTTGGCCATGACGCGCAGGGCCTGGCCCAGCGGCGTGCCGTATTTCTCGGCCTGGATCATGGCGGTGGCGACCGACTTGATGCCGGGGTGATTGGTCCGCCTGGCAAAGCCCTCATAGGCTTGACGGCGCTCGGGCAGGTAGGACAGTTCCGCCGACAGCAGCGTGTATTCCTCGGCCAGGTCGATCGACTGGCCGCCGATTTCGGCACCGACCTTGGTGATGGCCGCCTCGATCGACATGCCGGATTCCACGCAGATCAGCAGCAGGTCCAGCGAGTCGGGGAACGCCTGAACGATCGACTGACGGCGCTTCTGGGCCCGGTTGGAGATATAGAGGTTCGGCAGATAGAAGCCGGCCGCCAGGCCGAACACCACCGCCGCCACCCGCACCATGCCGGGCAGGCCGAAGTCATTGACCACGAACAGGTAGAAGGCCACCAGGGCCGCCATCACAAACGGCATGGTGAAGCGGAAGAAATAGAAGGTCGTCAGGGGCCGTGGCCCACGAAAGCCCGCCTGGGCGAGGCTGTCGACGACCTTGGGATCTTCCAGCAGCTTGGACAGGTTCAGCCGCTCGACGACCCGCTTCTTGAAGCCCCCGTCTTCCTGGCGAAGGGTGCTCGCGGATTGCTGGGCGATGTTCTGGCGCGACCGACGGCGCAGCTCTTCCTTGCGGTCGGCGACCGACTTCATCCTGTCCTCAAGCTTGGCCCCGCCCACGAAGGATCCGAGCAGGGTGAACAGCGTCGCAAAGGTCAGGATAGCGACCAGGGCGGTCAGGAGATTGCGGGGGTCAACGAGGGCTTCCATGGCTGTCCCTCTAGAACTTGAAGTTGATCATCTTGCGCATCATGAAGATGCCCGCCCCCATCCACAGGCCCGCGCCCAGCAGCATCAGCTGGCCGCGAATGTCGGTGAACATGAGCATCATGTAGGTGGGCGTCGTCACCGTCACCATCACCATGACGCCGGGCGGCAGACAGCCGATGATGGCCGCCGAGGCCGTGGCCTCCGACGACAGGGCCTTGATCTTCTCGGCCATCAGCTTGCGCGAGCGCAGGACGACGGACAGATTGTTCAAGGCCTCAGCCAGGTTGCCGCCCGTCTTGGCCTGGATCGAGACGACGATCGTCAGGAACCGAAGTTCCGGCGTCGGCATCCGGGCGTACATCTTCTCCAGGGCCTGATCGAGCGACATGCCCATGCCCATGGCTTCGACGAGGCGCTGGAACTCCGGTCCGATCGGCGCGCTCATTTCCTTGGCGATGACCTTCAGACAGTCATGCACCGGCAGACCCGACTTGATGCCGCGAACGATGATGTCGATGGCGTCGGCGAACTCGGAGGTGAACTTCTTGATGCGGCGCTTGGCCAGGGTGCCGACGAACCAGCGCGGAATCCCCAGGCCGAAGAGGATCGGCAGGGCCGGCAGGATGAACCACGGCATCCTGAGCAACAGTCCGAACAGCAGGGCGAAGACGGCCAGGCCCGCCGAGATCATCCAGAAGACCTGGACCTTCATGCCGACGCCGGCCTGGCGCAGCTTGGCCTCCATGGTCACGCGCGCCTTGCGTTCCTTGCGATCCTCCTCCTTGAGCTGGAGCATGATCTGCTTGCGGCGCTGATCGGGCGTCAGCGGACCGGTCGCCCGCTTGGCACCTGACTTCGGAGATCTCTCGCCCAGAAGCTGGGCGCGTTTGACCGCGCGCGTAGAGGAATCTTCACCCCCGACGAAGGCGAACCCGAGGCTGGTGATGGTGACGAAGCCGAGAACTGCGGCCAGGATCATCAGCATGGCCGCTACTCCGCCGCGTCCAGGGCCTCGGCCAGTTCCCGTTCCAGCCCGTAGTAGCGGGCACGGTCCCAGAAGCGCGGCCGCGCGATGCCGGTCGAACGGTGGCGGCCGAGCACCTTGCCGTTGTCGTCCTCACCGGTGATTTCATAGACGAACAGGTCCTGGGTGACGATGACCTCGCCCTCCAGCCCGACGACCTCGGTGATGTGGGTGATGCGGCGCGTGCCGTCGCGCAGGCGCGCCGCCTGAACGATGATGTCGACCGAGCCGACGATCATTTCACGGATGGTCTTGGACGGCAGGCCATAGCCGCCCATGGTGATCATGGATTCCATCCGGCTGATGGCTTCGCGCGGACTGTTGGCGTGCAGGGTACCCATGGACCCGTCGTGGCCGGTGTTCATGGCCTGCAGCAGGTCGAAGGCCTCGGGCCCGCGCACCTCGCCGACGATGATCCGCTCGGGGCGCATCCGCAGACAGTTCTTGACCAGATCACGCATGGTGATCTGGCCCTGGCCTTCCAGGTTCGGCGGCCGGGTTTCCAGGCGGACCACATGCGGCTGTTGCAGCTGCAGTTCGGCCGCGTCCTCACAGGTGATGACCCGCTCGGTCGGGTCGATGAAGGCCGTCAGGGTGTTCAGCAGCGTCGTCTTGCCCGAACCGGTCCCGCCGGAGATGACCGTGTTGCAGCGACAGGCTCCGATGACGCCCAGCACACGCGCCCCCTCAGGGCTGATGGAGGCGAACTCCACCAGATTGCGCATGGTCAGCTTCTCTTTCTTAAACTTCCGGATCGTCAGCGTCGGGCCGTCGATGGCCAGCGGCGGCGCGATTACGTTAACGCGCGAGCCGTCAGGAAGACGGGCGTCGCAGATCGGAGAGCTCTCGTCGACGCGCCGTCCGACCTGGGAGACGATGCGCTGACAGATGTTCATCAGCTGGGTGTTGTCGCGGAAGCGGACATTGGTCAGTTGAACCTTGCCGCCGACTTCGATGAAGACCCGATTGGCCCCATTGACCATGATGTCGGCGATGTCGTCGCGCGCCAGCAGCGGCTCCAGCGGGCCATAGCCCAGCACGTCATTGACGATGTCCTGGACCAGGTGCTCCTGCTCGGCCACCGACATGGAGACATTCTTGATCGCCACCAGTTCGGCGACGATGTCGCGGATCTCTTCGGCCGCGGCCTTGGGATCGAGCTGGGCCAGCTGAGACAGGTCGATGGTGTTCAGCAGGGCGTTGAGGATCGTCGTCTTGGTCGCGTGGTAATAGTCCGACTGCTCACGGACGATCTCGGTGACCGGCTGGGCCTTCTTGAGCTGCTCGAAGCCCTTGGTCGCGCGCGGCGCGGCCGCCGGCTGTGACTTGCGCATGGACTCGCCGGCAGATTTGCCCGCCAGGGCATCCAGCCGTTCCGTATCGACAGCGGCACCTGCTTCCAGGGCGTCATCGGTCCGCGACGGGTCCGCCCCGCCCTGGGGCGCTGGATCGGGCCGACGCGCGGCCTCGACGGCAGCCGCCGCCTGCGAAGCTCCGGGGCCTGTGGCTGAGCGCTTGCCAAACACCGCGGGGTCTAGCCCTTCTTCTTGAACAGGTTGGAGAACAGACCGCCGGCCTTCTTGCCGGGGGCCGGCAGGGCCGCGATCTCGCGCTGCGAGACAATCTGGGCCAGGCCGAGGAAGGCCTCGGCGGCCTTGGACTTGGCCCCGGACTCGACGATCATCTGGCCGTTGTTGGCGGCCTCGCCGAAGGTCTTGGCGTCAAACGGAATCAGCATCGACGGATGGATGCCGAGCGCCGCCGAAAAGTCCTTCACCGGGATTTCGGGGCGACCGGGCAGGCCGATCTGGTTCAGGACCAGCCGCGGCGGTGCGTCATTGGGTCGGGCCTGTTTGACCAGGTCGATGATGTTCTTGGCATTGCGAAGCGACGCCAGATCCGGCGCGGCGACGATCACCACCTCGTCGGCGGTGATCAGCGTCTGGCGCATCCACCGGGACCAGCTGTGCGGCAGATCCAGAACGATGAAGGGGGCGGTCGAGCGGATCTTCTGGGTGACCTCTTCGAAGGCCTCATGTGACAGGTCCCAGTCGGCATCGAGCGTGGCCGGGGCGGCAAACAGGCTGAGGCGATCGGTGCAGCGCGCGGTCAGACGATCCAGCAGGGTCGCGTCCAGGCGTTCGGGCTGTTCCAGGGCGTCGGCGACGCCGCTGAGCGGATCCTGATTGAAGTCCAGACCCGCCGTTCCGAACGGCAGGTCATAGTCGACGATCACCGTATTGGAACCGACCCGCTCGGCCAGGGCATAGGCGGTGTTGTGCGCCACCGTCGAGGCACCGGCCCCGCCCCGGGCGCCGACGAAGGCGATGGAGCGCCCCACGAACGGTCGCGCCGGGTCCGAGAAGAGGGCACCGATGGTGGTGATCAGCTGCAGCGGCTGGATCGGCCCGACCAGATATTCGCTGACGCCGCGACGGATCAGCTCGCGATACAGCATGATGTCGTTGGTGACGCCGATGACGATGACCTTGGTACCGGCGTCGCAGACCTCGGCCAGTTGATCCAGGCCATTGAGCAGGGCGGTCCCCATGAGGTCGCATTCGACCACGACGAGCGCCGGCGTCGGTTCAGACTGATAGGTCTCGATGGCCGCTGCCAGCCCGCCGACTCGGATCTGGGTCGTGGCGCGCGCCATGCGGCGGTCCTGACCGGCGCGCTCGGCCGCCGCCAGGCTTTCGGCCCGCTCGCCGAAGATGTGGATGGTGATTCGCGGGACCTGAACCGTACTCAGGGCCGCGTCGGCCTGGGCCACGAGGTCGCCGACCGGATTGAAGCCGGCGGCCTGAACACTGTCGGATCGCACCATCGGAGGGCCGGACGACGGCACCGGAGCCGCCGCGCGCTGGCCGGCCGGCGGCAGGGCCTCGGTATTGGTCGGAACGAAACGCAGGGGCTCTTCGCCGCGCGGCCCGGGCGCAGACGCGGCCGCGAGGTCGGCGAACGGATCGCGCGGGCCGGCCGTCAGGGCCGTGGCACCGGAGACGGGATCGAGGTCAAAATCGTCCTCGAAGGCGGGGTCGCCAAAATCCGGGTTGCGGGCAGGATTCATGATCGGGCTCGGGGTCTGGCGGGCATCAGCTGATGGCATCCGAAAGCTGGGGGCCGCTGTCCGTGGACTGGGTGGCCGTGGGTTGGCCCTGACGGTAGTGCTGGATCACCACCGTGCGCCGTGAGGCGTCGGACGGCGCCATCGGGCGCTGACCCAGGATGTCGCGCGGATCGGCGATCTGGGCGGCCATGTTCGAGATGGTGGCGCAACCCAGGCCCTGGGCCGGACCATTGTCGGCATGACGGGTCAGGGACCCCCACTGTCGCGAGCAATCGTAGGTGACGGCCTGGAGCCGGGCATAGCCGACGACGATCGGCGCGCGCGGATCGGGCGCGGCATAGGCGGAGATGCGAACCGGCGTTCCGGAAGGACGCAGCGCCTCGGCCGCTGCCCAGGCCATCTGCAGCGCAGCGGGATCTTCCCCGGAGGGAGCCTCGACCACGATTTCCGCGGTTTGGTCCTGTCGCGCCCGCAACGCCAGGCCGGCCAGGGCGGTCCGCTGGGCCGCGGACAGGCCGTTGTCATGGACCGCCAGGGCGATCTGATCCATCTGGGGTTCGACCCGCAGCTGCCAGCGCGACAGCGGCGTCAGAGGTTCCGGCCCGAGACCCGACGCCGGCGTTCCGCACCCGGCCAGGACGGTCGATCCGACGGCCAGAAGGACGATGACAGGAGAGATCTTCATCAACGGCTCCTATTCGATCACATAGCCGACCGGGCCCTGCCACTGGCCGGAGGCCGGTGCGGCCTGGTCGGGGCGGTAGGCGCGATTCAGGCGACCCATCAGAATGGACTCGGCGTCCGAAGCGATCTGGAAACCGTCGGCCGGGGTCTGCAGACGGCTGGGGTTTGTCGGATTGACCAGATACGGCGTGACGATGATCACCAGTTCCGTCTCGCCCTGGAGATAGTCGCGCGAGCGGAACAGAGCCCCCAGCACCGGCAGCTCCGTCATGCCTGGCAGGGCATCGATGCTCTCGCGAGTGACGGACTGCATCAGGCCGCCGATCATCAGGCTCTGGCCCGACGGGATCTCGACGGTGTTGGAGACGCGCCGCACGGTCAGGGCCGGGATCACCAGGGTGTTGCCGTCGCCGGCCCCCAGCGAGAAGGAGCCGGTGGTGGAAAGGTCCGAGACCTCGGCCGAGATCCGCAGCGAAATGCGGCCGCCGGACAGAACCACCGGCGTCACCGTCAGCCCGACACCATAGGGCCTGTATTCGATGATGACGCGGCCGTTGTTATCGACGCCGGACGGCACCGGGAATTCGCCGCCGGCCAGGAAGTCCGCCTCCTCGCCCGACACCGAGGTGACATGGGGCTCGGACAGGATCCGAACCACGCCGGCCCGCTCGAAGGCCCGCAGGGTCGCCGACAGGCCGTTGCCACCGAGCGCCGCCGGCGAGTTGAAGGTAAAGGATCCGCCGCCCGTCTGGCCGGCGTTGACGCCGAAGCCCGGCGTGTTGGACAGGTCCCAGTTGGGGTCGGTGCCATTGTTGATGGCACCGTTCAGCGACACCCCCAGCTGTTCGATGAGATTGCGCTGCATCTCGACGACGCGGACATGAACCATCACCTGGTCCGAACCGGCGATCGTCATCATGTTGAGTACCTGTTCAGGCCGCTCGACAAAGGTGGCGGCGACCCGCTCGATGCGCTCGGACTCGCCGGCGCTCTCGACAGAACCCGTCAGGATGACCGCGCCGTTGACGGCCTCGGCCGTGACATTGGCGGCGGGAGCGATCCGCCGGATCGTATCCTGCAGCACGCCGACCGGTGCCCCGACGCGGACATTGAGGCTGAGGATCTGGCGGCCGGCGGCGTCGAAGAACAGGGCGTCCGTGGCCCCCGGGGCCAGGCCCATCAGGACAATGCGGCGCGGCGACTGCAGCACCGCGTCGGCCACCGCCGGGTTGGACACCATGACATCGCGCACATCGACGGGCAGTTCGATGACAGCGGACTGGCCGCGCGGCAGGCTCATGGACTGACTGGCATCGGATCCGACGCCCACGCGCACGACCTGTTGGGCCTGGGCCGGATGCGGCAAGGCGGCAAGGCCCAGAATCAGGGCCGCCGCTGCCAGCAGACGCGAGAGAGGAGACGTGTTCGCGGTCATCCCACGGGTACCTCGGTGACGGCGCCGTTGCGGAAGACCCGGACAGCCCGGGATTCGCTGTTGTCGGCGCGTGTTTGGGTGGAGGCCGCCGCGCCGGAAGGCTGCTGGGCGTCGGCATAGGAACGCAGAACCAGGTAGAGTTCTCCCTGGGTCTGGGCGAGCGCAAGAACCTCGGCGTCGCGAGGACTGACCTCGAGGGTGGCATGGGCCCCGGTGACGTTCTGGCTGTCACCCGCCTCGGTCGTCTCGCCGATGGCCAGGACCTTGATGTTGATCAGGACGGTGGCGGTGATGAAGCCGTCACGGCCGTCGATGGCCTGTTCGGCGCGTCGGCTCATGATGACGTCGACCCGGTCGCCGGGGAGGATGAAACCGCCGGCCCCGTGCTCCTGCGACAGCGGCACCGACATGGCCCGCCTGCCCGGTTCGAGCACCACCGCCAGGAAGCCGCTCTGTCCGGCCCGGACCAGCTTGGAGGCCACGATCGGCTCGCCGGCCAGGATGCGCTCGCGCACGACCGCGCCGACCACCTGTTCGCGGACGCCGCCGCCGGTGATGCGTTCAGCCGCGCGCTGGACCTGGGCCGTCGCGGCCTCGCCGCCTTCGGCCCCAGCGGCGTCGGCTTCACCTTCTGCGTCAGGCGTCGCCCGGCTCGGCGTCGGGATGGAACCCGCCCCCTCGACGATCCAGGCCGCATTGACGGCTTCGGCCGGGAAGCCGCGCCATTCCATGTGACTGTTCTCGATTCGCGTCCCGATCTCGAGGTCCTGGGACGCCACCAGGATCTGCGTCATCACGACGGCGGGGGCCTCGGCCGCCGCCACGGGCTGAACGGCCTCGCCGCTGCCCGAGCCCATCGCGCGCACCACCAGGGCCAGTCCCACGGCAGAGACGGCGGCAACCGCAATAACGGCGATTCGTGCTGGTTTCATCGGTCAGATCCCCTGCGGAGTGGCGGCATTCTGCGCCTGAACTCCGGGTTGTTCTGACCAAGGTGAGGCTGATGGGTTAACGGTGGCTTACGCCGCTCCGCCTATCCGCCCACAAAGGTGCGAACGATGTCGCTGGACGGGAAGGCCGCCAGAGCCCCGGCCGCGATGGCAATGCCGTAGGGAATGTCGCCCTTGGGCTGAAGCAGCCGTCCCATCCACGCCGGCCCGCCGAGGCCGGCGATGCCGGGCGTCGCGCGCACCATCAGCAGACCCAGACAGAACAGACCCCCGGCCACCGCCGTCATCAGGACAAAGGCCAGCGCCCCGCCGGTTCCCAGCCACAGGCAGACCGCCGCCATCAGCTTGGCATCGCCGCCGCCCAGCAGGCGCATGGCAAAGAGGCCGGCTCCCACGAAGAGGGCCGCCAGGGCGACCCCGAAATGAAGGGCGATCAGACCCAGCGGCAGGCCGACCGCAAACGCCGCCGGCACGAACCCGATCATCAGGGCCAGAGAGATCCAGTTCGGGATCGTCATGGTCGTCAGGTCGTTCAGGCCGGCGGCGATCACCAGGATCGGCAGAACGCTGAGCAGAACTATCAGGGCAAGGTCCACGAAATCGTCCTTCTTCTAGGCGGCCAGTGTCGGCGCTCGGCGTAAAGTTTCCGTCACCCGCCGGACGGATACCGGCAACCGGGTCCCCAACGAGAAAGGGCCCCGGCGTTTCCGCCGGGGCCCTCCCTTGATCCTTGGTCGTTGACCAGGATTAGGACGCCGTACCACCCAGGGTCTGGGCGATCGAGTCGAAGGTGTTCGACAGGTTGGTGCCGAGCAGGGTGACGGCGGTGATGATCGCGACGGAAATCAGGGCGGCGATCAGGCCGTACTCGATGGCCGTGGCGCCCGACTCGTCATTCAGAAACTGCTTGATGAACTTCGACATAGTTTTTCTCCTTGGATTGATGAGCAACCGATTATGACACTTGGTCAGGGTTAGGTCGGTTGCCCGCCGCCCCTGATCACATGAGCAGAATGCGCGAGGCTGCTTAAAACCAAGTAAATCGAGATTCGAATATTCGATTATTTCGTGGTGAACGAATGTTTACTATGAACAATGATTAACTTACCTAAAAGTAAATCGAAATAACGCCTTGTCGGAGCGCCGGTCGGGCGGCGCGGAAACGAAATCTTGAGAATTCGGCGACATCTTGCGCGGGCGCTATCCGCGCGAAGATTCAAATGGAGTCGGTCATGCGCCGCACCGCAATCGCCCTTCTCGCCCTGACCGCCCTCGGCACGGCCTCCCCGGCCCTGGCCCAGAGCCGTGGCCTGAGCGTCGAGGTCGATCACATCGCCCGGCTGAACCTGACCGGCTCGGCATCGTCGGTCATCGTCGGCAATCCGCAGATTGCGGACGTCACCGTCGTCGACGCCCAGACGCTCTACGTCAGCGGCCGCGCTGCCGGCGTGACCGAGATTGCCGTCCTCGACGGCCTGGGCCGGACCATCTACCAGGGCCAGGTCGTCGTCAGCGCCCCCTCATCGGGCCAGGTTCGCGTCTGGCGCGGGTCCTCGGTGACGCACATGGCCTGCGGCGCGACCTGCTCGCCGAGTTCGCGCGACGCCTCGGTGCCGAGCGTGGCCCCGGTCACCATGCCCTGAGGAACGAGCCATGCGCGCCCTTCGTCCTCTCGCCTTCCTGCGCCGACTCGGTCGCGAGTCCGGGGGCGCGACGGCGGTCGAGTTCGCCCTGGTGATCACCCCGTTCCTCTTCATGCTGTTCTCGATCTTCGAGATCGGCCGGATCTACACCGTGGCGTCGGTGCTGGAGGACGCAACCATGGACGCCGGTCGGATGGTCCGAACCGGCGAGATCCAGATGTCGGGCGGCGACGTCGATGCCTTTCGTGACGAGGTGTGCGCGCGCATGAGCGTCTTCGCCGCAGGGTGCGACACATCGCTGACGGTCGATGTCCGGGTGGTGCCCAGCTTCGCCGACGATGCCCCCCCCAGCCCGATTCTGGACGGCGAGTTCGAAGAGGATGATCTGGTGTTTCAACCGGGCAACGCCCAGGAGATCGTGCTGGTGCGGACCTGGTGGCGGACCCCCCTGTTCGCCCCGATGATCACCCAGGGACTGGTTCAGATGGCCGATGGCAGCACCGTCGTCTCAACCGCCACCACCTTCCGTAGCGAGCCTTACGAATGATGCGGTTCGAATTCTCCCTTGCGGCCCTGCGCCGCGACCAGCGGGGCGTCTCGGCGCTGGAATTCGCCCTGATCGCGCCGCTGCTGATCGCCTTCTATTTCGGCATGTCCGAGATGGCCCAGGCCTTCATGGCCCAGAAGCGCACCGGCCATGTGGCCGCCACCGTGGCGGACCTGGCCGCCCAGGACGATGTCATCACCGCCGCCGAACTCAGCAACATCTTCGCGGCCGGCCAGATCATCATGCAGCCCTATCCGGTCGCCGAGCTGGATCAGCGCCTGTCGAGCGTGACCGTCGATTCTCGCGGCGTTGCCCGCGTGGACTGGAGCCGAGGGGTCGGCATGGCCCCGCGGACGGTTGCCTCGACGGTGGACTTGCCGACGGGCCTGGCCGCCAACGGCCAGAGCATCATCTATTCCGAGGTCAGCTACGCCTATCAGTCCCCGATCGGGGCCTTCCTGCCGGATGCCACCACGTTCCGCCGCGGCTACTATCTGCGCCCGCGCCTGGTGGAAAAGGTGCTGCTGGCCTAGGACCAGGCACGTTCAGCTGGACACCGCTGGTCCGAGGCTGGGTGCAGACCTGCTGAAACGCTGCCGGCGAGCGATCCTAGCCTTCCAGATCCAGCGAATAGCCGGCCGATCGCACCGTGCGGATGGGGTCGATATCGACATCCTGCATCAGGGCCTTGCGTAACCGACCGACATGAACGTCGACGGTTCGGGCCTCGACATAGACATCCGATCCCCAGACGGCATCCAGCAGTTGCTCGCGGCTGAAGACCCGTCCGGGGTGCTGGATCAGGTGGTCGAGCAGGCGATATTCGGTCGGGCCCAGATGCACCTCCCGCCCGGCGCGCTTGACCCGGTGGGAGACGCGATCCACGACGATGTCGCCGTGGTTCAGCCGGTCGTCGGCCAGGCCCGGACGGATCCGCCGCAGCACCGCCCGGATCCGGGCATTGAGCTCGGGCACCGAGAACGGCTTGGTCAGATAGTCATCGGCCCCGACATCGAGCCCGCGCACCCGGTCGCTTTCCTCGCCGCGCGCCGTCAGCAGGATGATCGGGACATTGCGGCTCTCCGGGCGGCCTCGCAGGCGCCGACAGACCTCGATGCCCGACACCTTGGGCAGCATCCAGTCCAGTACGATCAGGTCGGGCAGCCGCTCGTCGGCCTGAACCAGGCCCTCCTCGCCGTCGCCGGCGATGGCGACGTCATAGCCCTCTTTCTCGAGGTTGTACTGGATCAGGGTGGCGATGGCGTCGTCATCCTCAATGACCAGAATATGAGGCGTGCTCATGTCGGCTCCTTGGGGGCCAGGTCGGCGTCGCTGGCACTCTGACGCGGGCGCACCACATCGAGCTCGTCGCCCGTCACCTCGAAGTGGATCATCTCGGCGATATTGGTGGCGTGGTCACCGATCCGTTCCAGGTTCTTGGCCATGAACAGCAGATGGGCGCAGGAGGTGATCGTGCGAGGGTCCGCCATCATATAGGTCAGCAACTCGCGGAACAGGGCATTGTAGTGTTCGTCGACGTCGTCGTCGTGCGCCCAGACATCGAGGGCGCCGGCCACCTCGGCCGCCGTATAGGCGTCCAGCACCGCCTTCATGCGCTTGGCAACCAGCTTGCCCATGCGCTCGATGGAACGAGTCAGGGGCGTCAGGGGCTCACTGTCTGACAGGCTGAGGCTGCGCTTGGCGACCGAGCGCGCCAGGTCGCCAGTCCGCTCCAGATCGGTCGCAATCTTCATCGCCGCCACCGTCCGACGCAGATCCGTCGCCACCGGCTGGCGCAGGGCGATCAGACGAATGGCCTTGCGCTCGATCTCGCGCTGCAGCTCATCGAGCTTGACGTCGCGGGCGATCACCTCCTGGGCCAGGGCCTGGTCACGGCGTGCCAACGCCTCGATCGCGTCGGCGATCTGGGCCTCGGCCAGGCCGCCCATGCGCGCAACATCGGAGGTGATCTGGTTCAGTTCATCGCCGTAGGCGCGAACGGTGTGCGGGTTGGTGGAGTCCGTCATCGTCGTCTTCCCTAGCCGAACCGGCCGGTGATGTAGTCGAGGGTGCGCTGTTCCTTCGGGTTGGTGAACAGATCATCGGTGCGCCCGATCTCGACGATCTGGCCCATGTGGAAAAACGCGGTCTGCTGCGACACACGCGCCGCCTGGGCCATCGAATGGGTGACGATGACGATACAGTACTGTTGCCGCAGTTCGTCGATCAGTTCCTCGATCCGCGCCGTCGCGATGGGATCCAGGGCCGAACAGGGCTCGTCCATCAGGATGACCTCGGGATCGACGGCGATGGCGCGGGCGATGACCAGGCGCTGCTGCTGGCCGCCCGACAGGCTGGAGCCGGACTGTTCCAGGCGGTCCGCGACCTCGTTCCACAGGCCGGCGCGCCGCAGGGCCTGTTCGACCACATCCTGCAATTCCGACCTGGAGCTTGTCAGGCCGTGGATGCGCGGGCCGTAGGCCACGTTTTCGAAGATCGACTTCGGGAAGGGATTGGGCCGCTGGAACACCATGCCGACGCGGGCCCGCAGGGCCACCGGATCAACCGAGCGGACATTGATGTCTTCGCCGTCCAGCTCGATCACGCCGTCGACGCGCGCGCCCTGGATGGTGTCGTTCATCCGGTTGATGCAGCGCAGGAAGGTCGATTTGCCACAGCCCGACGGGCCGATCAGGGCGGTCACGGCGCGATCCGCCATGTCGAGAGACACCGAATTCAGCGCCTGTTTGTCACCGTAGAAGACGCTGACGTCGCGGGTGCGGATCTTGACCGGGCCGGCCTCGCCGCCGGCGGAACGGGCCGCCGTGCCCAGGCTGGGGCGGGTATCAATCGTGGGCGCGTCCATGGGACCTACCATCTCCGTTCGAGCCGCCGCCTCAGAACGATGGCGACGGCGTTCATGATCACCATGAAGACCAGCAACACCAGAATGGCGGCGGCGGTGCGTTCATGGAAAGCGGCTTCTGCTGCATTTTCCCAGATGAAGATCTGAGTCGGCAGGGCACTCGAGGCCGAGACGATACTCTCAGGCACACCCGGGACGAACGAGACCATGCCGATCATCAGCAGGGGGGCGGTCTCTCCGAGCGCATGGGCCATCGAGATGATCGCGCCGGTCATCACTCCCGGCAGGGCCAGCGGCAGCACATGGGCGAAGACGGTCTGGGTGCGCGAGGCCCCCAGCGCCAGGGCCGCGTCTCGGATCGACGGGGGCACGGCCTTCAGCGACGCGCGGGTGGCGATGATGACGGTCGGCATGGCCATCAGGCTGAGGACAATGCCCCCGACCAGCGGCGACGAGCGCGGCAGGCCCATCCAGCCGATGAAGACGGCCAGGCCCAGAAGGCCGTAGATGATCGACGGCACGGCTGCCAGATTGTTGATGTTGATCTCGATGGTCTCGGTCAGGCGGTTCTTGGGCGCGAACTCCTCCAGATAAACCGCCGCCATGACCCCAATCGGGATCGACAACAGGGCCGTGACCATCAGCATCAGGGCCGAGCCGACGATGGCCCCCAACAGGCCTGCGGTTTCCGGCTGGGTCGAATCCGAGCGGGTGAAAAGCCCCCAGTTGAAGTGGGCGCGGACCAGGCCCTGAGCCTCGATCTGGTCAAGCCAGCCGATCTGGCGGTCGGACAGGACCCGTTGGTCCTGGGGCGTGGCGCGGTCGATCTCGCCCTTGAAGAACAGGTCGGCGCTGTCACCCACGGGTGCCTCGACGGTGACGGTTTGACCGATCAACGACGGGTCCTCGCGCACGCGGGACAGGATCTGGAAGCCCATGTCCGGGCTCAGCAGGTCCCTCAGATCGCGGGCGACTTCGGGGTTCTGGATGTCCGCATTCAGCCGGGCGGCCAGGGCCGTGGCGACCATCTGGTCGTAGTTGGCCCCTTGCGGATAGGCCGGATCGATCCGCGCAGCGTCGATGGGGACGTCGAGGGTGATCGAATGCGTCACAAAGGCCGAATGGCCCTGTTCGATGATACGACCGAGCAGCAACGCCAGAAAGGCCATGGCGACCCCGATGGCCACCATGCCGTACAGGCGGAACCGACGTTCTGCCGCATGGCGCTGCTGCAGCCGACGGGCGACGGCGGCGCGGATGTCGGGCCGGTCAGTCATACTGTTCCCGATAGTGTTGCACGATGCGCAGGGCGATGACGTTGAGCGCCAGGGTCACGACAAACAGGGTCAGGCCCAGGCCAAAGGCCGACAGGGTCTTGGGGCTGTCGAACTCCTGGTCGCCGGTCAGAAGGGTGACGATCTGGACCGTCACGGTGGTGACGCTTTCCAGGGGGTTGGCGGTGATCCGGGCCTGAAGGCCGGCCGCCATGGTCACGATCATGGTCTCACCGATGGCGCGGCTGACGGCCAGCAGCATGGCCCCGGCCACGCCCGGCAGGGCGGCCGGCAGGACCACCCGCTTGATCGTCTCCGAGCGGGTCGCCCCCATGGCATAGGAGCCGTCACGAAGGGATTGCGGCACCGCATTGATGATGTCGTCCGATAGCGACGACACGAACGGGATCAGCATGATCCCCATGACGATGCCGGCGACCAGGGCCATCTGGTTCTGCACTCCCATGAGGTAGAGGCCCAGATCGTTGAACGGCCCGCCGACCAGCAGGCCTCCCAGGCCGTTGAAGGCCGACCGGAACGCCGGTCCGACCGTCAGGGCCGCGAAGAAGCCATAGACGACGGTTGGGATACCAGCCAGCACCTCCAGCATCGGTTTGATCCAGGCCCGCTGGAGCGACGAGGCATATTCCGCCAGATAGATCGCCGCCATCAGCCCGATCGGCGCGGCCGTCAGCATGGCGATCATCATGATCAGGAAGGTGCCGACAAACAGCGGCACAGCCCCGAAGCCGCCCGAGGATCCGACCTGATCGGCGCGAATGGCGATCTGGGGGCTCCAGTGGGTCCCCGTCAGGAACTCCAGGGGCGACACCGTCTGGAAGAACCGGAGCGATTCCCACAACAGCGACATGACGATGCCGAGGGTCGTCAGGACCGCCACCGCCGAACAGGCCAGGAGCAGGCCCCCAATCCAGCCCTCGACCGCATTGCGGGCGCGGAAGTCGGGACGCGCCCGGCTCCAGGCGTAGAGCCCGCCGATGCCGGCTGCCAGGACGACGGCAGCCAGGCCGCCCAGGCGAATCCGGCCGCTGAGGCTCTCGATGCGGGCGGCATGGGCGTTCAGGGCCTGAAGCTGACCCTCGGAATAGGTCACCGCCGAGGCGGTGCCCCCTCGCGCCAGGGCCTCGGCATCATACTGGAACTGCGACCGGAAAGGCTCCATCGTCGGGGCCTCGCTCGGCAGATCGGCCCAGGTAATGGTGGTCACGATCTGTGGGCCGGCGACCGCCAGGATGAACAGCACCAGCAGGGCCGGCACCGCCGCCCAGATCGCCGCATGTGCCGCATGATACTTCGGCCGGGAGTGCAGCCGCCCCGGCCCCGTCGCCGCAGCCCGCACGAGGCGGTTGCGCGCCAGCAGGAAAATCGCCACCGAGAATCCGGCGAGCAGAATCAGGATGAGGCCGGTCATGACGCCTGGGCCTTTGCCCGCAACAGGTCATCCCGGCGCGACGGTTCAATGACAGTTTTGCTACGCCGCCCGCGCCGGGGGGCTAGGTCGCGCTGCCACCGGGCATCGGGAAATAGACGGTGAAGGTGGTCCCGACGTCCGGCTGGCTCTCGACCATCATGCCGCCCCGGTGGCGATTGACGATGTGTTTGACGATGGACAGGCCCAGGCCGGTTCCCGGGCTCTGGCCGCTCTTCTGGCCCTCGACGCGATAGAAGCGTTCGGTCAGGCGCGGCAGCTGGTCGCGCGCCAGGCCGTGCCCCTGGTCGATGACGCGCACCACGACATAGCGGGCGTCCGCCTCCCGGTCCGGCGTCAGAAGGGTCAGGCGGGAGGTCTCCCGGCGGGTCGGTGCCTGGGCCTCGGTCAGGCCCAGACCCCCTTCGACCACCAGTTCGACGCGGCGACCCGGTGGCGAGTAGCGCACGGCGTTTTCGGTCAGGTTCTGGATCACCTGAATGACCTGATCGCGATCGCCGACTATCAGGGCCGGACGGGTCCGGACGCTGAGGTCGATCTGGGCATCCAGATCCGTGAGCAGGGGGGCCAGGGCATCAATGACGTCGCCGGCGGCCAAGGCCACATCGGCGCGCCCCGACGGGCTGATGTGTTCGGCCAGTTCGATCCGGCTCAACGCCAGCAGATCGGCGATCATCCGGCTCATCCGGGCGGTCTGGGCCGCCATGATGTCGAGGAACCGGTCACGCGCCCGCTCATCATCGCGGGCGTGCCCCTTCAGCGTCTCGATGAAGCCCTGCAGGGACGCCAGAGGTGTTTTCAGCTCGTGGCCGGCATTGGCGAGGAAGTCGGCCCGCATCCGTTCCATACGCAGGGCATCGGTTTCGTCACGGAAACGAACGACGGCCTGGCGGGCAGAGCCGGCCTCAACGGCCAGCGGACTTGCGGAAATGCGCCAGAACCGCTCCTGGGGCCCGGCCGGCTCATAGGCCGCTTCATGGGCGACGCCGCCGTAGAGCGCGCCATCGACCGCCTCAAGCGCCGCCGGGTCGCGCAGGGCCGCCACCAGCGGCTCCCCCCGGCCCGAGGCCTTCAGCAGGTCGCGCGCCGCCGCATTGGCAAACAGGATGCGGCGCGCCGAAAGATCCTCGGCCGCGCCACCGTCGACGATGAGGACCGGGTCCGGGAGACCTTCCAGGGCCGCCCGGTAGGGATCTCCCGAGGCCGCGGCCGCCGCCGCACCGGCGACACGGGCCGGATCGCGTGGCCAGTCTCGAAACGCCGACAGAGCCGCGCTCCAGCGATTCGAGGGGACCGGCGGGGTCGGCGCTTGCGACATGAGGCCCCCTATAGCGGGCGTCCGCGGCCGAGAGAACGCCTGCGCAAACACTGTTTGTTCATTCGGCCATGCCAGTTTGTGCTGAGAACCCCGGGGTTTGAATGATCACCGTCCTGAATTGCGTGACCACCGAGCATGATCTTCGTCTGGTCCTGCTCGCGGCGGTCGCCTGCCTGATCGGGGTCGGCGCCGCCGTGCGCCTGCTGGTGCATGCGCGCGACAGCGAGGGCGGGGTCGGCCTGGCCTGGCTCGGCCTCTCCGGCGGCGTGACCGGGGCCAGTGTCTGGGCAACCCACTTCATCGCCATGCTGGGCTACAGGCCCGACCAGGGGTCGTCCTACGAACTCTTCGGCACGATCGCCTCTCTGCTTGTGGCAGTCTGCGGGGCGATCGGGGCCTTTGCCATTCTTCACCTGCGCCGGGGCAGGGTCAGCGAAGTCGCCAGTGGCGTGGCGCTCGGCGGCATCATCGCCGCTGTCCACTATTCCGGCATGGCCGCCGTTCAGACCAACGGCGTCATCATCTGGGATCCGGTGCTCATCGGCGCGTCTGTTCTGATGGCCGGGACACTCGCGCCCCTGGCCTTTCTGGTCCTGGGTGAGAGCCGCACCTGGCGGCGATCCATCGCAGCGATGGCCCTGCTGGTTCTGGCCATCTGTTCGCTGCACTTCACCGGCATGGCCGCCGTCACCATCTTGCCACTCGCCGCCGAGGCGGATCAGGTCGCCGCCATCAACCCCGGCCTGCTCGCCGCCATGGTTGCCGGCGTGGTCAGCGTCGTGATCTCAGCTTCGCTCCTGGTCGCGGCCCTGGACCGCTGGCATCGCGCTTCGGCGGGCGAGCGCCTGACCGAAGCCCTCGAGGCGATGACGGACGGGCTGGCCTATTTCGACGAACAGGACCGCCTGATGATCTGGAACGCCCAGTATCAGCGGACCTGTCCCGATGTCGCGGCCTTGCTCGTCCGCGGCATGACCTTTGAGCAGATCCTGCGGCTGGAGCTGGATCGTGGCGTCTATTCCGAGGCCGTGGGCCGCGAGGCCGACTGGCTGGCTGAGCGGCTGCAAGTCCGTCATGGCGGTTCGGACGCTTTCGAACAGGAGATGTCTGACGGCCGCTGGCTTCGGGTCCAGGACCGTCGCAGTTCCCTGGGCGGCACGGTGTCGACCATCGTCGATGTCACCACCATGAAGATTGCCGCCGCCGGCCTGGAGCGCGCCCGTGACGCCGCCGAACAGGCCAATCGCGCCAAGTCGGAGTTCCTGGCCAATATGAGCCATGAAATTCGCACGCCCCTGAACGGGATCCTGGGCGTGGCGGAAGTCCTCGGCAAGACGGCACTCAGCCGTGAACAGGCCGATATGCTCAAGCTGATTTCGGCTTCCGGGACGACCCTGCAGCAACTCCTGAGCGACATTCTGGACATTGCCCGGGTCGAGTCCGGTCGCCTGACGCTAAGCGAGGCCCCGTTCGATCTGGCCCAGGCGGTGCGCGAGGCCGGTCAGCTTTACCAGGCTCCGGCGCGCGACAAGGGTCTGCAGTTCTTCGTCGATATTGCCGACGACGCCCAGGTCTGGGCGACGGGCGATGTCGTCCGCATCAAACAGGTGCTGACGAACCTCGTTTCAAATGCGGTGAAATTCACCGAGACGGGTTTTGTGCGGCTGACGGTCAAGCGCGCTGCGGATCGCCGGGGCCAGGCGGTGTTCCGCTTCACCATCGAGGACACGGGTGTCGGTTTTGACGCCGCGACGCGAGACCGGCTGTTCACCCGCTTCGAACAGGCCGATGGCTCGATCACCCGTCGCTTCGGCGGCACCGGCCTGGGTCTGGCCATCAGCCGCCAGCTCTGTGAAATGATGGCGGCCGAGATCGACTGTGAGAGCGAGCCCGGCGGCGGTTCGACCTTCCTCGTGACCCTGCCGCTGGACCTGACCGAAGCGCCGGTCGAGGAGACTTCGCCGATCACCGACCTGGCCGGGCAGGCCGGTCCCCTGAAGGTGCTACTGGCCGATGACCATGCCACCAATCGCCGCGTCATCGAGCTGATTTTGACCCACATCCACGCCGAACTGGTCTCGGTCGAGAATGGGGCCGAAGCGCTCGCGGCCTTCGAAAGCGGACCGTTCGATCTGGTCCTGATGGATATGCAGATGCCGGTGATGGACGGCCTGTCGGCGACCCATGCCCTGCGCGACCTGGAGCTGGCCGAGGGCCGGACGCGTACGCCAATCATCATGCTGACGGCCAATGCCCTGCCCGAGCATGTCGAGGCTGCCCTGCGCGCCGGAGCCGATCGCCACCTGTCCAAGCCTGTCAGCGTCCAGGCCCTGCTCGACAGCGTCATGGAGTTGACGCAGGGCGGGTCGGACGCCGGCGTGACCAAGGCCGCCTAGTCGTCCAGGGCCTCATAGGCCGGCAGCGTCAGGAAGCTCTCGCAGGTCGGGGCGAAGCAAAGCGACGCGAACAGGGACACGGCATCGCCCAGACGCTCCAAATCGGTCGGCATCCGGGTGACCTCATCCTCGATGATGGCCTGAACCAGGGCTTCGTCGACGACGCGACCGTCGTCCAGCCGGGCCTTGAGCCTGAGCCACTGCCAGACCTGGGTGCGACTGATCTCGGCGGTCGCGGCATCCTCCATCAGATTGTAGAGCGGCACCGCCCCGCGCCCGCCCAGCCAGGCCTCGATATACTGAATACCGACGCGCACATTCTCGCGCAGGCCGGCTTCGGTCCGGTCGCCCGTATGCATTTCCAGCATCTGGGCCTGATCGATATCGGCCCCGTCACCGATGACATCCAGCTGGTTCGGCCCCGGCATCATCCGGTCGAACACCGCCATGGCCACCGGCACCAGGGCCGGATGGGCGACCCAGGTGCCGTCATGGCCGTCACCGGCCTCGCGCTCCTTGTCGGCCCGGACCTTGGCGAAGGCGGCGGCATTGGCCGCTTCGTCGTTCTTGATCGGGATCTGGGCGGCCATGCCGCCCATGGCGAAGGCCCCGCGCCGGTGGCAGGTGGCGATCAGCTTTCTCGAATAGGCTCTGAGGAAGGCCTCCCCCATGACCATCCGTGCGCGATCCGGGGTCAGGAAGGCCGGGTTCAGACCCAACCGCTTGATGGTCGAAAAAATATAGTCCCAGCGGCCGCAGTTCAGACCGACGATGTGGTCCTTCAGGGCGTGCAGGATCTCGTCCATCTCGAAGGCGGCGGTGATGGTCTCGATCAGGACCGTCGCCTTGATGGTGCCCACGGACAGACCCAGCCGGGCCTGGGCGATGCGGCAGGCATCGTCCCAGAGGGCCGCCTCCTCCATCGATTCCAGCTTGGGGAAGTAGAAGTACGGGCCCGACCCCTGAGCCAGGGCCGCCTTGGCATTGTGGGTCAGATACAGGGCGAAATCGAACAGGCCGCCGGCAACCGGCTCGCCATCGACCTCGATGTGCCGCTCCACCAGATGCCAGCCGCGTGGCCGCACCAGCAGGACCGCCGGCGTGTCGCCCAGCGCATAGGCCTTGCCCGAGGCCGGGTCGGTAAAGGCCAGGTCCCCGGACCAGCGGTCCTTCAGATTGATCTGGCCCTCGATGACATTGGCCCAGGTCGGGCTGGTGGCGTCCTCGAAGTCGGCCATGAAGACCTTCGCACCCGAGTTCAGGGCGTTGATGACCATCTTGCGGTCGGTCGGACCGGTGATCTCGACACGCCGGTCCAGGAGGTCGGCGGGGATGGGGGCCACCCGCCAGTCGTCCTCACGGAGGGCGGCGGTGTCGGCGCGGAAATCAGGCCGTTCGCCGGCGTCGAATCGGGCCTGACGCGCCTGGCGGAGCGACAGCAGCGCCTGGCGCCGCCCATCCAGCGCCCGGTGCAGTTCGGCAACCAGGGCCAGGGCCTCCGGCGTCAGGACCTCGGCCGCGCGGCCCTCGACTGGGCCGAGGATGCGAACGGTGTCAGGCAGGGTGTCGAGGGGCATGGCAGCTCCGGCCCCTTCTCCCCTCGGGGGAGAAGGTGTCATGCGCAGCATGACGGTTGAGGGGGTTGTCTCAAGACCCGCAGACGCCGGGATGTCGGGACCAACCCCCTCATCCGAGCGCCTGCGGCGCCCACCTTCTCCCCCGGAGGGGAGAAGGATCTACTCGTAGCCGTGAGCGGCTTCGTTGA
>CAUJHO010000038.1 GCA_963205025.1 Pseudomonadota bacterium | reverse complement strand
CCTGTGCCTTGAGCGATGATTTTCTCGGGGTCAGGCGCTCGGCGCTCGGGCGGGCCTGGCGGCTTCGGCCCGCCGATCCCCTGGATGTGACGGCGATCCAGCGGGCCGAGGGTCTGGCCGAGCCGCTGGCAAGGGCCATCGCTTCGCGCGGTATCGCCCCCGACGCCGTCGAAGACTATCTGCGCCCGACCCTGCGACGCCTGTTCCCCGATCCGTCGAGCTTTCAGGACATGGACGCGGCCGCGCGCGTGCTGATCGATGCGCTGCAGGCCCGGACCGATATCTGGGTCCTGGCCGACTATGACGTCGACGGCGGGGCTTCGGCGGCGCAGCTGGTGCGCTGGTTCCGCGCCATGGGTCACGAGCTGTCGATCTATGTGCCGGATCGCCTGGCGGAGGGATATGGGCCGAGCGCCCTGGCCTTTGAGCGTATGAAGGCCGCTGGCGCGGCCCTCGTCGTGACGGTGGACTGCGGAGCCGCTGCCCATCAGGCGCTGGAAGCGGCGGCCGGTCTGGACCTCGATGTCGTGGTCATCGACCATCATCTGATGCGTGGAGATCCGCCGCGGGCGCGCGCTGTGGTCAATCCGAACCGGCTGGATGACGTTTCCGGCCAGGGCAATCTGGCCGCCGCCGGGGTGGTTTTCGTCCTGCTGGCGGCGCTCAATCGCGAGGCGCGGGCGCGCGGCCTGTTCGCGGACCGTCCAGAGCCGGACATTCGGCAATGGCTCGATCTGGCGGCGCTGGGGGCCATCTGTGACGTGACCGCCCTGACCGGCTTCAATCGGGCGGTGGCGGCGCTCGGCCTGAAGGTCATGTCCAGTTGGCAGAATCCGGGCCTGGTCGCCCTGATGGAGGCGGCCAAATCCGAGCGGGGCGAAGCGACGCCCTTTCATGCGGGATTCGTGTTGGGGCCCCGGATCAATGCGGGGGGGCGAATCGGGCGCTCGGACCTGGGGGCACAGCTGCTGTCCAGCGATGACGTCGACGCGGTGCAGGACCTGGCCGTCGAACTGGACCAGCTCAACACCGAGCGCCGCGAGGTCGAGCGTGACATCACCGAGGCGGCCATTCTCCAGGTCGAAAGGTCGTCCAATTTCGACCCCGAGGCCCCGATCGTGCTGGCGGCGGGGGACGGCTGGCATCCGGGTGTCATCGGTGTCGTGGCGGGCCGCCTGAAAGAGCGGTGGCACCGGCCGGTGGTCGTCGTCGGTCTGGATGTGGCGACGGGGATCGGCAAGGGCTCCGGTCGGTCGATCGGGGGCGTCAACCTGGGCCGCGCCGTTCAGGACGCCTTTGACGCGGGGCTGCTGCTGGCCGGTGGTGGACACGCCATGGCCGCAGGCCTGACGGTTGAAACGCGGTTGTTGCCGGATCTGCGCGATTTTCTGTCCGAGCGGCTGGCGCGCGAAGCCGAGGCCGCGATTCAGGCCGACGCCCTGGAGATCGACGTCCTGACGACGGCACGCGGGGCGGATCGTGATCTTTACGAGGCCTTCCAGGCCCTGGCCCCGTTCGGGCCGGGCAATCCGGAGCCGAGCTTCGTCCTGGCCGGTGTGTCGGTGCGCGATGCGCGGGTGCTGAACAACGGCCATGTCAGTTGCCGCCTGGCTGACCCGGACGGCAGGCAGGTCCGCGCCATCGCCTGGCGGGCGGCGGAAACGGAGGTCGGCAGGGCGCTTTTGGGCGGGGGCGGGGCGCTGGACGTTGCTGGCCTGCTCAAGGCCGATGACTGGAATGGCCGTCGCGGCGTCCAGTTCGAGATCGTGGATGTCCACGACCCGCGTCGGGCTGTCTGACGGGGCTTGCGTCGGCAAATCGAGGCGGCTATATCGCCCGCTCCGCAGCGCGTGGTCCCTTCGTCTATCGGTTAGGACGTCAGGTTTTCAACCTGAAAAGAGGGGTTCGATTCCCCTAGGGACTGCCACTGCGGGATTTCCCCCGACATCGCCATGGGCCACCTGTGGGCCGTTGCCGCGCGCGCCTTGAATGCGCCGCGCGAAGCGCCACATAATCCGGGCAATGCCTGCCGAGAGTCGGGGGCAGCAGCCGCAGCGGGCTTTCCGGGCGGTGCCACGGGCCGGGTGTCATGAACGACGGCGGCCAGGAGAGTTGAATGTCTGAATCCCAGGTCCTGCCGGTTCTTCCGCTCCGGGACATTGTTGTCTTCCCGCACATGGTCGTGCCGCTGTTCGTCGGTCGCGATAAGTCCGTGCGTGCGCTGGAAGCCGTGATGAAGGGCGGCAAGCAGATCCTGCTGGCGACCCAGAAGAACTCCACCGACGACGATCCGCGCCCCGAGGCCATCTATTCGATCGGCGTGGTCGCCAATGTGCTGCAATTGCTGAAGCTGCCCGATGGGACGGTCAAGGTTCTGGTCGAGGGCAAGTCGCGCGCGCATGTGGATGAATTCACCGACCGCACCGACTATTTCGAGGCGCGCTACAGCGACCTGGCCGACGAGGTCGATGCCGAGGGCGAGATCGAGGCCCTGAGCCGCGCCGTCGTCGAGCACTTCGAAAACTATGTGAAGCTGAACAAGAAGGTGCCGCCCGAGGCCCTGTCGGCGATCCCCAACATTACCGATCCGTCGGCCCTGGCCGATTCGATCGCGGCCCACCTGGCGGTGAAGATCAGCGAGAAGCAGGCCCTGCTGGAAAACCTGATGGTCGCGCGCCGGCTGGAGCGGGTCTATGGCCTGATGGAGGGCGAAATCTCGGTCCTGCAGGTCGAAAAGAAGATCCGCAGCCGCGTGAAGCGCCAGATGGAGCGCACCCAGCGCGAATACTATCTGAACGAACAGATGAAGGCGATCCAGCGCGAGCTGGGCGAGCAGGACGACCAGCGCGATGAGCTGATGGAGCTCGAAAAGCGCATCCGCAAGACCAAGCTGTCCAAAGAAGCACGGACCAAGGCCGAGGCGGAGCTGAAGAAGCTGCGCAACATGAGCCCGATGTCGGCGGAATCGACCGTGGTTCGCAACTATCTGGACTGGCTGCTGTCGATCCCGTGGGGCAAGGCGCGCCAGAAGCCGATCGACCTCAGCAAGGCCGAAGCGATTCTCGAGGAAGATCACTACGGCCTCGAGAAGGTGAAGGAGCGCATCCTCGAATATCTGGCGGTGCAGGCCCGCACCGGTAGCCTGAAGGGACCGATCCTGTGCCTCGTCGGGCCTCCGGGTGTCGGCAAGACATCGCTGGCCAAGTCCATCGCCAAGGCGACCGGTCGCGAATATGTCCGCATGTCGCTGGGCGGCGTGCGCGACGAGGCCGAGATTCGCGGCCACCGCCGGACCTATATCGGCTCGATGCCCGGCAAGATCATCCAGTCGATGAAGAAGGCCAAGACGACCAATGCCTTCATCCTGCTGGATGAAATCGACAAACTGGGGGCCGACTGGCGCGGCGACCCGTCCTCGGCCCTGCTCGAGGTCCTGGATCCGGCCCAGAACAACACCTTCGGGGACCACTACCTTGAGGTCGACTACGATCTGTCGCCGGTGATGTTCGTCACCACCGCCAACAGCCTGAACATGCCCCAGCCCTTGCTGGACCGCATGGAGGTGATCCGCATCTCCGGCTACACCGAGGACGAGAAGGTCGAAATCGCCCGGCGTCATATCCTGCCCAAGCTGGCCAAGGATCATGGGTTGAAGGAGGGGGAATGGATCGTGCCGGATGCGGCGATCCGCGACCTGATCCGCTACTACACCCGTGAAGCAGGCGTCCGCAGCCTGGAGCGGGAACTGGGCGGCCTGGCCCGCAAGGCCGTGCGCGAAATGTCGCGCGACAAGCTGGTCTCGATCACGGTCGATGAGGCGCGCCTGGCCCGTTACGCCGGCGTTCGGAAATATCGCCACGGCGAGACCGACGACCACGATCAGGTCGGCATCGTCACCGGCCTGGCCTGGACCGAATTCGGCGGCGACATCCTGACCATCGAGGCGGTCAAGATGCCCGGCAAGGGCCGCATGACCGTCACCGGCAACCTGAAAGAGGTGATGAAGGAATCGATCTCGGCGGCGGCCTCCTATGTACGGGCCCGGTCACTGGAGTTCGGCATCAAGCCGCCGGTGTTCGAAACCACCGACGTCCACGTCCACGTTCCCGACGGCGCGACGCCCAAGGACGGGCCGTCGGCCGGTATCGCCATGGTCACGGCCATGGTGTCGGTGCTGACCGGAAATCCGATCCGCAAGGACATCGCCATGACCGGCGAAGTGACCCTGCGCGGTCGCGCAACGGCCATTGGCGGCTTGAAGGAGAAACTGCTGGCGGCGCTGCGTTCGGGCATCAAGACGGTCCTGATCCCTCAGGAAAACGTCAAGGATCTCGAAGACATACCGGCGAACGTGAAAGACGCGCTCGAGATCATTCCGGTGTCGAATGTCGATGAGGTGCTCAAGCACGCCCTTACCGGTCCTCTGACGCCGGTGGAGTGGGATCCCGAGGCCGAACCGCTGCCGCGACCGTCGACGACCGAGACGCCCGGCGGGGCCATCGCGCACTGACCACGGGCCTCAATCCCTTATAAAAACGCCGTTCCCGAGCCTCGGCGGCGGCGTTTCCCTTTTGACGCGAGGGGAATCGTTAGGTCTAATGCCGGGCATGAGGCGCAGTGAGTCGCGGACTGCGGCACACCAAGGCCTCCAATGGGTTGGGAGACCACACAATGACCAAAGCCGAACTCATCGCCGCCATGGCGGACGGAGCCGGGCTCTCTAAGGAACAGGCCAAGAAGGCGCTCGACGCCTTCACTGACAGCGTGACCGCTTCGCTCAAGCGCGGCGATGACGTCCGTCTGGTCGGCTTCGGCACCTTCGCCGCCGTGACCCGCAAGGCCGGCATGGCCCGCAACCCGCGCACGGGCCAGACGGTGCCGCGCGCGGCCTCCAAGACGGCGCGTTTCCGCGTCGGCGAGGGCCTGAAGACCGCCCTGAACGGCTAAGCCGATCAGGACTTGAAACGGGGAAGGGCGCGGGCTACGGCTCGCGCCCTTTCCAATTGGGGCGGCTAGCTCAGCGGTAGAGCGTCTCGTTTACACCGAGAGGGTCGGGGGTTCGATCCCCTCGCCGCCCACCATCCTTCCGCGCACATCGCGAGGTCTCATGTCTGAGCCGCTCCGCGACACCCTGATCCGCCAGCTCGACACCGCCTGGGCCCTGACGACCTATCACCTCGACGGCCTGAGCGACGGCGAATGCCTGTGGCGGCCGGCGGACGAGGGCCTGCACATCTGGGCGGACGGGCAGGGTGGCTGGCGTTCCGACTGGCCGGACCACGAAGGCTATGATCTGGGGCCGCCGTCGATCGGCTGGACGACCTGGCATCTGCTGTACTGGTGGTCGATGGCACTGGATCGCAACTTCGGCCCCGGCATCCTGGCGCGCGAGGACGTCAGGTGGCCCGGCAATGCAGAGGCGCTCCGCCGGTGCCTGCACGACCTGAACGTGGCCTGGCGCGGGCGGCTAGGGGCGATTGGCGATGCCGAGCTGGTGGCCCCTCGCACATCGAGCTGGCCGCGCGCCGACCAGTCCCTGGCCGATGTCTTTGCCTGGGCCAACATCGAGCTGACCAAGAATGCCGCCGAGCTGGGCTATGCCCGGTTCCTGTTCGCGATCCGAAAGGTCTGACAGCAAAAAGGCCACCGATGCCTCGGTGGCCCTGCCAGATCAGACCCGAGCGCCGGATCAGAACTTGAAGCTGGCCCGCAGCAGCAGGGCGTAGCGCACATAGCCCTCAAGCAGTTCGGCATCGGCCTCGAGCGCCAGGAAGCCGAGCTCGTTGCCGAGGTTCAGGCGCATGCCCACGATCGGCCCACCGCCTTCAAGGCTGTCACCCTGGAGCGAGAAGGGCGTTCCCGTGGACAGGAAGCTGGCGACTGTCGTGCCGGGGTCATGCGAGAAGATCTGACGCCAGCCGACGCGGATCTCGGGTCGCAGCCAGTGGTTCTCGCCGAAGCCGGCCCCGAAGGTGACGGCCACGGTGGACGACAGGATGTGGCCGGAGCGGTCTTCGTAGCCCAGGTCGAAGGCCGTGCCGCCACCCGTTTCCTCGTGGGCATCCTCCGACAGGCGGAAGTACTCGAGAACGGCCTCGGGACGAATGCTCCAGCGCCCGGTCTGGTAGTTGTAGGCCGCGCCGGTCGCCAGGGCGACGCTGTAGCCGTTCCAGTCCGACTCGCTTCGACGGTTGATGCCGGGGGCCACCAGCTGGCGGACGCTGTCGAAGCTGGCGAAGC
>CAUJHO010000037.1 GCA_963205025.1 Pseudomonadota bacterium | reverse complement strand
GCTCGACCTCGTCGCGCAGCGTCCGCACCATCTGCGAATGGCCGGCCTAGCAGCCCTCGCGGATGTAGATGTCGCGACCGGCCAGTTCCAGCGGCGTATAGACCCGCATATCCGGGGCCGCCTCGACGGTCTCGTCGATGGTGAACAGGGGCGCGATCTCGACGAAGCCGCCGATGGCCGAGACCCCGATGATGGCCAGCACGAAGCCGATGGCGCTGCGTTCGAGTTTACGGTGTGCCTCGGGCATATCTATTCTCCTGCCGCCAGAGGCTTGGCCGACGGCGCTACCACCGGAATGTCATGGCTGTCCGACGCCGCGTCCCGACGGGCGGTGCGAATGGTCATGATGATGTTGTAGAAGCCCACGACCGCCCCGATCAGGAAGCACAGGCCGCCTACCGTCCGGGCAATATAGTAGGGGTGCATGGCCTCGACGCTCTGCATGAACGAATAGGCCAGGCCGCCGCTCTCATTGTAGGTGCGCCACATCAGGCCCTGAATGATGCCCGAGTTCCACATCGCGAAGACATAGATGACGGTCCCGATCAGGGCGAACCAGAAGTGAACCTCGACCAGTCGCGACGAGTACATCTGCTTCTGCTTCCACATCCACGGAACCAGGGCATAGAGCGAACCGAAGGTGATCATCGCCACCCAGCCCAGGGCCCCGGCGTGGACGTGACCCACGGTCCAGTCGGTGTAGTGCGACAGCGAATTGACCGCCCGGATGGCCATGAAGGAGCCTTCGAAGGTCGACAGGCCGTAGAAGACCGCCCCGATCATCATGAAGCGCAAGGTCGCGTCGTCGCGGACCTTGGACCAGGCCCCGTTCAGCGTTGCCAGGGCGTTGCCGGCCGAGGCCCAGGACGGGATCAGCAACATGATCGAGAAGGTCATGCCCAGGGTCTGAACCCATTGCGGCAGGGCGGTGTAATGCAGGTGGTGCGAGCCCGCCCACATGTACATGAAGGTGATGCCCCAGAAGCTGATGATCGACAGCCGGTACGAGAAGATTGGCCGCCCCGCCCGCTTGGGCAGGTAGTAGTACATCATCCCCAGGAAGCCGGCGGTCAGGAAGAAGGCCACGGCATTATGGCCGTACCACCACTGGGTCATGGCGTCCTGAACGCCGGAGAACAGCGAATAGCTCTTGTACTCGCCCAGCGAGATCGGCACCGCCAGGTTGTTGACGATGTGCAGCACCGCCACCACCAGGATGAAGGCCAGATAGTACCAGTTGGCCACATAGATGTGCGGCTCCTTGCGGCGCTGGAGCGTGCGGATGAACAGGATGAAATAAACCACCCATACGATGGTCAGCCAGATGTCGGCGTACCATTCCGGCTCGGCATATTCCTTGGACTGGGTGATCCCCATCAAATAGCCGCTGGCCGCGAGGATACAGAACAGGTTGTAGCCCAGCAGCACGAACCACGGGCTGAACTGCCCGGCCAGGCGCGCCCGCGACGTCCGCTGGACCACATGGTAGGAGGTCGCGATCAGGGCGTTGCCGCCGAAGCCGAAGATGACGCCCGAGGTGTGGACCGGTCGCAGGCGACCGAAACTGGCCCAGGCCTGATCCACGAAGGTCAGTTCGGGCCAGGCCAGCAGGGCCGCGACCCAGACCCCGACGAACATGCCCACCACGGCCCAGATCATGGCCAGAATGATCCCGACGCGCGTCGGGTCGTCGTAGTACTGGCTCGACTGGTCCGCCGAGGGCTCGGGCGCGTAGTACTGCTGCCCCACCACAAGCATCAGCCCGACGGAAAAGACGACGACGATTGCGCCATGAATGGCGATGAGGTCACCATTGATCGCGCCCGCGGCCGTTATCGCCACACCTGTAAGGGCCAGGAGGCCCAGCACGATCAGGGCGGCCTGACGCTCCGCCATTGACAGTTGCGCGATCATCTCGCGTCCGCCTTTCGACTGTTCATGTTAATTTCCCTGCCACCATAGCGCCGAACAGCCGCCAGGAAAATTGGCACCTGCACCGCTCCGGTCTGCCCGTATCGATTCTGGATTACCCTTATATTTTCTACGGAAATATGGGAAGGGGCCTTTCGCATGATCGGCCGCATTTTCGTGTCGAATCCGCCACCTGGCGCGGGCTGCGGCCAGGGCCGGGCTGGCGTCAGACCGACGCCCGGCCCTCGTACCACCGCGCGGCCTGTTCCAGGTCGCCGGGTGTATTGATATTGAAGAACGGATCGCCGTCCTCGGTTGACCAGCTCACCGCGACAGACCCGGCCTGATCGGCCAGTCCCCGCAAGGACAACTGGTCGCGCCCGGCCCTGTCCCTAAGCGTTGCTGCCACCTCGGGCCGCCACAAGGCCGTGATCGGATGCCGACGCCCGGCACTCTGGGCAACCGCCACTGACACGCCGGTTTGCAGGGCGGGCAGCAGGCGGTCCGGCAGATCAGCCGGCAGGAAGGGCATGTCGCACGGCACCGTCAGGACCGCCTCCAGCCCTGCGTCTTCGGCATCGGCCAAGGCGGCGGCCAGTCCGCCCAGTGGGCCAGGGATCGCTGGGTCATCCCGGATCACCCTGAGGCCAGGCGAGCGCACATCGCTTGAGGATCTCAGGACCAGAACCATGGGTGCGTTCCAAGGCTTCGTGCGCCGGATGGCATGTTCCAGCAGCGTCAGATCGCCGAGCTGCCGCTGTGCCTTGGCACCGCCCATCCGCCGCGCCTGCCCGCCGGCCAGGAGGGCGACTCCGAACCGCATCAGACGCTCATCTCCCGGCGCCGAGCCATGCCCTGAGACAGGCCATCGAGGTCATCCTGGCTCAGGCGCAGCCGGGCAATCGGCAGGATCACGGCATTCTCCAGCGCGATATGGTTGCCCTGGCGCACCGCAAAATCCCGCAGCAGTCGTTGATCGGTCGGGGAGTCTGCGACCGGTCGGTCCAGGCGCACGGCTTCGTCGAGCAGGTCCGAGATCTCGATCATCGCCGCAAGGTCTCGCCGGTGCTCTGCCGCCAGCGCCCTGAGCACTCGACCGACCTCGTCCTCGGGCGCACAGCGCCGATGAAGCAGCGGAAAGAGGTCCTTGTCCTCGTCGTCCGTGTGCAGGGGCAGATCGATGCGAAGATAGGCCTGGGTCTGTGCCATCTCCTGGCGCAGGATGTCGCTGGACACCGCGACCTCTTCGATCAGGGCGCAGACCCGCCGGCATCGCTGATGCTCGGCAGCCAGCCAGGACAGCGGCTGGAGGATCAGGCCTGGCGGCAGCGGCTCAATGACGAAGACCTCGTTCAAATGTCACTTCCCCCCGAGGGTGGGTCCGAGATCAAAACCTGTATTCGAGCGAGAGCCAGGCCTTGTCGCGATCCGCGAAGATCCCCGCGCCCTCGAACGCGGCCATCTTCGCTTCAAGAGCCCAGTGATCATTGATCGTGACCTGGGCTGCGGCGTCGAACTCGCTTCCGAAGTCCAGGTCGCCGTCCGCATCGGTGAATTCGCGCCAGGACGCCGACAGGACCCAGCGGCGACCGACCGGCGGCTCGGCCCAGGTATAGGCTGCCGTCGCCGAAACATCCGTCAGGCCGCGGGCCGGCGTCGTCAGAAAGACGTCGGCCCAGCCCTGGAAGGCGTGCAGCGTCGCCAGCGGCGTCTGGAAGCCGCGCACGCCGTTCCCGTCGAGCCGCTCATGGGCGACAACCAGGCTGATCGGGCCATGGGCCAGGCGACCCGACACCAGGCTGTAGTCCAGGTCGAAACGAGCGGGGTTGGAGCCGTAGTCCGACTGGCGAGCCAGTTCGACGGTCCAGCCGGCGGACCAGCCCTCGGCAAGGTTGCGGTTTCCCGCCAGGCGTGCGCCGAGGGTCGCGGACGATTGGCCCGGGGCCGTCGGGAAGTCGAGCCAGTAGCCATACAGCGACAGGGTGCCGGCCGGCGTCGGGGTCTCGGCATGGATCAGATGGCTGTCCGACTGCCATTCGCCCACCGGGCTGTCGTCACCAAAGACCCGATGCACGCGGTCGATATAGGCATAGGTCAGGTTGAAAGGCTCAAAGGCCGTGGTCGTCACGCGGACCGCGTCGAAGGTCTGTTCGTTCTGGCGGAACCCGACGTTGCCGATGAAGCGGGCATTGCCCAGTACGATCCTCTGACGGCCGATCGTCACCTCGGTATCGGGCAGGCCCGTCCAGGTCACCTGCAGCCGGTTCAATTCCACCGTATCGGGATCGGCGATCACGGCCCGGCTCGCGGGGCCGTGGATGGTGTCGTTGAAGTCACTGACGATTGCCTGGACAGCTTCCCCCTCGACCAGGAAGGTAAGGTTCGAAACCGTCGGGCTGCGCCAGCCCAGGCGCAGCCGTGCGGTGACGCCATCGGCGTCATCCAGCCCGTCCTGACGCACGCCCTCATAACGGACACGGCTCTCGAACAGGAAGGTGCCGGGGACGACATCGGCCTCGGCGGCGACGGCAGGTGGCGGGGTGGCCTGGGCCACAGCAACGCCGGGCCCCATGACCAGGGTGGTGAGGAGGAAAGCTGCAAGACGCATATCAGGCTCGTTGGATTAGCGTGTAGGTCCGGGCCGCCGGCTGCAGGCGGCCTTTCAGAATGGCGCGGACACACCCCAGCGCCGGGTCCTCTGCCCCCTGGGCGGCAGAGATCAACTGCGTCCACTTTTCGTCGTCCGCCTCGTTGATAAAGGTACGGACCTCTTCGCGGACAAAGGCCGCAAACTCGAGTTGCTGGCGATCAGCGGCGTCCTGCACCTGGCGGGCAAGATCCGCATCCGCCTCGAGCAGCCAGGCCTGGGCCCGGGCCGCCACGGCGTGATCGTCACGCAGCAGATCGCCCAGAGACAGTTGCCCCTGGGCGCGCCGCCCATCGTCCGACAGCACGATGGCTACGCCCTGTTCCTGCGCCTCGACGACCAGACCTGCGACATAGCGGCTGGCGTCTGCCGTCCAGCGCCGGCCTTCCAGTTCCAGGGCAATCTGCTCCTGGACATGCTCAAACGGCAGATCGCGACCGTCGATGCGGCGATCCAGGCGCAGCACATGCCAGCCGAAGCGCGAGCGCACCGGCTCGGCCGACACCTCGCCGGGAGCCAGCTGCGCCAGACCGGCCTCGACAGATGCCGTCAGGTCGCCCGGGCTGAGCTGCCCCAGGGAGCCACCGACGCCGGCCGATGTGCAACCCGAATGGGTCCTGGCCAGTTCGGCGAAGCTGACCTGGGGGTCAGCCAGTCGCCGGATCAGTTCATCGGCGCGTTCGCGAGCGGCCTCCCAGGCTGCGGGCTCCTCCCCTTCCGGGGCCAGCAGGATATGCGAGGCTTCGGTCAGGGTCGGCGAGCGAAAGGCGCTGCGGGCTGAATCATAGACCCGGCGGATCTCGGCATCGGTCGGCTTCTGAACGACGACCTCAGCTTCGAAAACGGCCCGGATCAGAGCCTCTTCCGGCGTTTCCTCGCGCCCATCTTCCTCAACGACCGGTTCGGGGATCAGGCCCAGAACCTGGGCGCGATCCAGCAGCAACGCCCGGATCGCCAGGGCATGGCCGGCGGCCCGACGCGCGTCCTCGGCCGTGGCGGCAGGATGGTTCTGCGCCTCTTCCGCGATCAGGTTTTCCGGAATCTGGACGCCGTCAATGACGCGACAACGTGTGGCACTCATCGACGCCCCCCGACCGGGCCGCGATTGATCGGCATCGCGCGCTTGGACCGAACCAGCTGCCAGCCCCGACGGTTGAGATACCAGACCGGTGCCGAGAGCATGTGAACCAGACGCGTGAAGGGGAACACCAGCAGGATCGTCAGCCCCAGGGTCAGGTGCGCCTTGAAGATCCAGTGGACGTTGGCGATGTAGCTGGAGGCTTCGGGATTGAAGGTGAAGATGCCCTGCGCCCAGAACATGAACTTGAGCATCTCCTCGCCGTCGCGGTGCTCCAGCGACAGCGGAATGGTCGCCAGGCCGAGGCAGAGTTGGAGCATCAGCAGGCACAGGATTGCGATGTCGCCAAAGCTTGATGTCTTGCGGATGCGGGCGTCGAACAGTCGCCGGTGCAGCAGCAGCAGGCCGCCGATCAGACAGAAGAATCCCGCTGTGCCACCGGCAACAATCGCCAACATTTGCTTGAAGGCGTGGGTGACGCCCAGCGCATGCCACACCGCCGGAGGCGTCAGCAGTCCCACGAAATGGCCGCCGAAGATCATCAGAATTCCCAGGTGAAACAGGACCGATCCGGTCACCAGCTGCTTGCGGCGAAGCAGTTGAGAGGACCCGGTCCGCCAGGTGTACTGTTCGCGATCAAACCGCAGGACCGACCCGATCGTCAGCACCGCCAGGGCGATGTAGGGATAGACGCCGAACGCCAGGAAATTGATATCCATCACTGAGGTCCTCTTGGTGATCTTGCCCCCGCGAGCGCACGCTCCGGGGTCGGGCCCATCGCCTTCAGCATCGCCTCGGCCTTGGGACAGCCTTCATCCGTGGACGGCCCGAAGGTGACGGCGGTTTCTTCCCAGGCCTTGTCCAGAGCGGCCAGGTCGTCCGGGTTTTCCTCGGCCTCGGCCAGCAGCGCTGCGACAGCATCCGAATCCGGGGCCGCATCCGACAGAGCCACAAGGGCCCCGAAGACGGCGCGATAGGGACTGGTGCGCTTGTGCAGGCGCAGGGCCATGGCCTCAAGCACATGCACCGCTTCGCCCAGCAGGGATGCGGCGCGGTCATCGGGCAGCACCGACAGAAAGTCCAGGAACACGGGCAGATAGTCGGGCAGTTCCTTGGCCGACATCTCCAGCCCGGCCTGCCTGTAGAGTTCGACCAGATTGGCCATGGCCTGGCCGCGGTCGCGGCTCTCGCCGTGGACATGCTCGTACAGGTTCAGCGACAGGCTGCGGGTCCGGTCGAAAACCTGGACGTACTCTTCCTGGAGTTCGTACAGGTCGGTCTGGGCAAGGCGTTCACCTAGCCGGGTCACGGCCCCGGACACCTTGGTCGGGATCCGGGATTCGGCCGCGACCACATCGAGGATGGCCGGCATCAACCGGCGCTGATCCTCATCCGGGTAGTTCAGCATCAGGCCCAGTGCGCGATAGATCAGGGCCATCTCAGGAGACCTTTGCCACGGGCTTGGCGCGAGACCGCTTGTCCATGCCGAACAGGCCGACCTCGGTGCGTCCACCCGAACACCCATTGCCGAAGGTAAAGCCGCAGTCGGACCGCAGCTCATAGGCATCTTCCGCCCACTCGCGGTGGGTGGTCGGGATGACGAAGCGATCCTCGAAGTTGGCGATAGCCATGATCTGGTACATTTCGTCGATCTGGGCGGCGGTCAGACCGACCCGCTCGGCGATGTTGTGGTCGATCCGACCGTCGACCGAGCGCGCCCGCATATAGGCGCGCATCGCCATCATCCGTTCCAGGGCCTGCACGACAGGCTCCTCGACGCCGGCTGTCAACATATTGGCCAGGTATTTGACCGGAATCCGCAGCGAGCGGACGTCGGGCATTTCGCCATCCATCTCCAGGGCCCCGGCGGCAGCCGCGTTCTGGATGGGCGACAGCGGCGGCACATACCAGACCATCGGCAGGGTCCGATATTCGGGGTGCAGCGGGAAGGCGACCTTCCACTCCATCGCCATCTTCCAGATCGGGCTGCGCTTGGCCCCCTCGATCCAGGCGTCGGGCACGCCGTCGGCACGGGCCTGGGCGATGACGGCCGGGTCGTTGGGATCCAGGAAGACGTCGAGCTGAGCCTGATAGAGGTCGCCCTCATCCGGCACGGCGGCGGCCGCCTCGATGCGGTCGGCGTCGTAGAGCACCACGCCCAGATACCGGATCCGCCCGACGCAGGTTTCCGAACACACTGTCGGCAGACCCGCCTCGATTCGCGGATAGCAGAAGACGCACTTCTCGGATTTGCCGGATTCCCAGTTGTAGTAGATTTTCTTGTAGGGACAGGCCGACACGCACATCCGCCAGCCCCGGCACTTGTCCTGATCGATCAGGACGATGCCGTCCTCTTCGCGCTTGTAGATGGCGCCCGAGGGACAGACCGCGACGCAGGCCGGGTTCAGGCAGTGCTCGCACAGCCTGGGCAGATACATCATGAAGGTGTTTTCGAAGGCCGCGTAGATCTCCTTCTGGACGCCTTCGAAATTGTAGTCCTGGGATCGCTTGGCGAATTCACCGCCCAGGATCTCCTCCCAGTTCGGCCCCCACTCGATCTTCTCCATGCGCTCGCCGGTGATGGCCGAGCGCGGCCGCGCCGTCGGGAAATGCTTCATCTCCGGCGCGGTTTGCAGGTGGGCGTAGTCGAAATTGAACGGCTCGTAGTAATCGTCGATTTCGGGCAGGTCGGGGTTGGCGAAGATCTTGGCCAGGATGCGCCACTTGGCCCCCATGCGCGGCTCGATCTGGCCGTTCTTCTTGCGTCGCCAGCCGCCGTTCCACCGCTTCTGGTTCTCCCAGTCCTTGGGGTAGCCGACGCCGGGCTTGGTCTCGACGTTGTTGAACCAGGCGTACTCAACGCCCTCGCGATTGGTCCAGACGTGCTTGCAGGTCACCGAACAGGTGTGACAGCCGATGCACTTGTCGAGGTTCAGCACCATGCCGATTTGGGCGCGGACCTTCATTGGGCGGCCTCCTGTGCCGGGGCTTCAAGGGGCTGGTCGAGCCAGTCGACCTTGCGCATCTTGCGAACCACCACGAACTCGTCGCGGTTGGATCCGACCGTTCCGTAGTAGTTGAAGCTGTAGGCCAGCTGGGCGTAGCCGCCGATCATGTGCGTCGGCTTGAGGACGATGCGGGTGACCGAGTTGTGGATACCGCCGCGCTGGCCGGTGATCTCGGATCCCGGCGTGTTCACGATCTTCTCCTGGGCGTGATACATGAAGGTGGTCCCCTCACGGATCCGCTGGGACACCACCGCCCGCGCCGCGATCGCGCCATTGGTGTTGAACAGTTCGACCCAGTCGTTGTCGACGATGCCGGCACGGCGGGCGTCGGTCTCCGAAATCCAGATGACCGGACCGCCACGGTTCAGCGTCAGCATCATCAGGTTGTCGGAATAGGTCGAGTGGATCCCCCATTTCTGGTGCGGGGTGATGAAGTTCAGCTCGATCTCAGGCTCGCCGTTGGGCTTGCGGCCCTTGATGCTGAGCGTCTTGAGGTCCAGCGGCGGTCGATAGACGCACAGCGCCTCGCCGAAGGCCCGCATCCAGGGATGGTCCTGATACAGCTCCTGTCGGCCCGACAGGGTCCGCCACGGAATTCGCTCATGCACATTGGTGTAGTTGGCGGAGTAGCAGACGTGCTCGGATTCCAGCCCGGACCAGATCGGCGACGAAATGATCTTGCGCGGCTGGGCCACGATGTCGGCAAAGCGGATCTTCTCTTCTTCCTTGGGCTCTGCCAGGTGAGCGTGATCACGCCCGGTGTGTTTGGACAGGGCCGCCCACGACTTGACCGAGACCTCGCCGTTGGTTTCCGGTGCCAGCATCAGGACCGCCTCGCAGGCCTGCACCGCCGTCTCCATGAGCGGCAGGCCTTCGGACACGCCCTCCTCGAGCACCTTGCCGTTCAGGCCAGCCAGCAGCTGGACCTCGTGCTCGGTGTTCCAGGTCAGGCCCTTGCCGCCGTTTCCGACCTTGGTCATCAGCGGCCCGAGGGAGGTGAACTTCTTGTAGAGGTTCGGATAGTCGCGCTCGATCACCGTGATCTGCGGCATGGTCTGGTTGGGGATCGGCTCGCATTCGCCCTTCCACCAGTCCTTGACGTCATAGGCCTGGGCCAGCTCGCCGGGACTGTCGTGCTGGATCGGCGTCAGGACGACGTCCTTCTCGACGCCGAGCACCTCGGTGCAGACCTCCGAGAAGGTCTTGGCTAGACCCCGGAAGATGTCCCAGTCGCTGCGCGATTCCCACGACGGATCCACGGCCGCCGTCAGCGGGTGGATGAAGGGGTGCATATCCGAGGTGTTGAGGTCGTGCTTCTCGTACCAGGTCGCGGTCGGCAGAACGATGTCGGAATAGACTGCGGTGGTCGACATCCGGAAGTCGAGTGTCACCAGCAGGTCAAGCTTGCCCTCCGGGGCCTCGTCACGGCAGGTGACTTCGGTCGGTCGGGCGGCATCGGCGTGCCCCAGATCCTTGCCCTGCACGCCGTGGGATGCTCCCAGCAGGTGCTTGAGGAAGTATTCGTGGCCCTTGCCGGACGACCCCAACAGATTGGAGCGCCAGACAAACATATTGCGCGGCCAGTTTTCCGGCGCGTCCGGGTCCATACAGGACATTTCCAGCGACCGGTCCTTGAGCGCGTTGATGGTGAACGCCTTGGGATCGACGCCGGCCGCCTCGGCGGCACGCGCCACCTCCAGCGGATTGGTCTTCAGGGCCGGAGCTGACGGCAGCCAGCCCATGCGCTCGGCCCGGGCGTTGTAGTCGAGCATCGACCCGCCCCAGTCACCGTCAGGTGCCGTCGGCGACAGGATCTCCGACATGGCCACCGTCTCGTAACGCCACTGGTCGGTATGGGCGTAGAAGAAGGAGGTCGAATTCTGCTGGCGGGGCGGACGGTGCCAGTCCAGGCCGAAGGCGACTGGGGCCCAGCCCGACTGCGGCCTCAGCTTTTCCTGACCCACATAGTGACACCAGCCGCCGCCCGACTGGCCGACGCATCCGCACATCACCAGCATGTTGATGACCGCGCGGTAGTTCATGTCCATGTGGAACCAGTGGTTCATCGCGGCCCCGATGATCACCATCGAGCGACCATTGGTCTTTTCGGCGTTGGTGGCAAAGCCACGCGCCACAGCGATGATCTGATCACGCGGCACCGAGGTGACCTCCTCGGCCCAGGCCGGGGAATAGGGCTCGGGATCATCGAAATTGGCCGGCATGTGCTCGCCGCCAAAGCCCTGATCGACGCCGTAATTGGCCAGGAACAGGTCATAGGCCGTGGTCACCCACGCCTCGCCGTCCTTCAGCTTCATCCGCTTGACCGGCACATTGCGCACCAGCACCTCGGGGTGGTCGGTGGCGACAAAACCGTTGCCGGCGGTGCTGCCGAAATAGGGGAAGCGAACGCCCTTCACCTCATCGTGGACGCCCTTGAGTCCGAGGCGCAGCTTGGTTTCTGACCCTTGCGCCTTCTCTTCCAGGTTCCACTTGCCGTCCTCGCCCCAGCGGAACCCGATCGAACCGTTGGGAACGACGACCTTGTCGCTGTCCTCATCGATGGCGACCGTCTTCCAGTCGGGATTGTTCTTCTCGCCCAGCGCCCGGGCGAAATCGGCCGCCCGCAGCATCCGGTCGGGGACCAGGGCGCCGTCCTGGGGAACCAGGCGCACCAGCATCGGCAGGTCCGAATACTGGCGCAGATAGTCCTGGAAGTAGGGCACCTGACGGTCCTGATGGAATTCTTTCAGGATGACATGGCCGAAGGCCATGCCCAGGGCGGCGTCAGTCCCCTGCTTCACCGCCAGCCAGATGTCCGAGAATTTTGACGCTTCCGAATAGTCCGGGCAGATGACCGCCGACTTGGCCCCGCGATAGCGCGCCTCGGTATAGAAGTGGGCGTCCGGCGTGCGCGTCTGGGGCACGTTGGAGCCCCACAGCAGCAGGAAGCCGGAGTTGTACCAGTCCGCCGATTCCGACACGTCGGTCTGTTCGCCCCAGGTCTGGGGTGAGGCCGGCGGCAGGTCGCAATACCAGTCGTAGAACGAGCCGCAGACACCGCCCATCAATTGCAGATAACGAGCGCCGGCCGCATAGGACAGCATCGACATCGCCGGGATCGGCGAGAAACCGAACACCCGGTCAGGCCCCCAGGCCTTGACCGTATGGGCGTTGGCCGCAGCGATCAGCTCATTGACCTCGTCCCAGGTGGCCCGCACGAAGCCGCCCCTGCCGCGCATCTTGACGTAGTCTTCGCGCGCCACCGGGTCAGCCTGGATGGAGGCCCAGGCCGCCACCGGGCTCAGGCTGGCACGCGCCGCCCGCCACCGACGCAGCAGGCGCGAGCGGATCAGCGGGTATTTCACCCGATTGGCCGAATAGAGGTACCAGCTGTAGCTGGCCCCCCGCGCACAGCCCCGGGGCTCATGGTTGGGCAGCTCCGGCCGGGTGCGCGGATAGTCGGTCTGCTGGGTTTCCCAGGTGACGATCCCGCCCTTGACGTAGATCTTCCACGAGCACGAGCCGGTGCAGTTTACGCCGTGGGTCGAGCGCACGATCTTGTCGTGCTGCCAGCGGTTCCGATAGGCGTCCTCCCAGGTGCGGTCGTCATCGTTCATGACGCCATATCGGCCGGAGAAGAGCTCCGTCTTGCGCGTGAAGAAGAGAAGGCGATCGAGGGTTTGGCTCATGTTCAGCCCGCCTTTGTCGATGTCGGATTCAGGATGGAGTTCTTGCGGGCATAGAACAGCCAATTCACCGCCGCGCAGGTCAGGTAAAAGCCCAGGAAGACATAAAGGGCAGTGCTCGGATCGCCGGACGCGCTCATCGAGCTGGCGAATGCCAGCGGGATGAAGAAGCCGCCGTAGGCCCCGATCGCCGACGAGAAGCCGACGATGGCCGCCGATTCGAGCTCGGACGCCTTCAGCCGTTCCTCGGCGGTCGCCTCAGGCATCAGCCGGGGCATGTCGGCCCGCACGAGCGCCGGGATCATCTGGAAGGTTGAGGCATTGCCGACGCCGGTCCAGAAGAACAACCACATGAAGCTGGCGAAGAACAGCGGGAACGACGGCTCTGCCCCCAGGGCACCGGTCGAATAGAGCGCGCCGCCGACACCCACCATCAGGGCACCAAACACCCACTGGGTGACATGCTGTCCGCCCCAGCGATCGGACACCCAGCCGGTGAGTGCCCGCGACGCCGCGCCGACCAACGGCCCGAGGAAGGCGATCTGAAGGATGTTGACGTCCGGGAACAGCGTGCGGCCCAGCAGCGGGAAGGCCGCCGAGAAGCCGATGAACGAGCCAAAGGTGCCGATGTACAGGAAGCACATCAACCAGTTGTGCTTGCGCTTGAAGACGACCGCCTGCTCCTTGAAGGAGGCGCGGGCCGAAGCGACATCGTTCATGCCGAACCAGGCTGCGATTGCCGCCAGAATGATCAGCGGAACCCACATGAAGCCGGCGTTCTGCAGCCAGACCTGCTGCTGGACGCCTTCGACAACCGCCGTCTGCGGCGCGCCGCCAAGCGGCCCGAACAGGGCGAATCCGGCCGCGATCGGGGCCAGCAACTGCAGGGCGCTGACACCCAGGTTGCCGAAGCCGGCATTCATGGCCAGGGCGTTGCCCTTCTCCCGTTTCGGGAAGAAGAAGCCGATATTGGCCATGGACGAGGCGAAGGCACCGCCGCCCAGGCCGCACGACAGAGCCAGCAGGACGAACACCCAGTAGGGCGTCGACGGGGTCTGGACGGCCAGGCCGACACCGACCGCCGGGATCAGCAGCGACAGGGTCGCCAGCACCGTCCACAGCCGTCCGCCCACGATGGGCACCATGAAGCTGTAGAAGATGCGCAAGGTCGCGCCTGACAGCGCCGGCAGCGCCGTCAGCCAGAACAGCTGGGCCGTCGAAAACTGGAAACCGACCGAGTTCAGTCGCGTCGCCACCGTCGACCACAGCATCCAGACCGAGAAGGCCAGCAGCAGGTTGGGGATGGAGATCCACAGATTGCGCATGGCGATCTTGCGGCCGGTCTTGGCCCAGAACGTCTCGTCTTCGGGGCGCCAGTCATTGAGGACATGGGCCGGCTCGGGTTCGCCGAGTTCGGGGAATTCCGGCAGATCCACCAGGGCCGGCTCGCGCGTCACCTCCATGCGGCGCACCGCAAAGTGCATCCACACCAGGGCGGTTGCGACCAGGGCGAACAGCAGCATGAAGCAGCTGGTCCAGATGCCGGTGAGATCGGCCATGATCCCGAACAGGATCGGCAGGACGAAACCACCCAGGCCGCCGATCATGCCGACCAGACCCCCGACCGCGCCGACATGGTTCGGGTAATAGACCGGGATGTGCTTATAGACCGCCGCCTTGCCGAGGCTCATGGCGAAGCCGAGCACGAAGATCAGGGCAACAAAGGCAAACAGGCCGATTTCGATGTGGAAACGGATGGGTCCTTCGATGCCTTCAACGATGTAGGTCGTGGCCGGATAGGACAGGGCAAAGGTGCAGATCACACTGGTGAGGAAGGTGATATACATCACCTTGCGGGCACCGATCCGGTCCGACAGCCAACCGCCGAAGATTCGGAACAGGGAACCCGGGATCGAATAGGCCGCCGCCAGCATACCGGCCGCCGCAATGCCCAGGCCGTACACATCGGTCAGATAGTGCGGAAGCCACAGCGCCAGGGCTACGAAGGCCCCGAAGACGAAGAAATAGTAGAGCGAGAAGCGCCAGACCCGAATGTCGCGCAGCGGCGTCAGCTGCAGCCACACCGGCTGCGCCTTCTGATGGTTGCGCCGGCGCTCGGCGGTCGCCGGATCTTCGGGCGAGAAGAGGAAGAACAGCACGGCCAGGCCGGCCAGGGCCGCAGCCCAGATCTGGGCGACCGCTTCCCAACCGAAAGCCAGCATGACGAACGGGGCCGCGAACTTGGTGACGGCGGAACCGACGTTGCCGGCCCCGAAAATCCCCAGGGCCGTGCCCTGACGCTCGACCGAGAAGAACTTGGAGACATAGGCGATCCCGACCGCGAACGATCCGCCGGCGATACCGACCCCCAACGCGGCGGCCAGGAACTGCGGATAGGTCTCTGCGTAGGAGAGCAGGAAGGTCGCCGCCGCCCCCAGCAGCATGACGATCACATTGAGGACACGTCCTCCGAGTTGATCGGACCAGACCCCCAGGAAAACCCGAATCAGCGAGCCGGTCAGGATCGGCGTGCCGACCAGCAGCCCGAACTGGGCTTCATTGAGCCCGAGCTCTGCTTTGATCTGGACGCCGATGATCGAAAAGATCGTCCAAACTGCGAAACAGCCTGTGAAGGCCAGGGTACTTAGCCACAGCGCTCTGTTAGCGCCCGGCGATTGAAGGTGTCCGTCGACCATTTTCCAATCCTGCCCGTCACCCTTTGTGATGAACCAGCTTGGCTTCTAGTGTCAGCGCCGACCGAGTTATTTGATTCAGATCAATTGCGATTCTTTCTCAAATCACCCGATGCGAATATTGATTTCGCACAATATTCTCTTTGACCGAATTGGTATTATGGACCCTCTTGGACGAGCTGCCGAATTGAATAATATCAAGCCGGTTGCCAGGCGCCCCGAACACTTGATAATGGTCAAGCTGCTAGCTGAAGTTCTGAGTCTTCCAGGAAACGCCGATGACGATGCGCCCGACAGATCTGGATCGTGTGAAGGCGCTGCCCCTGTTTCGCAAGGTGTCGCCTGAGACGTTCCGAGATGTGACGGCCGGGGCCTTTCTCCAGCGCTTTCCGGCGGGGACGACCCTGCTGATGGAGGGCGATCCGGTTGATTTCCTCTATGTTCTCTTGGACGGCATCGTCGAGTTGCAGGGGACCTGGAAGGAAAAAGACACGACCCTGGCGGTGCTGCGGCCGGTCTCAACCTTCATTCTCGCCGCCGTCGTCCTGGACGTTGATGCCCTGATGTCGGCGCGCACCCTGGAACGATCGGAAATCCTCATGCTTTCGGGCCAGGCCCTGCGGCGGACGATGCGACAGGATGCTGAGTTTGCCATGGCCGTCGCCGAGGAACTGTCGGGATGCTATCGCGGCCTGGTGCGGACCGTGAAGAACCAGAAGCTGCGGGGGGGCACCGAGCGGCTGGCCAACTACCTGATCACCCAGCGCATCCGCCAGGGCTCCAAGGACACGCTGGTACTTCCCCACGAGAAGCGCATCCTGGCGTCCCTGTTGGGCATGACGCCTGAAAATCTCTCGCGCGCCTTCGCCAGCCTGGCGTCGCACGGCGTCGTCGTCCACGGCCCTGAGGTCACCCTGACCCGCCCCGAGGCGCTGGAGCGTCTCGCCCGGCCGACCCCCCTGATCGACAATCACATGCCGCCTCAGGCGCGGGTTCTCGGCAAGGGCGAGGTCGAAAGCTGGTCAGAAGAGACCGGCTACGCCTGAAGCGCGATCCGATAAGTGGAAACCGGTTATCGGATCAAACGCGCGGCACTGATCAGCGCATTCAAGTCATGGAAGCCGGGCTCAATCCTGGCCGGACGAACCAGCTCCGCTCCAGCGATCAGCCGCCGAAGGCGGCCAGATTGACCAGGTCGCCCGGATCGCCCTGGGCCAGTCGGTGCCCGTCGCGCTTGCCGGTCATGGCCGCCGTGATCGCCGCGATCAACTCCGGTTCCTGATCGGCGTCCTGCAGAAACACCCTCAGCGGCACGCCCCCCTGCCCGAACAGGCACAGCCGCAGTTGGCCGCGGGCCGAGACCCTGAGACGATTGCAACTGTCGCAGAAGCCTGGCGCATAGGGCGCGATCAGACCCAGTCGACCGGCATAGTCCGGGTGCTGATATTCCTGGGCGGGGCCGCTGTCGGCCTGGCGTGTCGTCAGGGTCCAGCCGCGCGCCTCCAGCCAGGCCCGCAGCACGGTGCCGCTGATGTGGTGGGCGGCGAAATAGTCGGCATTGTCCGCTGTTCGCATCAGCTCGATGAAGCGGACGGCCATCGGTCGCTCGCGGACAAAGCTCGCCCAGGCGTCAAAGCCGGCCTCGGCGGTCTCGCGCAACAGCACTGCATTGACCTTGATCGCCTGGAAATCGGCCGCCATGGCGGCATCGATGCCGCGGATGACATCGTCGCATCGATCATGGCCGGTAATTGCGCGAAAGCCATCCCTGTCTAGGGAATCCAGGCTGACATTCAGATGTGTCAGACCGGCATCTCGCCAGTCCTGCACGCGCTTGTTCAGGTTCCATCCGTTGGTCGTCACCGCGACCTTGTCGACACCCGGGGTCGCCGCGACGCGCGCGACAATCTCGGCAAAATCCCGACGCACCGTAGGTTCGCCGCCGGTCAGACGCACCTTGGCAAGGCCCAGCCGGGCAAAGCCATGCACCAGGCGCTCGATCTCGTCGGGCGTCAGAAAACTGAGCGGGCCCTGCCGCTTCCAGCCGTCCGGCAGGCAGTATGTGCAACGGAAATTGCAGACCTCCGTCACCGATAGACGGAGATAGCGGAACCGCCGACCGAAGCCGTCGGTCAGATGACCGGCGTCGAACGCCATGGAAGCTCCTTTCCAAGCACGGGAGGCAGCGCTGTTTCCAGCGTCACCCTTGGCCCTTTGGGGACCCGGCCCGACGGCCTTGGCGCGAGGCGCTTTAGGCCGTCAGGCTCGGAGCGAGTTTGGCGATGCATACGTCGGACCGTCGGCATCACCTTTGACTGGTGGAGCCACAGGACTTGATGCGGGTCAAGCGGCCGCCCGCCTCTCGCACTGTTCGGGCACAGGCGTCATGATAGGGGGATCCCTTCATGTCGGAGCCCCAGATGTCCTCACGCTCAGTCAAGCTGAACCTGCCCCGCCGGTCCCTGCTGGCGCTCATGGGCGCGACCCTGGCCACGGCGGCCTGCTCCGGTCGTCCCGGCCCGGCGACGCGGCCCCTGATGGTTTTTGCCGCCGCCAGCCTGACCGAGGCGCTCGACGCCGTGCTCGCCGCCTTCCAGGCCCAGACCGGTATCGAGACCCAGGCCGCCTATGCCGGCAGTTCCCAGTTGGCGCGTCAGATCGAGCAGGGCGCCCCGGCCGATCTGTTCGTCTCGGCCGACGCCGAATGGATGGACTGGCTTGCGGCGCGCGACCTCATCGACGCCTCGGCCCGGCGTGACATTGCAGGCAATCGCCTCGTCCTCATCGCCCCCACCTCCGGCAATACGACACCGCTCGACCTGACGCCGGGACCGGCACTGGGCCCGCAGGTCCTGGAGCGGCTCGGCGACGGCAGGCTGGCGACGGCAGAGCCCGAGGTGCCCGCCGGTCGCTATGGCCGCGAGGCCCTGACGGCCCTGGATCTCTGGACGACCCTCGAACCGCGCCTGGCCCCGGCGGAAAACGTGCGGGCCGCCCTGGCGCTGGTCGCGCGCGGCGAGGCCCCGTTGGGCATCGTCTATCAGACCGACGCCCTGGCCGAATCGCGCGTCACCGTCGTGGCCGAGTTTGCTGCCGACCTGCACAGCCCGATTGTCTATCCGGCCGCCCCGGTCCGCCAGGAAGCGCCCCAGGCCGAGGCCTGCGCGCAGTTGCTGGATTTTCTGGGCGGGCCGTCCGGCCAGGACATCCTGCACGGCTACGGATTTGCGCCGCCGGCATGATGCTCAGTTCCGCCGAGCTCGAGATCATCGGCCTGTCTCTCAAGGTCGCCACCACGGCCGTGCTGTTCGGCTTGCCACTCGGCATCGGCACCGCCTGGGTGCTGGCCCGCTGTCAGTTTCCCGGTCGTTCGCTCCTGTCGGGCGTGATTCACCTTCCGCTCGTGCTGCCGCCGGTGGTGACAGGCTATGTGCTGCTGCTCCTGTTCGGGCGGACCGGGCCCATCGGGTCCTGGCTTGAGACGTTCGGTGTGCGCTTTGCCTTTGACTGGACCGGCGCCGCCCTGGCGGCCGGGATCATGGGCTTTCCTCTGGTGGTGCGATCCGTGCGACTGGCCTTCGAGATGGCCGATCCTGGCCTTGAGCGGGCCGCCGAGACCCTGGGGGCCGCGCCCGCCATGCGATTCCTGACCATCACCCTGCCGCTGGCCCTGCCCGGCATCCTGGCCGGAGGCGTGCTGGCCTTCGCCAAGGCTCTCGGAGAGTTCGGAGCCACCATTACCTTTGTCTCCAGCATCCCGGGCGAGACCCGGACCCTGCCGCTGGCGATCTACAGTCTGACCCAGATGCCGGGCGGCGAGGCCGCCGCCTTCCGGTTGGTCCTGATATCGACAATCGTGTCCATCCTGGCCCTTGTCGCCTCCGAGGTCCTGGCCCGGCGCATGTCCGTTTCTCAGGTGCGATCATGATCGAGGCACAGGCCACAATCCGGCGCGGGACCCGGGATTTCGCCATCGACATTTCAGTGGCCCAGGGCGTCGCGGTCCTGTTCGGACGATCCGGCTCAGGCAAGACTTCGGTGGCCGACCTGATCGCGGGCCTCGTCAAGCCGCGAGCGGGACGGGTATTGTTGAATGGGCACCCAGTCAGCGACGCCGCGACCCGGACCCACATCCCCGCCTGGCGACGGCGGATCGGCTATGTGTTTCAGGACGCGCGCCTGTTTCCGCATCTCAGCGTCACCGACAATCTGCTCTATGGAGCCCGGCGTCGCCGGCTGGCCGGCGACAACCTCGACAGCGTCGTAGCCCTGCTGGGGCTGGAGGATCACCTGACCAAGCGCCCCGGTGTCCTGTCCGGGGGCGAGGCCCGGCGCGTGGCGATCGGGCGGGCGCTGCTAAGTGGCCCCGAACTGCTGATCCTCGACGAACCACTCTCAGGCCTGGACGGTGCCCGCAAGGCAGAGGTGCTGCCGTTTCTGGACCGGCTGGCCCGGTCTGGCCCCCCGATCCTCTACATCACCCATTCGGTCGAGGAGACGGCGCGACTGGCCGATGAAGTGCTGCTGGCGGCCGACGGTCGGGTCTTAAATGCCGGCCCGCCGTCCGAAGCTTTCGCGCGGCCCGAAGCGGCGGACGCCGCCGGCCTGGGGGCACCGATCTCGGTCCTTGAAGGCAGGGCGGCGGGGGCTGACAGCGGCCCTGCCCAAGTCGTCGATCTGGGGGGGACCACATTCCACACGCCACCGCTGCGGGTCGCCCCCGGCGAGCGGGTCCGGATCGTGGTGGACGCGCGCGACGTCGCCCTAGCCCTGACCGCGCCCAGCGGCGTCAGCTTCCAGAACCAGCTCGCCGCCCGGATCGAGGCCTTGGTACCCGGTACCGGCGGATGGCTGGTGCATCTCTCAGGCCCGGGCTTCCGTCTGGCGTCGCTGGTGACGGCCGAGGCGGCCCAGACCCTCGGCCTGGCACCCGGCCGCGAGGTCGTGGCCCTGGTCAAGGCCACGGCCGCCGCGCGCTACGCCTAGGTCCGGGGCCGGGGCAGGGCCAGCATCGGCGCATAGATGACGGCAAAGGCGATGAAGGCCGCACACCACAGGCACGCCGAGGCGATCAGCAAGGGCAGATAGACGCTGGGCCAGAGGCCGGCGACCACGCGCGCAAGCGCGGCCAGATTGATCAGGATGTAGATCAGGGATCCGGACCAGCCGGCGGTCAGCGGACGCCCCGTATGACCGCGGCCGGCCCGGGTCATCACCGCCAAGGTCATGACCCCGACGGCACCCGCCGTCAGGGCATGCAGGCCCGCCGACGCCGTCAGCCCCTGAGGCCAGATCGCCGCCGCCCCCACCAGCACCAGGCCGACACCGAGCCAGAGGTAGCCCAGGTGCAGGATCAGCACGAGCGGCTCGGCTGTGGTGGCCCAGCCACGCCAGCGCGCCAGCCTCACCAGGTTGAGCAAGCCCGCCGCCGTCAGGGCAATGCCGATCAGGTGACTTTCGGGCAGGATCGTCCATCCCACCAGGGCCAGGGCCGTCACCACCAGTGTCACCATGTCAAACGGCCCGGTCACCGCCGGCAGCGGCCCTTCGCGCTTGAGCTGCCAGTTCCGGGTGAAACTCGGCACGATCCGACCCCCGATCAGGCAGATCAGCAGGATGACCACCGCCAGGGCCACACGGGTGGCGATCGGTGCCACCCCGCCACCGACGTAGGCCTCAATGTGAAAGCCTACATTCGCCAGGGCAAACACGCTGATCATGATGGCCACCGGCGCATTACGCCAGTTCTGGCCGGCCAGGATTTCGCGCCAGACCAGACCCGCCATAGCCAGGAGGAACAGGCTGTCCACGGCTCCAGGCCAGGCCGCGCCGGCCAGGCCTGGCGTCAGCGCCAGGGCCGTCATCGCGATCCGACCGGCCAGCCACAGGCCGACCATCACCATCAGGGGAACACCGACGACCGGCATGCGGCCAGTCCAGTTCGGCACCGCCGTCATCAAGAAGCCGACGATGACGCCGCCAGCATAGCCGAACAGCATCTCATGCACATGCCAGGTCAAGTTCAACTCGCCGCCGGCCAGATAGGCATGAACCCACAGCGGCACCGCCAGCGCCGCCCAGATCGCCGACAGCAGGAAGAACGGCCTCAGGCCAATACTGAAAAGGGCGGGCCCCTTGTAGGCGCGCATGGCGGCGGCAGTATTCATCAACTCTCGTCCTTCGCCAGGCGGTCCGCGCCGCGCCGCCCGACCGTTCGTGTGTGTCGGCCCCTCAAGCGCCGGAGACGCCGCCTAGCCGCAACGTGAATAGCCGCAGCTCAGGCAAGAATCGCAACCTTCCTTACGCAGCAGCCCCGGTGTTCCGCAGTGCGGACAGGCCGCCCGCGACCGGGGTTCCGACGCCGTCGATACCGCCGGCTCGCTCGCTGATACGGAGTTGGCTGCGGGGTCCTCCAGGCTGAGGTGGCGCGCGATGACATCCCCGATCGCCGCAGGAATGGACGGGGTATAGGCCCCCTCCATCCAGGCCCCGCCGGCCGGGTCGAAAACGGCCTTTAACTCCTCGGCGACGAAACTGACATCGCCCCCGCGGCGGAAGACGGCGGAGATCATGCGGGTCAGCGCCACCGTCCAGGCATAGTGGGCCATGTTCTTGGAGTTGACGAAGATCTCGAACGGGCGCGATCCACCGCCGGCGTCCTCGATGTCGTTGATGGTCACATAGACCGCGTGGGCATCCAGCGGCCAGCGCACCTTGTAGGTCGAGCCGGTGAGGCGGCGGGGGCGCGGTTCCAGCGGCGGCGGTTCGACCGCCTCGACCGTGTCGGAGGGCGGCGCGGCCACGCTCAGCACCGAGCCGGTGATGGCATTGGGCCGATAGGTGGTCAGGCCCTTGCAGCCCATCCGAAAGCCCTGGACATAGACATCGGCGAAGTCCTCAAAGCTGATGTCTTCCGGGCAGTTGATCGTCTTGGAAATCGAACTGTCGACCAGGGCCTGTGCCGCCGCCTGCATCCGCAGGTGATCCGCCGGCGTCAGGGTCTGGGCACTGACGAAGGCCTCCGAAAGCGGGGCCGCCTCGCCCTTCAGTCGCTTCCACAGGGCCAGGGCGTAGTCCTCGACCGCCTCCTCCCGGCGCGAACCGTCGGGCTGAAGCACCTTGCGGACATAGTCGAAGGCGAACACCGGCTCGATCCCGGATGAGACATTCCCGGCCAGCAGCGAGGTCGTCCCGGTCGGAGCGATCGAGGTCAGGCAGCCGTTGCGCAGGCCGTGCTGGCGGATCAGGTCACGGGTTTCCTCATCAAGCCGGGCCAGGTTGGGCCGATCCAGCATGGCGACGTCATAGGCCGGACAGGGCCCCTTTTCCGCCGCGAGCTGGGCCGAGGCCCGGTAGGCGGCGTGCTGGATCACATCCAGCCAGCGGCTGGTCAGATCGACCGCCGCCTCTGACCCATAGCGGACCCCGCAGAAGATCAGCGCATCGGCCAGGCCGGTAATCCCCAGACCGATGCGGCGCTTGGCCTTGGCCTCGGCCTCCTGGGCCGCCAGCGGAAAACGCGAAACGTCGATGACATTGTCCAGCATCCGAACGGCGGTCTGGGTCAGGTCCGACAGCTCGGCTTCGTCAATCGCGGCCCCGGCCTCGAATGGATCGCGGACCAGCCTCGCCAGGTTGATCGAGCCGAGCAGGCAGGCCCCGTAGGGCGGCAGCATCTGCTCGCCGCACGGATTGGAAGCTGCAATCACCTCGCAATGCGCCAAGTTGTTGGCGGCATTGACCCGGTCGATGAAGATGACGCCCGGCTCGGCGGCATCGTAGGTCGCCCGCATCAGCCGCGCCCACAGATCCGAGGCCCGCACCGTGCGGTAGGTCTCCCCGCCGAACGTCAGCGGCCAGTCGGCGTCGGCCTCGAGGGCCGCCATGAAGGCATCGGGCACGAGCACCGAGATATTGAAATTACGAAGGCGTGCCGGGTCCCGCTTGGCGTCGATGAAGGCCTCAATGTCGGGATGATCGATCCGCAGGCAGCCCATCATGGCCCCGCGCCGCTGGCCGGCCGACATGATGGTGCGACACATCGAATCCCACACATCCATGAAGCTCAAGGGACCGGACGCCTCGGCCCCGACGCCCTTCACCGCCGCCCCCGACGGCCGAACCGTCGAGAAGTCCATGCCGACGCCACCACCCTGCTGCATCGTCACCGCCGCCTCGCGCAGGTGCTCGAAGATGCCGTTCAGATCGTCCGGCACCGTTCCCATGACGAAGCAGTTGAACAGGGTCACCGCCCGGCCCGTCCCCGCCCCGGCGATGATCCGGCCCGCCGGCAGGAAGCGATATCCGCTCAGCGCCTCACGGAACCGGCCGCGCCATCGCGCCCGCGCCTTGGGAGCCTCAGCCTCGGCCACCGCGGCCGCAATCCGGTCCCAGGTCGCATCGACGGAATCGTCGCCGCCCCCTCCGCGCGGCTTGAAGCGGTATTTTCCGTCCCAGATTTCACCTGCGAGCGGGCTGTCGAACGCCATGAGACTCTCCTGTCGAAGGACAGGGAGCCTTCCCGATTCGAGAGGCTGTCGGGAAGCGAACAGGCCAGTTGAGGAGGTGACCTCGATCAAGCCCGGCATTGATACCGGTCAGGTCGGTGACGAAGGGGTGGCCCGTGCGTTCTGGACGCACCACCGCAAGTGCCCTTCCTGGCTCAGAAATCCAGAATCTGGACGGTCTCACCCGCCGCTGCGGCGGGGGCCGATGCGAAACGCCGGATCAGGACATCAGCCTCGGCAAGCGCCGCCTGAGCCCCTGAATCGCCGTTGCCGAGAATGGCGACTCCGCCGTCAACCCGACGCGCCCGCTCCAGTGTCTCGCGCGGGCCGACGGCACCCAGCGGCGTCGCCAGAATGGCGTCGCGCCACGCCAGCGCCAACAGCGGGTCCCGACCGGCCAGCCCTGCCAGAAGCGGGGCGAGAAACAGCCTTGCCGTGACCATGGCCGAGGTCGGATTACCGGGCAGCCCGACCACCAGGCGGGTGCCGGCGCGAGCCACCCAGACGGGTTTGCCCGGCTTGATGGCGACCTTGGTGAAGACGTCCTCCAGGCCGCTGGAGGCAAACATGGAGCGGGCGTAGTCGCGCTCGCCGACCGACGCCCCGCCGGTCACCACAACCATGTCCGCCGCCGCCAAAGCCGCCTCGGCCGCCGCTTCAAGGGCCTCCGGCACATCGGCAAGGCGGGCGCGCCGGACCACATCGCCGCCCCAGGCGCGAACCAGCCCGGCTACGCCGAACGAGACGCTTTCGGCGATGGCCCCCGGAACCTCCAGGGCCCGACCCGGCTCAACCAGTTCGTCTCCGGTGCTGAGGATGGCCACCCGGGGACGCCGGTACACGCGCACCCGGTCCCGGTCGGCGGCGGCCAGGGCGACCATGGCGCGGAAATCGAGACATCGTCCGGCTTCCAGCAGAGTCTCGCCGGATTCGAAGTCTGATCCCGCCGCCCGGATATGTCGTCCGCCCGACGGCGACCGGTCGAACACGGCCGCTCCGTCTTCGACGCGGACGTCTTCCTGAATGACGACACGATCCGCGCCGGCGGGCACCGGCGCGCCCGTAAAAATCCGCGCGCAGGTGCCGCGTGCGAGCGGGGGCGGGGCCGACGCGCCCGCAAAGATCGCCTCTGCAACCGGCAGGGTGACCGGAACTGTGGTCAGGTCCGCCTCATGGACGGCATAGCCGTCCATGGCCGACAATGCCGCGCGTGGACTCTGGCCGCGCGCGGTGACCCGCTCTGCCAGGACACGCTCACAGGCCGCATCAATCTCGATCAGTTCGTCCCCGAGGGGACGGGCCTGCGCCACCGCGCACATCAGCGCCTCGTCCAGGGTAATCACCCGGGTGCCTCCATTATTCCTGTCGCCGGCCAAACTAGTCGCCGCCTCATGGGCGCGGGTTACCTTCGATCAAGGTAAGGGTCCAATTTGATCATGGCGACGAAGGTTCCGGCGCGCCAAGACGAGCCGTCGGTCAACGGTTGCCTTTGTCCCGAGGGTGGACCGGCCGACCCGCTGGGCACGGATCCTGCCTTTGCTCCAGCCGGAATGAGGCGGTGATGAGAATATCCCAAGTAATCCGTCACCGCCTCATTCCACTGCTGGTCCCACTCGCTTCGGGACTGGTCGTCGCCTGTTCGCCCGCGCCCTCAACGGAAGCGGCCAATCCGTCCGATCAGGATGCCCACAGCCATCAGACGACACAGCCGGCCAATACCGATGCTGTCGTCCTGACCGGGGCCGACGGGGCCCAGGTGGCGCTGACCCGCGAGGACACCGCCGCCTTGCCACGCGAGCGTGTCACCTTCAGTCGCCATGAAGACACCAGCGTCTATGAAGGTCCCCTGCTCCTCGATGTCCTGGCGCGGGTCGGCATACCGGCCAGTCCCCTTCGCAAGGATCAGCAGGCCACCGCCCTGCTGATCACGGCGGCCGACGGCTATCAGGTTGTCCTGGGTCTGCCTGAGACCGATCCGGCGACCCGCGCCGACCGCATCATCCTGGCCGATACCGATGACGGCGAACCGCTCGCTCCAGAGGACGGCCCCTTCATGATCGTGGCCGAAGGCGACGCGCGCGCGGCGAGATCCGCACGCATGGTGGTCTCCATTCGTGTGATCCCGCTGGGCGATCCGGCGAGCTAGGTGCCGGCGGTCCAGTCGCCAGACTTGCCGCCGGTCTTGGACAGCAGCCGGATATCGCGGATGACCATGCCCTTGTCCGCCGCCTTGAGCATGTCATAGAGCGTCAGGCAAGCGATGGACACAGCCGTCAGCGCCTCCATTTCCACGCCCGTCGTGCCCGTCAGCCGGGCCTCGGCGCGAATGTAAAAACCGGCCCCTTCGGTTCTGGGCGTAATCCGCACGGTCACGCTTTCCAGACCGAGCGGGTGGCACAGCGGAATTAGATCAGAGGTCCGTTTGGCCCCCATGACGCCGGCGACCTCTGCCGTGGCGATCACCGCTCCCTTTGCCGCCTCGCCGGCCAGTACCAGGGCGACGGTTTCGGGCGCGCAATCGACCTGGCCCTCGGCGACGGCAATGCGGCGGCTGGGGGCCTTGTCGCCGACATCCACCATGCGGACGCGGCCTTCCTGATCAAGGTGGGTCAGGCTCAAGGACAGATCCCCCGGTAGCGCGGAATCTGGCCAACCAGGGAACAGGGTCGGAACCGGCTGTCCAGCTCTTCGGCCAGGACAAGGTCCCAGGCGTCGCGACAGGCCCCGGTCGAACCCGGCACGCAGAATACAAAGGTCTCGTCCGCCTGCCCGGCAAAGGCCCGCGATTGCAGGGTGGCGACCCCGACCGTCGTCAGACTGGCCATGTGAAAGACGACGGCGAAGCCGTCCAGCTCGCGCCGGAACAGGGGCTTGAGCGCCTCGGGCGTGACGTCGCGCGGCGAAAAACCGGTGCCGCCCGTCGTGATGACCACGTCCACACCCTCATCCGCGACCCAGCGCCCGACCTGGGCCCGGATCGCCTCGACCTCGTCCTTGACGATGGCCTTGGCGGCCAGGGCATGACCAGCGGTCTGCAGTCGCTCTGCCAGCAGAGCCCCGGATGTGTCGGTGATTTCGTCCCGGGTGTCCGAGACGGTCAGCACGGCAATATTGAGGGGGTAGAAGGGCAGGTCGGGTTGGATGCCAGCCATCAGTCACTCCAGCGCGCACGGTCCGCGCGATCCTGTTCGGTCGGTTCGACCCAGCGAGCGCCGGACGGACCACTCTCGTGCTTCCAGAACATGGCCTCGGTCTTGAGTCGATCCATCAGATAGTCTGCCGCCAGGAATGCCTGCCGGCGATGCGGCGAGGCCGCCGCGACGAAAACGATGACCTCTCCGGGTGTGATCGAGCCGGCCCGGTGTACGACCCGGACGTCGCTGACGTCAAAGCGGGCGGCGACCGCCTCGGCCAATTCGATCAGCGAGCGGGGCGTCATCTCCGGGTGCCAGTCGAGCCGCAGGCAACTGACCTCCTGGCCGTTGCTGGCGTTGGCCCGCGCCAGGCCCGTGAAGGAGACGACGGCGCCATCGCCGTCGCGCCCCGAGATGAAGCGCGTCAGTTCCTGGCCGGCGTCCAGCAGGCCGAGCTCAAGATGGGCCGTCGCCGCCACGGCTCAGCCTCCCGAAACGACCGAAAAGAAGACCACCGACTGGCCGGCCTTCACGCTCGCATCATCCTTCACGACGCGGGAATCCACGGCGACCCGGATCTGCGGCTTGAGCAGGACGGCGGCGGCCTCATCCTGGCGCGCCAGTTCGGCCCGGATCTCGCCGACCGTTATGTCGTCGGCGGCAAAGACCATGGCCCTTTCCCGGCCAAGCAGGTCCGAGATTTCGCCATAGAAGGATACGTCGATCCGGATCATCTCTTGCCGTCCTCCGTCGGCATAACCTGGGAAGCTTGCACCGCCCCGGACAGTTCGGCGACGAACAGATTCGTCATCTCGGCTCGTACCGCCGGCTCACACCAGTACGGGCTCATCACCACCAGTCGGATGACGACCAGGTCCCCGCCGTCGTCCTGACCGCCATAGGTTGCCAGATGGGCCGCCTTCACCGCCGCACCGTCCTTGCCAAGCGTTGTACGCGACACTGCGAAGGCGGGCGAGGCCTGAAAGAACTCGAAGGCCGCACCGGTCCGCGCATTGGTGGCGCTGAGCGGTTCTCCGGCCTCGGCCAGGGTGAAGCAGGCGATATTGGCGTCGCCGGGCAGGAACCTTGCCTGCGGCACCGCTGCCGTCACCGCCGCTTCGAGCGCCCGGCGCGCCTCGATGGTCCCGGCCAGAATGGCCCCCAGGCCCTGTGGGTCGAAGCCCAGGGTCTCGGCTGTCAGCCAGGTCGCCGCCGCGCCGCTGGCCGAGCGTGACCCTTCCAGGGTCGAGGCCCACTTGCCGGCCGCCAGATCCTGGCGCGTGAGATAGGGCGCGTCGAACGCCGAGACGGCATAGGTCTGGGCATTGGAGGTCAGGAAGGCTCCGCAAGAATAGGGAATATAGCCAAGCTTATGCGGATCAATGGTGATGGAATCGGCCCGACCCATGGCCGCCAGGGCGGCCCGTGCATCGTCGGTCAGCACCGCTTCGGCATCGCCGCCCAGCATGGCCCGGAAGAAGCCGCCATAGGCCCCGTCGATATGACGCCAGATGTGCCAGCCGTCCTGCCGCTGCCAGACGTCCAGCCTGTCGAACAGGCCGTCCAGTGGATCGATTGCTGACATTTCCGTCGTGCCTGCCACGGCCACCGTCATCAGCACCGGGCGACCCTGGCCGTGGGCCAGAAGAACCTTCTGCTCGAAGTCCTCCAGGTCCATACGTCCGCGCGCATCCAGCCGGACGCTCCACAGGGCCTCCCGGCCCAGGCCGAGCAGATTGGCCCCCTTGTCCCAGGAGAAGTGCCGATTGCCCGGAGCCAGCATGACCGGCCCCAGATAGTCCTGCCCCGAGGCCCGGCTGATACGCCGGTAGATATCCGGGGGATTGCCGGCCATGGCGCTGCTCTGTTTGAGCTCAGCCTCGGTCACGCCGTGCTGCTGCCAGAGGGCACGGAAGCGATCCCAACCCATGTGGGCGGCGGCGAACGGATCCAGCCGGTCGCCGGTTGTCTCGCTGATGTGCAGGGCCAGGGCCAGGCAATGATCCAGACGGTAGCGGGCGCGCCACATCGCCTCGAAGTTCGCCACCGTCCCGCCGGAGGTAAAATGTCCCTGCGCCACACCAGCGTCGTAGCCGAGCATGGTCGCCAGATGAGCGATGGCCTCCGTCTCGATGACGCTGCCGACGCGGCTGGCCTCGCGCGAGGTGTTGTTCGGATTATGCAGCAAGGCCGCGAACCAGCCGAGAATCGCCGGCAGCGACAGGTCCGACTTCATGTGGGCGATGTAACGCGGCGTGAAGGTCGGTGTTTCCTCGGTCAGGGCATCGCGTAGCGCCGTCAGCCGTGCCGACAGACGATGGTGCCCGACCGCACGAGGTGCCTCAGGCGGCAGATCGACGTCCTCCGAGAATCGCGAGCGCCGCCAGTCGACCCAATGATCCAGCATGGCCAGCATCTCGTCGCGCAGCCACGGCGCATTCTGCGATGCCGCGCCGGGAAAATGCTGTTGCGCGACGTCGGTCGAACGGGTTTCGGTGGGGGAGTCCGGGGATGCTGGCGACATGGCCCGCCCATAGCCGCCATGACCCGAAATGCCCTTGTCATCCGTCAAATCCGCGCTTCATGCGCGTCAATGCGCCGTTGCGGCAGATCAACGAGAGGGGGGCCATGATGCCCCTACAGGCAGAGCCAGTCCTGACGTCGCCACACGCACGCGGCCTGCCGGAAGCATGGGTGGAGGCGGCCAGCCGGCGGCTTCCGCGCTACACCAGCTATCCGACGGCCCGGTCGTTCCGCCCCGTTGATGCCGACGCCCTGGCCGAAATCGACCAGGCGGTGCGGCGCGACCGGCCCGACCAGCGCCTGTCGGCCTATGTGCACATCCCCTTCTGCCGGCGCCTGTGCTGGTATTGCGGATGCCATACGTCGGTGGCGCATGACTATCGGCGGATCGCAGAGTTCCATCGGGTCCTGCTTGACGAAGTCGACCTCTGGGCCGACCGGATCGGCGAGCGTGACGGCCTGGCGCATCTCCATTTCGGGGGCGGCAGCCCCAATGCGCTGAGCCCGGACGACTTTGCCCGATTGGTCGAGCGGATCGGAACCCGGCTCGGCCTGCGACCAGGCGCCGAGGTGGCGGTCGAACTGGACCCTGCCCTGCTCTCCACGGCGTTCGCCCACGCCGCCGGGGCCGCCGGCGTCACCCGTGCCAGCCTCGGCGTCCAGACATTCGATCCCGACGTCCAGGCGCGGATCAACCGGATCCAGGACTATGATCGCGTGGCCGGGGCCGTCGGCGATCTGCGCGCGTCCGGGATTGCGGCGATCAACCTGGACCTGATGTACGGACTACCGGGTCAGACCCCCGAGAATGTCGCCGTCGGGACCCAGCAGGCCCTCAGCCTGCAACCCGACCGGTTGGCGGTGTTCGGCTACGCCCATGTCCCCTGGATGAAGAAACACCAGGAGATGATCCGCCAGGACGAATTGGCGGGGGTCACCGGGCGCTGGGATCAGGCGACGGCCATCGACGAGATTCTGGTCGGGGCCGGCTATGTCCGGATTGGTCTGGATCACTATGCGCGCCCGGACGACGCGCTGACGCGCGCAGCGGTCGCCGGGCGTCTGCGTCGCAATTTCCAGGGCTATACCGACGATGTCGCCGACGCCCTGGTTCCGATCGGACCGTCCTCGATCGGGCTGCTGGACGATCGCTTCATCCAGAACGCCCCGGCCCAGAACCATTGGCGAGCCGCCATTGCCGAGGGCCGCTTGCCCATTTCACGTCAGCTCGGCCTGAGCGCGGACGATCATCTGCGGGCCGCCGTCATCGAGCGGCTGATGTGCGACCTTCATGTCGATGTCGAGGCCCAGTGCCGGGCCCACGGTGTCGAATCGGATGGGCTCGACGCGGCCCTGGCGGTCGCCGCGCCGCTGACGGCGCTCGGCCTGTGCCGGATCGAAGGGCGCAATCTGTCGATTCCAGAGACGGCCCGCCATCTGATGCGCGTCGTGGCCGCCTGTTTCGACGCCGACCTGCCCGATCCGGCGCGGGCCTCCGCCGCCGTCTAGGCCGCAGCCGAGGCCGAAGGCGTGCCGGGTCCGACCGAAGCGCCGGGCTCAATCGCTTCGAGATTCAGGTGCCGGGCTGAACATAGGGGATGCGCGCGAAGAAGCGGCGTTCGGCCCCGCGCGGATCATCCTGCATGCGCGGCGGATCGTCGAAGATCATCGTCTGGCGTCGGGCCAGATCATAGGGGGGCCAGATCGGGAGGCCGGCATGATTCGGATCTCCGGTGCGCGCAAAGGCGGCAAAGGCCCTGGACATGTGATCGGCCATGGCGGCGGCCCCCGGTCCGGTCGCCGGCCAGGGCGGCGCTTCCAGTGTCTTGAACACCAGCCGAATGTCAGAGGTATGGGGCGCACCGAGCCGGCCGCCATCGTGATCCGAGGCCCAGTCCAGCTGATAGACATAGGCAGGTGAGCCCTGTCGCGCACGCTCCTCTGCCTCGATTACAGCCGCCCGCCAGGATCGCCCTGCGGTCGTCGCGGCAAAGAACACCTCGCGGGGCGAATAGGCCGGATAGAGCCGGCGATATTCGGCGATCACCACCTCGGGCGCGACGTCGATGCGGAGTTGGTCCGGCGACAGGCGACCGGGCAGGTCCTCCCAGGTCAGGTGATCCAGCGACCGGTCACCGGCGTGGAAGGCGCGGGTCTCGTCATGCGTATTGCCGATGATCATCGGAATGCCCGCCGACTGGCCCGGCGCGTCGGGAAAGAAGGGGTGGCGCACATGGGTCCGCTCATCGAGCACCGGCCCGAAATAGAGGCTACCATAACCGAGCACTGGATCGCGTTCTCCCGCCGCCTCAAGCAGGCGCTCGACCGGCAGGCTGGCCACCTCGGCAACCGTGTCGCGCGTCAGGCCCAGCGCCGACAGCCAGGCCTCGGCCCGGCGCGTGGCGTTCAGCGGCCCGGACATCGTCACCTGCTGACCGCTCATGGTTGCTGCGCGGTGGAACAGGCCGACGGCCCGCGGCGTCGCCATCAGGGTCGCGATCTTGGCCCCACCCCCGGATTGTCCGAAGACCAACACCCGCGCCGGGTCGCCACCGAAGCCCGCGATGCTGTCACGGATCCACTCCAGCGCCAGGATCAGGTCCAACTGGCCGACGGCCCCCGAATCCAGGAACGGCGCACCGGCGATCCGGGCCAGATAGGCATAGCCGAGCGGGCCGAGCCGGTGGTTCAGCGTAACGACGACCACATCCTCGTCCCGCGCCAGCCGTGTACCGTCATAGAGCGCGCTCGAGCCTGACCCGGACGCATAGGCCCCGCCGTGGATATAGACCATCACCGGCCGACGCCCTGCGTCGCATCCCGGTGTCCAGACATTAAGGAACAGGCAGTCCTCTGACTGGTCCGGTTCGTCGCCCCGCTGCGGGCTGGCGTGGCCGAAGCTCAAGGCGTCCACGGGATCGCGCCAGGGCTCGGGTGCCTGCGGTGGCTGGAACCGGGTGGAGGCCGTGTCGGCTCCGTAACGGATGCCTCGAAAGACGGCCACACCGTCCTCGAGAGCGCCCCGCACCGGACCATGACGGGACAGGGCGATCGGGTGCGTCGTCCGGGCGTAGCCGACCGTCGGGGCGACCGACAACGCAGCGGCGCCAGTCAGGAGGGTGCGCCGATCGATCACGCGACCAGCCATCCGTTGCGCCGGCCCCAGGCCACCACCAGCTCGGGCCAGACGGCTGCAGGCTTGCCTTCGATCAGGCGGATGCCGAAGCCGTGTCCGCCCTCCTGGAAGAAGTGCGCCTCGGTTGGAACGCGCGCGGCCCGCAGCGCCGCATGCAGCATCATGCCGTTTTCCGGCGGCACCGCCTCGTCATCCATCGCGTGCAGCAGGAAGGTCGGCGGATTGTCGCTGGTCACCAGGGTCTGCAGTGAATAGCGCGCGATGTTTTCGCCCGAGGGCATCGGTCCCAGCAGGTGGTCGCGCGACCCGGCGTGGGCATGGGGTGCCGCCATCGTCGTCACCGGGTACAGCAGAATGGACGCATCAGGCCGTGAGGTGACGGCATCCGTCGCGTCGAGCGGCTGGTAGATAGGCGCGTCGATCCGGCTCGACAGCATCCCGGCCAAATGGCCGCCGGCCGAGGCCCCCAGCACGGCGATCCGCCCGGGATCGACGCCAAACGCCGCCGCATGGGCGCGGATGAGCCTCATCGCCCGCTGGGCGTCCTGCAACGGTGCATCCGGCCCGGCGTCCCAACCATCGGCCGGGAGGCGATAGCGGAGGATGAAGCAGGTGATCCCCGCCGCCGCGAACACGCGGGCACAGTCCATGCCCTCCTTGTCCACGACCGCCCAGCGATAGCCGCCGCCGGGGATCAGCAACAGACCTGCACCGGTCGGGCGCTCGGGCCGCAGGATGTGCATCAGCGGCTCAGTCGTGTAGCGGGCGTAACGGTCTCGGTAGGCGGGATTGCTCGAGCGTTCTGGAACCTCAGGCACCAGGGCGCGGGTCGTGTCGTTCGCGCCCGGTGCCTGGCCCGGCCAAAGACGGATAAACTCTGTGGGATCCGGCGGGGCGACGGTCGGCTGGGCTCGAGCGGCACGCGTCGCGGCGAGGCCTGTCGCCCCAAGCAGCAGCCCGCGCCGATCCAGCCGCATCGTCGCCTCCTAGCGGATCACCCGCGCACCCTTGCCGTGGATGATGGCCTCGACCTCTTCCTTGCGCACCATCGAGGTATCGCCCGGCGTGGTCATGGCCAGCGCCCCGTGGGCGGCTCCATAATCCACCGCCGCCTGCGGACCCAGTCCTTCCATCAAGGCGTAGATCAGCCCGGACGCAAAGCCGTCGCCGCCTCCGACCCTGTCGTAGATTTCCAGGTTCTCGCGCGGGATGGAGGTGTAGAAATCGCCCCCCGCCCAGACGATGGCCGACCAGTCGTTGATCGAGGCCGTCTTGGCATTGCGCAGGGTCGTGGCCGCCACCTTGAAATTCGGGAATTCGCGGCAGGCCGTCTCGATCATCTTTTTGAAATTGGTCGGGTCGATCTCTGAGATGTGCTCATCCAGCCCCTCGACCTCAAAGCCGAGGCAGGCGGTGAAATCCTCCTCATTGCCGATCATCACATCGACATATTGGGCGATCTCGCGATTGATCTTCTGGGCGGCGGGCTTGCCGCCCTGGCTCTTCCACAGGCTGGCCCGATAGTTCAGGTCATAGGAGACGACGACCCCATGCCGCCGGGCGGCCTTGACCGCCTCGATGACGGCCTGGGCCGTGCCCTCCGACAGAGCCGCAAAAATGCCGCCGGTGTGCAGCCACCGAACTCCCTCCTGGCCGAACAGACGGTCCCAGTCGGTCTCTCCCGGCACAATCTGGCTGGCGGCCGAGTTACCTCGATCGGAACAGCCCAGGGCGGCGCGGACGCCGAAGCCTTTTTCCGTGAAATTCAGGCCGACGCGCGTGTTGCGGCCCAGGCCGTCAAAGTCGCGCCAGATGACGCGGGACTGATCGACACCGCCCTGCATCATCAGATCTTCGACCAACCATCCAAGGTCGTTCTTCGGCAGCGCAGTGACCACGGTCGAGCGCTTGCCCCAGCATTTGCGGAAGGCGCGTGCGACGTTGTATTCGCCGCCGCCCTCCCAGACGGTGAAGGACCGCGCGTTGCGCACACGACCGAAGCCGGGGTCGAAACGCAGCATCACCTCACCGAAGGAGCAAAGGTCGAAGGCACAATCCCCAGCGGCGCGGATGTCGAGTTTGAAGTCGCTCATTTGGCCATGCTCTTGCGAATGTCAGCGATGGTCTCGACCGTCTCGCGAACGGCCTGTTCGATCCCGGCCCAGTCGCGATCCCTGACCCGCTGTCCGGTGATCAGCTTGGACCCGATGCCACAGGCCCGGATCCCCGCCCCGAACCACTCGGCCAGGCTTTCGCGCGTCGGATCGACGCCACCGGTCGGCATGATCTTGGTCCAGGGCATGGGGCCGAGCACCGCCCTGACGAAGGCCGGCCCACCCACGCTCTCGCCCGGGAAGACCTTGACGATGTCGGCACCCAGCTCCTGGGCCTGCATGATCTCGGTGGCCGAGCCACATCCGGGGGACCAGGCCACCATGCGCTTGTTGCAAAGCCGGCCGGTGTCCGGGTCCAGCACCGGCCCGACCACGAACCGTGCGCCGGCAGCGATATAGAGCGCCGCCGTCGGCGCATCGAGGATTGAACCGACACCGAGGATGACCCTGGAGCCCCGCGCCATCAGGGTGCGCGACACCTCGGTAAAGGTCTGGATCATGAAGTCACCCCGATTGGTGAATTCCACGCACGGTGCCCCGCCGCGCGCGCAGGCCTCGATCACCTCCAGGCAGACCTCCGGGTCAGGATGGGAAAAGACCGGAACCACGCCCTGCGATTCCAGCGCCTTGAGCACATCGACGCGATCCAGCCGCATATCTTCCTCCGATCGCGCCTCTGACTGACGAACGGGCGCTTCATCTGTCCTCTAGCCGTTGCCGTAAATGACACCGGTGTCAAACAAAAAAGGAGGGGCACCGCGCTGTCGCACGATGCCCCAGGGTTCGCTCAGGAAGCGATTGAGGAGGAAACGGCGGCCCGCCTAGAAGCGGTACCGGGCCCCGAAATAGAACTGCCGTCCGGTGACATGATAGACGGAGGTGCTCTGGCGCGTGTCGTCACCGACCCACTGGTGGTTCGCCTCGTCCGTCAGGTTCAGACCTTCGAAGGTCAGCTGCACGCTGTCCGTGACATTCCAGGATGCCGAGGCATCGATGGTGAAGGTGTCCATCTTGCCCTCGGTGGCGTTGTTGTTCCGGCCCGGCACGTTCTGCAGATACTCGTCACGATGCGAGCCGGAGATGCGCGCGCTGAAAGTCTCGTCCTCATAGTACAGGGTGGCGTTGAACGCACGCGGGGACAGATTGACCAGATCGTTCGTGACGGAGGTCGTGCACAGCGCATTGGTGCAGTAGTCGATCTCCGACTGGACCTGGGTGTAGTTCAGTTGCACCCCGGTGTTCGCGAGCAGTCCCGGCAGGAAGGTGAACGGCTGCTGGTAGCTGATCTCGAAGCCCGACAGCGGGCCGCCTTCGGTGTTCACGGCGCTGGTCAGTTGGAAGATGGTCGTCGGCGAGCACGACGTCGCCAACGTACAGAAGCCCGCCGCGAAGGCCGACGGGTTCAGCGCCGTCAGCTCCTGGTACTCCAGGTCCTGGCGGATCACCTGGATGTAGGAATCGATGTCCTTGTAGAAGAAGGCCACCGACAGCAGGCTCTCCGGCGCGAAATACCACTCGATGCTGAGGTCGTAGGTATTGGCCCGGAACGGATCCAGCTCGACATTACCTATGGTGGCCGTGAAGCTGGACGGCCCGGTGTTCAGCGACGTCGTCGGCACCAGGTAGTTCTGGCCGGCAAAGCTGTTGCCGATCGACGGCCGCGCCATGACCCGCGCCGCACCGAACCGCACTAACAACTCGTCGGTGACATCCAGGGCGAGGTTCAGGGACGGCAGGGTGTCGTTGTACTCATGGGTATCGAAAACCAGGGTCCCGCCGCCCGTCGAGGAATAGCCCTCGGCGTAGAGCTGGGTGTTCACCTGGCGGACGCCGACGTTTCCGCGCAGGCGCATGTCGGCGATGAAGGTTTCGAAATCAGCCTGCAGGTAGAAGGCCGTATCGTCCTCATCGATGAAGCGGTTGCCATTGCGGGCGTTGCCGTTGGTCACACCGGTCAGGGTAAAGTCGCCGCCGGTGACCCCGGTGTTGCAGTTGCAGTAGATGTCGAACACCGACGCGATGCGCGAGAGGTTCGGCACGATCCAGGAGGTCGTCGAGCCGCCGGGCAGGCCGAGGTTCCGGCCGAAGCCCGTCAGGAGCGTCGTGATGTCGGCCATCGTCGTCCCCGCCGGGAGGACCGGCACCAGGGTTTCGTCGGCCCGACGCTGTTCCATGGAGCGCGATTCAAAGCTCTTGAAGTTGGCCCCGAAGCGCAGGGTAAAGGTGTCGTTCAGGTCATAGATGAAATCGAGCTGAGCCGACTGGAACTCCGTATCCACGCTGTTCGGGCGCAGCCGGATTTCCGAGCGGGGCAGCGCCGCGACCCCGGTGCCGAGGGTCGCCGCGCGCCACTGCCAGCTCGCCGCTGACGTCGGGTCGATGCCCCAATTGATCAGGGGCGTATTGCCGTTCTCGCGGAAGTCCCAGCTGAAATTCTGGACGTTCTGGGCGTCGAGCGTGACTGTCGTCTGGACCGGGTTGTCGAAATCCGAGGTCGCGATGCCGGCGAAGGCGCGCATCCGCAGACGATCGGTGATGTTGTGATCGACGGTGAAGGTGTGCTGGGTGAAATCGGTGATCAGTTCATCGTAGCGCTGCTCGGAACGCAGGTCGACGTTGTTGAACACGCCGTACACAAGCTCATTGTTCTCGACCACGGCGTCGACGACATGGATCTGCGTCTGGCCGCCCGCCGCCGCGTTGCGGCTGAAGGACAGGGCTTCCAGGAAGTTCTCCTGACGGGTCGCCTCCAGGTGTGAATACAGCAGGTCATAGGAGATCGTCGTGCCTTCCCACGGCCGGAACTGCACCGAGCCGGTGAAGCCCGTGCGCTCCTGCTGGTGAACCAGTCTGCCGTAGCGCGGCAGCCGCGGGATATAGACGTTGGCCTGGTTAGCGGTGCTAAAGGCCGCGACGTTCGCCGCCGTGTTGGTCGGGCGTGCCACGCCGATGGCGCAGTTCGCCGCGCTCGAGCCGGTCGAGCCGCTGTTGGTGGGGTTTTGCGGAGCGAAGCCGACCGGGCTGCAGAAGCCGCCGCTGGAGCCGCTACCGGTTGCATTCACCCAGCGGACCGAGCTGAATCCCTCTTCTAGGGTATTGCGCTCGCTGTAGGCGAAAGACCCCAGGATCCCGATCCGGCCGTCGGCGAAGGTGTCGCTCATCAGCGCCGCGAAGCGCGGATCCCAGTTCTCGGACAGGTCATTGTAGCCGTACTGGATGGAACCAGCGGCGGTGAAGCCGTCATAGTCGAACGGCCGCGAGGTCCGCAGGTCGATCGTGGCCCCGAGCGAGCCTTCCTCGATCTCGGCGGCCTGGGTCTTGCGGATGCGAATCTCGTTGAAGAGATCGGCCGCAAAGACGTTGAAGTCGAACCCCCGTCCGCGGTTGGCACCGCCGGAGCTGTCGGTCCCGCCGGTTGTGGCCTGGGCCTCCATGCCGTTGATGCGGGTTCGCGTGAAGTCGGCGCTCAGGCCGCGCACCGTCAGGGTGCGGCCTTCTCCGGCGTCGCGGTCGATCGAAACGCCCGGGATTCGCTGAATGGCCTCGGCGAGGTTCAGATCGGGGAAGTCGGCGATGTCCTCGGCCGAGATCGCATCGACCACGCCGACTTCGCGGCGCTTGATCGACAGGGATTCGGCCAGACTGGCCCGGAATCCGGTGACGATGATGTCGTCAACCTGGCTGGCCTCTTCCGGCGGCACCTCCTGGGCTATCGCTGCGGCGGCACCGGCCAGCACAAGGACCAGAACACCCAGCGAAACGCCGCGCTGCAGCGCCTTGGAACGAGTGGAACGGGCCTCAGCCCCCTTGAAGCGGATCATCGACAGTGCCTCCTCCCAAAGCGCTTGTCGGGGTCGGCGGTGCCGACGCCTGATTTTGGATTCCCACCCGGCGTCTTCGCCATCGCAGGAGTGACACCGGTGTCATTTACGGACGGGATGTCATTGACACCGGTATCATCGCGACCCTAACTCGCAGACGTTCGATTTGGCAACCCCGAAGGTTCAGCCGCGATGATCCTCACCACCGTCGCCCTCGCCGCCGCCTTGTCAGCCAATGAAATTCCGGCCTTTCCCGGCGCCGAGGGTGCAGGTCGTCTGGCCGTCGGCGGGCGCCGCGGCGGCGTCTTTCATGTCACCAGCCTGGCCGACTCCGGCCCCGGCACCCTGCGAGAAGCCATCGAAGCGCGTGGCCCGCGTACCGTCGTTTTCGACCTGGGCGGAACCATCCGGCTGGAGACACCCCTGGTGATCCGGCATGGTCAGATCACTCTCGCCGGCCAGACGGCACCGGGGGGCGGGATCACCCTGCGTGATCAGTCGCTGGTGGTTCAGGCCGATGATGTGGTGATCCGCTACATCCGCTCACGGCTCGGCGATGAATCCAACACCGAGGCGGATGCCATCTCCGTCAACAGTGGAAGCCGTATCATTCTCGACCATGTCTCGGCCTCGTGGTCGGTGGACGAGACCCTATCGCTGGGCAACCGCTATGATCCGCCCGAGCGGGGGCTCTATGACGTCACCGTCCAGTGGTCACTGATCGCCGAATCCCTGAATGAATCGATCCACGGCAAGGGCGCGCACGGCTATGGCTCGCTGGTGCGCGGCGGCTTCGGAGCCCGGTTCAGCTTCCATCACAACCTGTGGGCCCACCACCGCGCCCGCATGCCGCGTCCGGGCAACTATAACGACCCCACAGTCGATCCGACGGGCCCCCTGATCGAGTTCCGCTCCAACGTCTTCTACAACTGGGGCGGCTCCCGGGCGGGCTATAATTCCGACGAGGCCCAGCTGGCGACCTACGCCTTCATCGACAATGCCTATGTGCGCGGCCCCGATAGCACGCGACCCATCGCCTTCGAGGAAGAGAGCCAGGGCGGGCGGGCCTGGTTCCAGGGCAATCTGATGGATGGGGCCCAGCCGGCAGATCCATGGAGCCTGGTCGTGGGCGAGGTCGCACCGACCTATCGTTTGTCGACCGCGCCGGACATCGCGCCCGTTACGGCCGATCCCGCAGCCTCGGCCTATGACCGCGTTCTGGCCGGGGCCGGAGCCTCACTGCGGCGCGACTCCGTCGACGCGCGTATCGTCGGCTCCGTGGCCGCGCGTGACGGCCGCCTCATCAACACCCAGGGCGAGGTCGGCGGCTGGCCCGAGCTCGCAACCGGCGAGGCCTGGATCGACACCGACGGCGACGGCATGCCGGATGACTGGGAGGCCTGTCAGGGCCTCGACCCCGCCGACCCCGGCGATGGACCGGCTGACCGCGACGGTGACGGCTATACGAACCTCGAGGACTGGCTGAACAGCCTGACCCGCTAACGCGCCTGCCAGCCGCCATCGACCGGCAGGATCACGCCATTGACGTAGTCGCTGGCCGCACTGGCGAGAAAGACCGTCGCGCCACCGATGTCGGCGGGCTGGCCCCAACGCCCCGCCGGGATGCGGCCAAGGATTTCTGCGGATCGCACGGGGTCGTCCTGAAGGGCCTGAGTGTTGTCTGTCGCGAAATAGCCGGGCGCGATGGCGTTGGCGTTGAGTCCATGCCTGGCCCATTCATTGGCCATCAGCTTGGTCAGGCCGGCGACCCCGCTCTTGGAGGCCGTGTAGGACGGCACCCGAATACCGCCCTGGAAGCTGAGCATGGAGGCGGTATTGATGATCTTGCCGCCGCCGCCGCCGGCGATGCGCCGCCGGGCAAAGGCCTGACTCAGGAAGAACAGCACCTTCAGATTGACGTTCATGACGTCGTCCCAGTCGGTTTCGGTGAAATCGACGGCATCGGCCCGCCGAATGATTCCGGCGTTGTTGACCAGAATGTCCGGCGCCCCCAGCGCCGCCGTCGTCTCGTCCAGAATTCGCTCCAACGGCTCGGTCGACGAGAGGTCAGCCTGGATGGAAACGGCCTTGCCGCCGATGTCTTCGATGGCGGCCACCGTGTCATCTGATCGCCGTCGCGCCACCGAGGCCACGCGACAACCGGCCCCTGCCAGCGCCAGCGCCATGCCCTGCCCTATGCCGGTGTTGCCGCCCGTGACCACGGCGACCCGTCCACGGAGATCGAAGGGACTGGTCATGGGTGACAAACCTGCCCGGTCCGGGTCGAGATCAACATGCTTTCCTCCCACCGCCGCCAGCGCGGATTGTCCCGCTAGGTAACCGGTGTCATAGTTGTTTGGCAAATGTCGGCACCGCGTTTACCTGCGCGTGCGGCTCCGGAGAAATACCATGAAGATCGCCCTCATCATCGAGAACAGCCAGGCGGCCAAGAGCGAGATCGTCCATGCCGCGCTGACGGCTGTGGCCGAGCCGCTGGGTCATCAGGTGTTCCACTACGGAATGTACGCGCCCGAGGACAAGGCTTCCCTGACCTATGTGATGAACGGGCTGCTGGCCGGCATCCTGCTGAACTCGGGTGCCGCTGACTTCGTCGTGACGGGTTGCGGCACCGGCATGGGCTCGATGCTGGCCTGTAACGCCATGCCGGGGGTCTTCTGTGGCCTGGTGGTCGATCCGACCGACGCCTTTCTGTTCGGCCAGATCAATGACGGCAACGCCATCTCCATGCCCTACGCCAAGGGTTTCGGCTGGGCGGCAGAGTTGAACCTTCAGGACTGCTACCGCAAACTCTTCGAAGGTGAGCGTGGCCTCGGCTACCCCAGGGAGCGGGCCGAGATCATGGCGCGTAACCGCGGCATTCTGAAAACGCTGAAGTCCGCGACCTGCAAGGACATGCTGTCGGCGCTGAAGGCCGTCGACCAGGATCTGCTGAAGGCCGCGATCGCAGGCGAAAAATTCCAGGACCTGTTCTTCGCCAATGCCACCGACGAAGGCATCCGCGACTATATCAAGGATCTGATCGGCAGCCCCGCTCTGGAGACGGCCTGACCCTCAGTTCCGGGGCGGTGCCGAGGATTCGCGCACGATCAGGTTCGGCCGCACGTCCGGCTGATTGAGCTTGGCCGGGTCCAGCCCGCGTCGCGACGCCGTCAGCTTTTCGGCGGCCATCCGGCCCATGTCGCGGATCGGCAGGCGCACCGTCGTCAGGTTCGGCCACACGCGCGAGGCCATCGGCAGGTCGTCAAAGCCGACGATCGACAGTTCGCCTGGGACATCCAGTCCACGGTTGCGTGCCGCCTGCATGACGCCGATCGCCATTTCATCGTTACCCGCAAAGATCGCGGTCGGCGGCGCGGGGAGCGACAGCAGGTCCTGTGCGGCCTCGACCCCGGATTCGAACGTATAGGCCGCGCGCCGGACATAGGCCGGGTCCAGCGACAGGCCGTGTTCAGCCAGGCCGTCGGCAAAGCCGGCCCCCCGCTCATGCGATGACCGGAAGGTGTCCGGTCCCGAGATGAAGGCGATCCGCCGGTGTCCCAGATCCGCCAGGTGTCGGGCGGCCTCGGCCGCCCCCAACCGGTCGTTCGTCACGACCATCCGTTCCGGCTCGTCCAGCGACACCGAGGCGATGCGGACGTAGGGACAGTCCGCCGCCTTCAGCAGCGCCACCACCCGCTCGTCTTCCGATACCGAAGGCGGCATGACCACGCCGGCCAACTTCTGTCGGACGACGAACCCCTCGACCTCGGACAGGAAACTCTCAGCCTGGCGGTTACAGGGATGGACGACAAGCTCCAGCCCCGAGCCGCGCACGCCGTCCAGGATGCCCTGTTGCATGTTGACGACATAGTTCGGACTGGGGTTGTCGTAGATCATGCCGACGAGGAATGAGCGCCGGAAGGCCAGGCCGCGCGCCTGAGGGTCAGGTGTGAACCCCAGCTCGGCGATAACCGCCTCGACCCGCTCCCGGGTCTCGCCGCGCACCGAGGGCGAATCGTTGATGACGCGCGAGACGGTCTTCTTGGACACCCCCGCAATGCGCGCGATGTCGTTGATGGTGGCGCGCTGGCCGGCCGGTAGTCTGTCGCTGTCGTCGTCCAAGGCGTGATCCCTGCTTCGGGCGAGACTAGAGCGCGTTCCGATAAGTGGGAACCGATTATCGGATCAAAACGCGCGTCTCAGAAAGTGAGGTCAGGGCCCCTACCGAAGTCCAACCAAAACGAGCCCTGCCGGACCCGATAGGCCCCGATGGCACCCCTGTCGTCATGTGCCACGGCGCTGGGCCGGACGATCAAGCGCCGCGTCCGACAGCGGGGTCATGAAGCGCAGGTCCCACTGGCTTTCGTCGAAGGCCCGCCGGGTCGGCTCGGCGCGCGCCGGATAGCCGCCGACCTGCTCTTGCCGGTCGATGATCTCGCCGCGCCCCTCGGCGACCTCGGCGATCAGCAGAACGTCGCGGCTATCGCGGTCCCACGGTCGGGCCCCGACACCGGACAGCACCCGGACCTGGACCTGTCCCGACGGCCACGGCTCCAGCCCTTCCCACCAGACCGGCGGCGTCGCCTCCTCGATGATCCGGGCACCTGTGGTGGTGTAGCTGCCGAGCATCCGCAGCGGATCACCACGCGAATCCACCGCGACATTGTCGCGCCCGTGGTAACGCAGGTCCCCTGGTGCTGTCAGTCTAACGCTAAAAAGTCTCCGCTCCGGGCTGCTTGAGGCCCCTGTGTGACAAGGGCTTCATGCGTCCGATCTCGTTCAGCCGTCACCGCTTCCCGCCTGACGTCATTCGCCACGCCGTGTGGCTCTATTTTCGCTTCACGCTGAGCTTCCGCGACGTTGAGGAGATGCTCGCCCAGCGTGGTATCGAGGTGAGTTACGAGACCATCCGTTGCTGGACGATCAAGTTCGGGCCGCTGATCGCCAGGAACTTGAGGCGGAAGCGGCCGGCCCCCTCCCCTCGCTGGCATCTCGACGAGGTTGTCTGCGCCATCGGCGGCAAGCGGATGTACCTCTGGCGCGCCGTCGATGATGAAGGCGAAGTGCTCGATGTCGTCGTGCAGAAGCGCAGGGACCACGACGCGGCTTTGAGGCTGCTGAAGCGCCTGCTGCGCAATCAGCCGATCAAACCGGAGGCGATCGTGACCGACGGCCTGGCATCCTATGCGTCGGCGCTAAGGGAGCTGGGCCTCGACGGCATTCACCATCCCGGTCGGCTCCGAGAAAACAACAGGGCAGAAAACTCTCACCTGCCGATCCGCAGACGAGAGCGGAAGATGCAACTCTTCAAATCGCAGAGCTCAGCCCAGCGCTTCCTCACCACTCACGCCAGCGTCTACAACACGTTCTACACCCAGCGTCACCTGATCAGCCGAGACACCCTTCGGGCCTTCCGAAGTGCGGCGAACGACGCCTGGGCCGAGGCGGCCGCGGCCGCCTGAGAACGGCGAGCACTGATCTCACTGCCGGCGGCCGAGTTAACCTGACAACGCTATCCCGACTCCTCGGTCTTAGGTGCGTGCAGGCGTGGTTGGCCCATGCACGTCTCGGGCAGTCCCGTCGCTTTGCAGATGGCATAGAAGGCATCAAGGTCGTCGAGGCGCAGGCAGCAACTGAAGCAACTCGTCAGCGGGTCAACTTCCGGGTGAGAGAAGAACTCCAGCGTCAGTTCGCCCCGCTTCATGATCATCCAGCCATCGTCGCGCCACCCCTGTTCGAAGCCGAATTGAGAATAGAACCGCGATGTCGTCTCGAAATCCCGCGACGGCAGATTGGGCGTAGCATGGTCGGTCACGGCGATCTCCAGATCGAAGCGGCTTGTAGCGGACACTAGCCGCAGCAACCCTTGCCATCCACCTGGATCGGCGGGCACGGCACATCGGCGTAGGAGCAGAACACGCAGCAGTCACCGGGCTCGGGTCGCAGTTTGGTGCCGCAGCCGAGGCAATCGTAGAACCAGATGCAGGCGTCGGTCGGCATCATCTCAGTCGCCATATGACCACATTGTGGGCAGGTCAGCGTCGATTCCAGCAGGATAGATGTCATCGCATCGCCGCCAATTGGGGCATGGCCCACGGTTCGATGTAGGGCTCCCAAGCTAGTGACAGCGCCACCAGGAACGAGGCGACGACTAGCAACCAAAAGGCCAGCGGCGAAGGGCGAGCACAGGCGGCGTTGCGCTTGCATAACTGAAGACGGCGCCAGTGCAGCAACCAACCCGCCGCCAAGATCACGGCGGTAAGAAGCGTCAACCAAGTCCGCGCGCCGGCGATGATCGCAGCGCCGGCGAACGAGACACCGGCTACCGACAAAGCCAGCGGCAGGACGCAGCAGGCCGCCCAAGCGAAAACGGCGGCGACTCCACTGACAGCCGCCGACGCGCCGACGGCGACCTCTGGGATACGAGGACGGTTCTGATCGGTCATCATGGTGTCTCCTGCTCAATCTCTGATACAGCCTACAACCCGTAGCCACTACGGGATCAAGAGGATGCGCAGTCAGGTTTTGACCATCGGACGCCTGGCGCGTGGTGCCGGCGTCAATTTGGAGACGGTGCGCTACTACGAGCGGATCGGGCTGATGCCAGCCCCAGCCCGGACGGAGGGCGGCCATCGAAGCTATGCGCCAAGTCATTCTCAGCGCTTAAAGTTCATCCGTCGGTCCCGCGAACTCGGCTTCGGCATCGACGCCATTCGACGGCTGATCGCGCTGAGCGAACCGGAGGTTCAGGCTTGCAGCGAGGTGCGCGACATGGCCCAGGAGCAGGTCGCCAGCATCGACGCAAAGATCGCCGACCTGCGACGCCTTCGAGCCGTCTTGCAACAAGCCGTCGCCGATTGTCGCGACGGACGGGAAATCCGCTGTCCGGTGATCCAAGAATTAGGGTTGAACTGATCAAGCTGCTACTGGCCTGCACCTTGGCAGCAAAGGTCATTCGATAATTTCGAGACCGTCGTAAGGGGTTGGCGGAGGTCCGTCGGTCCAGTGCCAAGTCTCCGGCGTGCGCTGCATGGCCTGCATCCTTTGCGAAGCGACGGCGGGGATGTTGGTCGGAACTTCAACCGATGTGCCTGACGGCGCCAAGGTGATGGTGAACTGGTGAGGCGCGCCCCCGAAGTTCACTTCGACCAGGATCGCCCGAACCGTCCCCTCCGGGATCGAAAGCTGATCGGCGAAGATGAAACCGCCCGTGGCGGCTCCGGGATCGACGGTGGTGGTCTGCAACACCGTGCGGCCCCGCTCGGCCATCGCCTGCCGCAGGCCGCGCTCAATCAGGGCGCTCGACAGATAGAATTCGCCGGAGGCCCGGCGGAACGCGATCTCCGTCCGGCGCGGATGATCGCCGGCGGCGCGATAGGCGAGATAGCCTTCGATCCCGGCACTCACCCATACCGCCGCCATCGCCCGCTCGGCTGAATGCCTCGCCTCTTGGCGAAGGTAGTTGAAGTCTTGCAACCGCACGGGTGCCCCATCGTCGAGGTAGATGCGGACATCCTCGGTCCCCAGGTTGATGGGCTGTCCCGATGTGTTGAACGCCGCTAGTGCGAAGAACAGCTTGTTCGTCGCGTTGTAGCGGACGGGCAAGAGCATTACGGCTCCCGACGGTCCCTGCGAGACCATCGCCGCATTTCCACGAGAGAACCGAACGCCCACGCCATGGTCGCCGGTAGGGATCATCCGGTATTCGGTCGTCGGCGTTGCGCAGCCTGCGAGGCCCGCCGCGAGCGCCACGGCCATCAATGCTCTTTGGTTGTGCTGTCAGTCTAACGCTAACAAGTCTCCACTTCGGGCTGCCTGAGAGCCCACTGTGGCAGGCCTGCATGCGTCCGATCTCGTTCAAGCGTCACCGCTTCCCGCCTGACGTCATTCGCCACGCGGTGTGGCTCTATTTCCGCTTCACCCTGAGCTTCCGTGACGTCGAGGAGATGCTCGCCCAGCGCGGCATCGAGGTCAGCTACGAGACCATTCGCTGCTGGACGATCAAGTTCGGACCACTCATCGCCAGGAACTTGAAGCGCAAGCGGCCGGGGCCTTCGCCACGCTGGCATCTCGACGAGGTCGTCTGCACCATTTGCGGTAAGCGCATGTACGTGTGGCGCGCCGTCGATGACGAGGGCGAGGTGCTGGATGTCGTTGTGCAGAAGCGCAGGGATCACGACGCGGCGCTGAGACTGATGAAGCGCCTGCTGCGTAACCAGCCCGTCGAGCCCGAGGCGATCGTGACCGACGGGCTGGCGTCCTACGGCTCGGCCCTACGGGAGCTCGGCCTGGACGGCATCCACCGACCCGGCCGGCTTCGAGAAAACAACAGGGCTGAGAACTCCCACCTGCCGATCCGAAGGCGGGAGCGGAAGATGCAGCTCTTCAAGTCCCAGAGCTCAGCCCAGCGTTTCCTCACCACTCACGCCAGCGTCTACAACACCTTCTATACCCAGCGCCACCTGATCAGCCGAGACACCCTCCGGACCTTCCGGAGCACGGCGAATGACGTTTGGACCCAAGCGAGCGCAGCGGCATAAGACAAGCGCACCCAGACCTGGCTGCGAGCCCGCTCCGTTAAGCTGACAACGCTGGCTCGACGCTCACGCTCCTTGCCGAGGCGCATCGGCTCATAGCTGGCGAAGCCTGATCAACATCGGACTGTCCTGGACTGCGCCAGTCCCGCGTGCTATGGCCGCCTTGTGATCCTCACCCGCACCCGTTCCCCTCTTGTGTCAGCGCTTTTCGCGTTGATCCTCGGCCTGTTTGTGGCCGGACCGTTGGTGGATACGGCGACCTGTGGACTGGAAGGGGTGGATCGCTGCGAGGCGGTTATGACCGATGGCGTCCATTCCCAGGATGACGCTTCTCATACGTCAGATGTGGCGCACGGGTGCGGGCACGGCCACTGCCATGGGTTCGCTGATGTGCCGCCTATGGGTTCGGACGATCCCGAACCGGCGACGTTTGCCGTGAGCCTTACGCTTCCTCCCGGCCTTCTGTTCGCTTCATTGGCCCCCGACGGTTTGATCCGCCC
>CAUJHO010000036.1 GCA_963205025.1 Pseudomonadota bacterium | reverse complement strand
GGACATTGCCTACGAGGATGAACACTTCGAACGTGCCATCAGCCTGTTGGTAGGAATGATGGAGATCACGGGCGAACGAAACCCCAACTCGGACTCAAGCCGTCGGCGCTTTGAAGCTCTTTTTCATGTCCGTTTCTCCGGGACTACGGCGCTGCCAGCTACGCGTCGCCGTGTGGCTAATCAGCTGCTTCTAAGCGATGATGACGGGCAACGCTGGGCTGGATTATCTGCGGCAACCGCGCTTCTTGAAACGCACAGGTTGGGCGGTGATATCGCAACGGATTTCGGCGCAAGACCGCGCACTTACGGCTGGTATCCAAAAGACACGGAAGAGGTGGCGGACTGGTTTGGGTCTGCTTTGGAACTTCTAGCGAAGCTGGCCTTGGACGACGGCGAACTGGGCGAGGCGGCTAAAAAAGAACTGGCTAGGCGGTTCAAGGGGCTTTGGAGCATCGACAGCCTTCAAGTGAGCTTGGTAGCCGCATTCCAAAGGGTCCGTGCAGATGGCTTTTGGCCGGACGGCTGGATCGCGATCAAGAACACCATTCGAAAGAAGTCCGACAACCAAGGCGAGGTCAGCAACCATCGCTTGTCGGCCCTTGAGGAGGCGATGCGACCCAAATCTCTAGCCGAAAGGATTAGGGCTTTCGCCTTCTCAGCGGTGTGGAGCGCGATGGCCATCGCGGAGTCGATGGACGGGGAGGACACGGAGGCGCGCCCCACCAAGAGATTTGATGAGGTGGTGCTGTTGGTGAGCGAGCTTGGAAAAGCGTTGGCCGACGATAGTGAGACTCTCGCTGAACTGTTGCCGGAGCTCGTAACGGTAAATGGGGGGCGGCTGATAGCTCTTGGGAAAGGCTTTGGAGAGGCGGCGGCTAATCCACGGGAGGTCTGGGCAAAGCTGCGCCAAGCTTATGGAGAAGCTGACGCTAGCAAGCGGCATATCGAAGTCCTGCGTTCGTTCCTCGCGGGCGTGGGCAGTCACAATCCAGCATTCCAATCCGAAGCTCTCGATCATGCTGTCACTGACCCCGAGCTCGCCCAACAGTTTCCGTTCTTGCAGGCGTCAGTTGATATTGATGCGGCGGGTGTGGAACGCCTTCTGATGTCGCTAGATGTCGGCGTGGCGCAGGCGCAGCACTATCAGTGGCTCGCTTTTGGAAGGGTGGGGGAAACCATCCCCAATCAAGCCCTCGCAACGATCCTCAGCCGGATAGGTCAGATGCCAGACGGCTTGGTTGTGGCCGTTCGCATCCTTTCGATGCGTTTCTACGATTGCGAGGACTACGTAAAGAGCCCCGGTTCTCCTCTTGTGCGGGCGGGGCAGGAGATGCTGCGGGCTTGGGAGTTCGGTCGAGCGCAGCAGCGACTGGATCACGAGGTCGCCGGACTTATCCGTGTTTGTCTGTCGACCTCAGATGACGGCCCAGTCGCCGGAGAGATGTCTGCAAACTTGCTGAAGTCCGAAGGATACTTCTGGGAGTGGGACGAGGCGGTCGCGGCTCTGTGCGAGACACAGACTAATGCGGTTCTGGACGTGCTGCTTTCGCCCGACAGCGCTGCTGAAGGGGCGAGCATTCTAACGAACTGGTCGATCAGGCAGCGGCCACTCGACAATGTCGCTTCCGAAGCCCTGTTGGAATGGGTCGCCGCTGACAGAGAAAGATCGATCCGGCTAGCTCAGGCGATCTCGATATTCAGGTCTACTTCTGGGACCGTCCTGCCCGACGAGGAAGCTGGTCCGGTGTCCCTCAGTTCGATCGCGATCGAACTAGTTCGGACGGCGAATGACCGGATCGCGATTTTGGATGTGTATGCAGATCGGCTGATGCCTTCTTCATGGAGCGGTTCGCTCGCTGACATACTGGAGAAGCGATCAAACGCGCTGCAAGGATTGGTCGAGCTCGGGGATGAAGCAGTGACTGATTGGGTGGCGCAGCAGACGATCAGCTTGGCTGAGCAGGTAGTCTACTGGCGCGAGCAAGAGAGCCGACCATCTGAGCCTTCCTTCGAGTAAGCTCCCCTTGTTACGCCGGACTGTTACGCCTAGTCTCGTTCTCGCTGCTTCGCTCGAAGCAAGCCGTTGAAGTCCCTAAAGGGGCTGATCGTTTAGTGGAGCCTCCCCTCGGCTCCACCATTTCCCCGGAAAGTTCAGAGAATTTCGCGGACCCGCTCGGTGGGGCGGGCCATGACGACGCCCTTGGGGCTTTCGACCAGGGGGCGTTCGACCAGATTGGGATGCGCGATCATGGCCTGGGTGACCGCTTCCTCGCTGATGTCCGGGCCGGTCAGGCCCAGGTCGTGCGCTAGCGGCTCCTTGGCCCTGAGGAAGGCCGACACCGGCACGCCGGCGCGATCCGCCAGTCGCTGAAGCTGGCCGGCCGTCCAGCCGACCTCCTTGTAGAGCACGATCGTCGGTTCGATCCCGGCCTCGCGGATGATCTCCAGCGTCTGGCGCGAAGTCGAACACTGAGGATTGTGGAAGATGGTGACGTCGCTCATGGCCGGGTCTCTTTCATGGGGAGGGGTGCGGGCGTGCCGCGCGGTCAGACGCCCCAGGTGGTCGGGCCGGTCCCAAAGGCCTCGACGGCGGCGAACAGCGCACGGATCTCGGCGCGTTCGGCCTCGGTGATCTCGGGCTTCCAGACGTCGAAGATCAGGACGATACGCTCCTGGTCGGACCGGTTCCACGCCTCGTGGTTGATGGTGTCGTCAAAGGCCCAGGCCTGACCATAGGCCCAGTCGCGCGTCTCGGACCCGACCCGGAAGCTGCACCGGTCGGGGCAGATCACCGGCAGGTGGCAGATCAGGCGGGTGTTCACCAGGCCGCTGTGCGGCGGGATGTGGGCCCCTGGCGTCAGGCGCGAGAACAGGACCGAGGGGGCGCGGCCGGGAATGTCGGTCAGGGGCACGCCCTCGAGCGCGGCCATGGTGCGCGGAAATCGGGCGATGTTGGCGGCCACCGGCTCGCCGTCCTTGATCAGGAAGAAGCCCGTCCAGTCCTGATTTTCGAGCATCCCCAACTGGCGGCTGTTGGGCCGGTTCTCGCGGGTCTCGATATAGGGGGTGAACAGCTCCGGGTCGTCCATGACCGCCAGCAGTTCCTCCAGAATGTCGTCAGCGGCGGCTTCCAGTCGGTCCAGGAAAGGCGTGGCCTCGCGCGGGGCGAACTGGACCTGGGGCAGGCCGGGAAAATAGTAGAAGCGCGGCTCCTGCAGATAGAGCCGGCTCTTGCCGGTCATCAGGTCGACCGACTGGCGGAAACGTGGGCTGGGGTCGGGGAATTGTTCGGACAGATACTGGTCGAAGCCGCCGGTCAGGGCCTGCAGCTCACGCTCGGCGCGGGCCAGGTCAGCGGTGAGATCCGGGGCCGCCGCTGCCGGGGCGTTGCGGATGGCCGAGGCATAGAAGGTCGAGGCGCTGCGCCGATCCCCGACGGCCAGAAAATGATCGCCCTTGAGCAGCAGCGCCCGGGCATTGCCGGGTTCGAGACGCAGGGCCCCGTCGGCGGCCGCCAGGACGGCGGCGGCATCGCCCATGTCACGACAGGCATAGGCCTGGGCGACCCAGACCGAGGCGTCCCCGTGGCCCGCGCCGGTGACCTGCTCGAACAGGGTCCGCGCCTGGGCGGCCTGTCCGGCGCGCAGGGCCGCCAGGGCCTGGCGGGCGAGAGCCGGATAGTCCGTCGGGGCGGTCATGGTCAGCAGTCCTCGTCGAAACGCCCCTCGATCAGGCCGACGACGGCGTCGAGCGCGGCCTCGGCCTCGGGACCCTGGGCGGTGATGACAACCTCGGACCCCTTGCCGGCCCCAAGCATCAGCAGGCCCATGATGGAACGTGCATCGACGGATTGTCCATCCTTGGACACCTGGACCTCGGCGTCGAAGGGTCCGACGGCCTTGACCAGCTTGGCGGAGGCCCGGGCGTGCAGGCCCTTCGCATTGCAGATGGTCACGGTGCGGGCCGGGCCGCTCACTTGTCGCCCGCCAGGATGTAGGAGGCGACGGAGATGTATTTGCGTCCGGCGTCCTGGGCCTGGGCCACGCAGGCGTCGAGGCTCTCGCGGTGGCGCAGGGTTCCCAGCTTGATGAGCATCGGCAGGTTCAGTCCGGCGATGACCTCGGCCCCGGTCTGTTCCATCACCGAGATCGCCAGGTTGGACGGGGTGCCGCCGAACATGTCGGTCAGGAGGATGACGCCCTGGTCCTTGTCGACCTGAAGCACTGCGTCGAGAATCTCGCCCCGACGCGCCTCCATGTCGTCGTCAGGCCCGATGCAGATCGGGATCACATCCGACTGCGGGCCGACGACGTGCTCCATTGCGGACAAGAACTCCCTCGCCAGCCCCCCGTGGGTGACGATGACAAGACCGATCATGATCCAACTTAATCCCTAAACGCCCCCGACCGGCCGTCTCAGGGCGCGGGTCGAACGACCGCTCCATAAAGCAAGCCGATCAGGGTTCCAACCGTGAGCGTGCCTCGAACCCGGTCAGGGCCTGACGGATCCTATCGGGGGCCGAAGCGGTGGTGGCCTCCAGGGCGAGGCGTGCGATCGGCAGGCCGGCAAGCGTCTCGGTGTCCGGCTCGGGCAGGCGTTCGCTCGGGGGTTCGCACGCCACGACCAGGGCGACGCGGGCGAGCGTCAGATACGGCACCGTCATCACACCGACATGGCGGACCTCAAGCAGTCCGGCCAACCGCTCCGCCGGAGCCGCATAGAGGCCGTCGCCCGACCGCCAGAGGTGGATCCGGTCGTCTCCGACCAGCCGCCACGACAGATCGCGGATCAGGCGCAGGGCCAGGTCACTCTTGCCGGACCCCGACGGCCCGCGAAGGATCACCGCCTGCCATCCGCCGGCGGTGCGGTGCGCCACTGCGGTCGCATGAACCGTCATTCGGTCCCGGGGAAACGGACGATGAAACGCGCGCCCAGGATGCTGCCGTCGTCGGCCTTGCGGTTTTCGGCGACGATTGAGCCGCCGTGGGCCTCGACGATCTGGCGGGCGATGGACAGGCCCAGGCCGGAGTTCGAGCCGAAGGCCGCCCCCCTGGGGCGCGAGGTGTAGAACCGCTTGAACACGGTCTCCAGGTTTTCGTCCGGGATGCCCGGTCCGGTGTCATCGACGGTGACCACGATCGGAAGGTCGTCCTGGCGCGCGTCGCGCGCGATGCTGACGGTGACGGTGCCGTCTTGCGGACTGAACGAGCGGGCATTGTCGATGAGATTGCGAAACACCTGGCCGAACGACCCCTCGCGCCCCATGACCACGATCTCTTCATGGGCGGGACGCGACAGGACAACGGCGGCTCCCCGGTCATCGTCATAGATGCTGACGACATCGCCCAGCAGCCGATCCAGCATGACGGGGCGGGGGGCATCCCGGGCCAGTTCGGCGTCCAGGCGCGAGGCGTTGGAGATGTCGGTGATCAGCCGGTCGGCGCGCCAGACATCGCGTTCCAGCACATTGAGCAGGCGTTTGCGGTCGGTGTCGGTCTTGACCAGGCTCAGGGTCTCGACCGCCGAGCGGATCGAGGTCAGCGGGTTCTTGATCTCGTGCGAGACGTCGGCGGCGAAGCGTTCGATGGCGACCATCCGCTCATTGAGCGCGGCGGTCATGGTCTCAAGGGCGCGGGCCAGGTCGCCGATCTCGTCCTTGCGGTCTTCCAGATCCGGCAGGGAGATGGCGCGGGCTCGCTGGAGCCTGACGCGGTCGGCGGCGCGTGCCAGCCGAAGCAGCGGCCGAACGACCCAGAAATAGAGCAGGCCTGCGGTCAGCAGCGACACCGCAAAAGCGGCCAGGGCAAACGGCAGCAGGGCCCGGCGCTGGGCCGCCACGATCTCGGAGAAGTCATCGGCCTCAAGCGTCAGGACGCCGACGACGGTGGCGACATGGCGGATCGGCACGGACACCGACACCACCTGCTGGCCGATCTCATTGACCCGGACGCCGGCCTGGGGGGCCCCGGTCAGGGCCGCCTCGACCTCGGCGGCCAGGGCGTTGCGGGCGGCGGTCAGCCGGGTCTCTTCCTGGCGCGGGTCGGGCTCGGGCGGCAGCGGCGCATTCGCCCCGCGCGCCGACGGCAGGGCCTCGATCTCGACGGCGTCGGACACCAGATAGGAATCGGCGATCAGGAAGCCGTCAATGTCGTACAGACGCGCCCTTTGGCCGGCGGGGATCAGGTCAGCCCGCAGGAACTGGGCCGAGGCGATCGGGTCGATGGCCGGATAGGGGTCGCCTTCGGTGGCCCCGAACTCGTAGAGCACGGTCGCCACCAACTGGGCCTGGGCGTTCAGATACTGGATCCGCGCATCGACCAGGCCGCGCCGCCATTCGTTCAGGCCGAACATGCCGATCAGGAGCACCGCCAGGGTGATCAGGTTCAGCGCCAGGATCAGGCGCGCGAGGCCCGATCCGAACAGAGACCTGATGCGGCGAAAGGTGCCACGACCTGGAAGCTCGTCGGTCTCACTCACGATAGCGGTAGCCCACTCCGTAGAGGGTCTCGATGGCGTCGAACTCGGGATCGACGACGCGGAATTTCTTGCGCATCCGCTTGATGTGGCTGTCGATGGTGCGGTCATCGACATAGACCTGATCGTCGTAGGCCGCGTCCATCAAATTGTCGCGGCTCTTCACGAAGCCGGGGCGCTGGGCCAGGGCCTGGAGCAGGAGGAATTCGGTGACGGTCAGGCGCACCGGCCGGCCCTCCCAGGTGCTTTCGTGGCGGGCCGGATCCATCGACAGCTTGCCGCGCTTGAGCGCCTTGGACGAGGCGTCGGCGTCCACCGGCTCGCCCTGGTCGATGCCGGCGCGGCGCAGGATTGCCTTGATCCGCTCCAGCAACAGGCGCTGGCTGAAGGGCTTGGTCATGTAGTCGTCGGCCCCCAGGTTGAAGCCGAGGATCTCGTCGATCTCCTCGTCCTTGGAGGTCAGCATGATGATCGGCAGGTTGGAGGTCTGGCGGATTCGGCGCAGCACCTCCATGCCGTCCATGCGCGGCATCTTGACGTCGAGCACGGCCAGGTCCGGCGGCTCGGATTCCAGCGCGGCCAGACCCGAGGCTCCGTCATGATAGGCCCGCACCGTATGGCCGTGGCTTTCCAGCGCCAGCTTGACCGACTCAACGATGTTTTCGTCGTCATCGACGAGGGTGATCACGGCCATGGCTGAAAAGCTCTCCCAGTGTTGGTCCGCGACGGATCGCGGTCCCGGGCGACAAGATTAGGGCTGGACTGCGTTCAGGCCAAGGCACGTCCTGACGCCGGCGACAGGTTGGCGCGTCAAATTCCCGGCCCAGGCCTCCCCGACAGGCGCTGGCCCCGCTATGCTGGCGCGTCAAATCGGGGGGGAACCGTGATCGAAGCTGTCGATCCGTACGAGGCATTGAGCCAGATCTTTGAGGGCCGGTCGGCCCTTTTGCTTGAGGATGACGGGGCCCTGGCGGACCATGTCTCGGGCAAGTTGCAGCGGGCCGGCTTCCATACGGTCGACCGGGCCACGACCGGCGAAGAGGCGCTGTCGATGGCCGCGAGCCGGGCCTACGACATTCTAATCCTGGATCGAATCACGCCGGGCATGGACGGCCTGTCGGCGCTGGCGGTGATTCGCGAGGGTGGCGGCCCGTGCCGCCAGACGCCGGCCCTGTTCCTGACGGCCCTGGGTGGAGAGCGCCAGAAGGTCGAGGGCCTGATGGCCGGCGCCGACGACTATGTTTCCAAGCCCGTCGGCGACGAGGAACTGCTGGCCCGGGTTGCGGCTCAGCTGCGGCGCGCCCGCATCCAGGCCGGTGAGGCGACGCGGGCGGGCCTGGCCAATGGACCGTTTCGGCTGTCGACGGGCGCGCGGACGCTGACCTTCCATCCCGACGGCACTGCAGCCCGGACCCTGGATCTGTCTCCGCTGGAGTTCGCCATCGTGGCCGAGCTGTTCGCCGCCCGTGGTGAGCCAGTGACCAAGTCGATGCTGTGGGACCGGTGCTGGGTGGAATGGAAATTCCTGCCGGACAACTACGTCAACATCATCGATGCGCGGATTTCCGCGCTTCGGCGCCGCCTGAAGGAGCAATGCCCCGAACTGTCTGAGGCCCTGCATCCGCTGATCGTCTCCGCGCGCAGCCAGAGCCTCGTGTTCCGGATTCTGGACGCCGCTGCATGAGGCTGCCGCCGGTCAGGACGACCTGGCTGGCCGCCATCGTGGCCATCATCGCCGCAGTGACGCTGACGGCGTCCCTGGCGGTGACCCACGGCGCGGTGCGATCCGAACAGCGGCAGCGGGCGGCCCTGGCTGCGGTCAGCGATTTCAACGCCCTGCTGTCGAAGATGGACGCCATGGGCGTCGGTCGCGCGGCGGTGGAAGAGGCCCAGATCGTCAATTGGCTGAACGTCTTTCAGGGACGACCGGGCCTGGAATCGTCGGTGGCGGACGCCTGTTCGGGCCGTGTCATCAACTATGGCGTTCGCTGGCTGGAGGCTCCGGGTGACCGCACGGCCGGGTTCCGCCCCCTGAGCGAGGCCAAGGCCCGCTCCATGGATCAGCTCGGCCCCAACGTCTTCATCATGACCCTGCCGGCGGGGACCCTCTGCCCGGACCGCTCGCTTGAGGTCGTGGCGGTGCGCGACACCGTCGGGCCGATGCGCGTGGTCATGGGCCGCGTGGTCGAGCCGACCGGCCGCGCCTGGGGCGTGGCGGCGGTGACGGTGGCCGGTATGGCGGTCCTGCTGGTCGGCCTGGGACTGGCCTCGGCCGCCTGGTCGCGAGCCCGCATGGTGTCGGGCGTGCGGCGGATCAATCTGAGTCTGCAGAAGGCCGGCCGGGGTGACTTTGGCGGCCCCATTCCGCTGCACGAGATGACCGGAGAGCTTCAGGACCTGACCCGCGAGGTCAATGTCACCCTCGGACGCCTGCAGGAGCTCCTGGCCTGGCTGCGCGACACCTCCGACCAGGTCGCCCACGATTTCCGCACGCCGCTGGCGCGGGCACGCGCGCGTCTGGACCGGTTCGGCGAGACCGGCGAGGCCGACCTCGTCGATGAGGCGCGGGCTGATCTGCGCTATCTGACCCAGGCCATGAACGAGGCCCTGGCGCTGAGGGATGGAGAGACCTGGGCCTACGAGACGGTGAAGCTGGATGACATCTGCCGGGCCGCCGTCGAGATGTATGAGCCGCTGGCGCAACCGCGGCGTATCCGTTTTGAAACCGAGCTGACGCCGACCGAGACCCTGGGTGTGGCCAGCTTGCTGCAGCGCGCCCTGGCGAACCTGGTCGACAATGCCGTCAAATATTCGCCGGACGGCGGCGTGGTCCGTCTCAAGACCTATTCGGACCCGCAAGGTGCCGTCGTGATCATCGGCGACCAGGGCCCCGGCATGGAAATGACGCAATCCCGGATGCAACCTGATATCGACAGTCACCGAATGGGTCTGGCATTCGTGAGGGCCATCGTGCGTCGGCACGGTGGCGAGCTTGAGATCGAGTCGGATTCATCCGGCTCGACGATAACCATGAGGGTCTGAGGATGGGTTGGCGTCAATTCGGTGCGGTGGCAGTGGTTGCGATCCTGGCCGGGTCGGGGCCGGCCTTCGCCCAGCCCGCCCATCCGATCCCGTTTGATGCCGAACGCGGTGTCTTCAGCTTTGCCGATCAGATTGAACGCTCCCTGCCGGCGGTGGTGCGGGTCACGACCCTGAACCGGGCCGGGTCCGGCACGGCGACGCCCCGGGAAATCGCCGGAGGCTCGGGCGTGATCATCGATGCCGCGGCCGGCATCGTCATCACCAACCAGCATGTGGTGGACGGCGGCAACACCTTCCGCGTCGACCTGACGGACGGCCGGTCCTTCGACGCCGAACTGCTCGGGGCTGATGACGCTACCGATGTGGCCGTGCTGCGGATTGCCGCGACCGGCCTGTCCCAGGTCGAGATCGCCGATTCCGAACGGCTGCGGACCGGCGATCTGGTGTTCGCGGTCGGCCATCCGCTGGGTCTGGATCAGACCCTGACGATGGGGGTCATTTCCGGGCTTGGACGCTCCGGCATCGGCGACGCCATTGAAGACTATATCCAGACCGACGCCGCCGTGAACTCCGGCAACTCGGGCGGACCGCTGCTCGACAGTGCCGGCCGACTGGTCGGGATCAATACCGCCATTCTCTCCGGCAGCGGCGGCAATGACGGCCTGGCCTTTGCGGTGCCGAGCCGCATCCTGATGGTGGTCGTTCATCAGCTGCGCGAGACCGGGCAGGTCAGCCGGGGCCGGATCGGTGTGACCATGGGGTCGCTGACCGCCGAGCGCGCGCGGCTGCTGGGGGCGCCGATCATTCGCGGTGCCGTCGTCGAGGATGTCGCGCCGGGGTCGCCGGCGGATCAGGCGGGCCTGCGCCGCAATGACGTCATCGTCCGAATCGCCGGGCGCACGGTCGAGGGCTCCGGCAGCGTGACCTCGACGGTCGGCCTGGCCCAGCCCGGAACCAGCCTCGACGTTCGTTTTCTTCGAGATGGCGTCGAGCAGCAGACGATGGTGGTCGTGGAGGCGACAGCTCCGGTCGCGGTCCAGGTCGCAGCCTCCGGTGATACGGGGCAGGCCTTCGGGGCCGGTTTCCGGTCGATGCGGCCGACCGATCGCCCGGTCGACGGCGTCAGTTCGGGGGCCTTGATCACCTATGTCGAACCCGGCTCAGTGGCGGCCGCCTCGGGCCTGCTGGCCGGCGACGTCGTGGTGCGGGCCAACACATCGGACATCGCCACGGCGGATCATCTGGTCATGGAAATTCGCGACAATCCCGACGGGGTGCAACTGACTGTCGTGCGCGGGAGCGAGCGGCTGCCGATCAGCCTACGTCCATCCTAGCGGCCGGCTCATCCGGTCCCGGCCCTGACCCCAAACGCAAAACGCCCGGGCGACCGGGGGGAGGGGGGTGGTCGCCCGAGCGTCTCGCTTGGAGGAAGCGTCGGCTGGCCGGAACCTGGAAACCCAGGGGGCTGGGGGGGCTGTTCAGGATCCGGATCTCAAGGTCACCGACCAGCCGACATCTGCTGTTTCGTCCGACGGCATGGCCGCCGAAGGACCGAAATGAGACATCTTCGCGGCGTTTCGATTAAAGACCGGACACCTCGTGAATTCGCCAATCCGGCTCCCACCCTTTTCGAAACGGGGAGAACGGGTCTAGGCTCGATTCTGATGAGCCTGGATGCTTCGCAGGATAGTTCGTCGCGCGGTCCGGTTTTCTTCCACCGGTTGGAACTGGACGCCATCTTGCGCCTGTATGGGCGCATGGTCGCCGCCGGAGAATGGCGCGACTATTCGCTGGGCGGACACGACGACAGCGCCGCCTTTGCGGTGTTCAGGCGCACCGGCGATGCGCCCCTCTATGTCATCGAAAAGCGGCCCGAGTTGCAACGGCGCCAGGGTCAGTGGGCCATCCTTGGCCAGGGCGGCCTGGTGCTGAAGCGCGGCCATGAACTGACACAGGTGCTGCGCTTCTTCGACCGGCGGCGGTTTTCGGTCATCGACTAGCAAAAAGGCCCCGGATTGCTCCGGGGCCCGTGCGTCTGTCGGGTGATCCCCGGACCGTAGTCGCGACTGCCGCCGAAGATCCGCAGCAGGAACAGGAACAGGTTCACGAAGTTGATGAACAGACCCAGCGCGCCGTAGCTGGTGGCCACGCTCATCGCCGCCTGGTCGCCGCCCAGGTCGTAGTAGGTCATCTTCAACTGCTGGGTATCGGCCGCGATCAGGCCCGAGAAGATCAGGACGCCGGCATAGGTGATGATCCAGTACAGCATCGGAGAGTTCAGGAAGATGTTCACCACCGAGGCGATGATCAGGCCGATCAGGGCCATGACCAGGAAGGTGCCGATGGCGCTGAGGTCGCGCTTGGTCGTGTAGCCGTACAGGCTGAGGCCCGCGAAGGCCGCCGCCGTCACGAAGAAGGTCGTGGCCACGCTGGCTCCCGAATAGACCAGGAAGATCCAGCCGAGCGACGCCCCTATGGTGGCGACCACCGCCCAATAGAGCAGGCTGGTCATCCCCGGCGTCGGGCGGCGCATCAGGAACATCGAGCCGAAGATCAGCACCAGCGGTGCGAATTGCACCACCATGCCCAGCATCGACGTCGACAGGGTGCCGCCAGGACCCTGGGTGTAGAACAGTTCGCGTACCGCCGGCACATTGCCGACGACCCAGGCCAGGCCACCGGCCACGGCCAAGCCCAGCGCCAGCTTGTTGTAAACGCCCAGCATGAAGCTACGCAGGCCGGCGTCGGTCGCCATGTCTGCGTGCGCCGGTCGGGTAGCCGTGTCGTGTCTGAAGTCGCTCATCGCGATCCCTGTCTTGTTGTGCGCCCCAACCCGGGCGCGTCGGATGAAATATCGGGGCGAACGGTCGGCTTCGCAAGGAAAACCGGACCCGCGCGGACCAAACCTCTGCTAGAGCTGACGAATGATCCGTCTGTTCGCCGCCATCGAGGTTCCCGAACCGATCGGGCAGGATCTGGCCCGGCTCCAGACGGGCCTGCCGCGCGCCAGGTGGCGGCCGCTGGAGGCCCTACACGTCACCCTCAGATTCTTCGGTGAAATCGACGAGCGCCGCGCCGACGACCTCGACGCCGAGCTGTCGCGCGTCACCAGTCCGGCCTTTGACCTCGTGCTGAAAGGCGTCGGCGAGTTCGGTGAGGGCCATATGTCGGACGCTGTCTGGGCCGGGGTCGAGGCCAATGAGCGACTGAACGTCCTGGCCGGGCGCTGCGAGGCGGCGGCGCGCCGGGCGGGGCTGGAGCCGTCCACCCGCGCCTACCGGCCCCATGTCACCCTGGCCTACCTGAGAAGCTCGCCGACGGACCGTGTGGCGGCCTGGATCCGGGCGCACAACCTCAAGACCTTCGAGCCGTTTCGCGTGAACCGGTTCGGTCTGTATTCCAGTCGCCTGGGTCACGGCGGCTCGACCTACGCCCTGGAACGCGAGTACCTGATCGGATGATCCCGGCTCCTCGTTCCGTCCTGTTCGTCCCGGCTTCGAATGCGCGCGCCCTGGAAAAGGCCCGCACCCTGGATTGCGATGCGGTCGTCATTGATCTGGAGGACGCCGTCGGTCCGGCCGACAAGGACGCCGCGCGCGCCGCGGCGCTGGGGGCCTTGCCGAGCTTCGGGGGCCGCGCCGCCGTACGGATCAATGCCGCCGATACGGCGTGGGGCGCGAACGATCTTGAGGCCCTGCGCGGTCAGCCGGCACTGGCCCTGGTTCTGTCCAAGGCCGGATCGCCCGACGAGGTCCGCTGGGCGGCGTCAGCCGGCCTGCCGGTCTGGGCCATGATCGAGACGTTGGCGGGGGTGCTGGACCTGGCGGCGATGGCCGCCGAGCCGGGCGTCGAGGCTCTGATCCTGGGTCAGAACGATCTGGCCGCCGAGATGGGAGCCCTGGCCGGACCCAATCGTGCACCCCTGCATTGGGCCATGAGCCTGATCGTGACGACGGCCCGCTTTCACGGCCAGATCGCTCTGGACGGTGTGTTCAACGCCTATCGGGACGAGGCGGGTTTCGCCGCCGAATGCGCCCAGGGTCGGGCCTTCGGCTTTCACGGCAAGACCCTGATCCACCCATCCCAGATCACGCCGGCGAACGCCGCCTTCGGCCCGTCCCAGGCCGAGATCGCCTGGGCGCAGGCGGTCGTGGACGCCTATGCCGCAGACGGGGCCGAACAGGCCGGTGTGCTGAGCGTCAACGGTCAGATGGTCGAGCGCCTGCATCTGGAGCAGGCGCGCCGAGTTCTCGCGCGCGGTTAACCCGAGACGGGGTTGCCGTTTTCGTCGGTGCTGTTCATCCACGCCGTCGAGCCGGCGCAACCGTTCAAGGCCTCGCCCGAAATTACCACCTCGGCCGTCAGCGGATAGGTCCGGTCGCTCATGCCGTCCGAACATACGGCCTCGGTCAGGATCACGACCAGCGGATTGCCCGCCTCGGTCGTGGTGGTCCAGGTTGCCGTGGTGCCGGCCACGACCGGCTCTGGCCGGGGCGCGGTCTGTTCGGGACGGTCAAGGCCCGAATAACTCATCACCTCACCCTCAAAGCCGACCGCCCAGAAGGGCTCGGTGCCCAGAACGGAAATGTCGCCGCCCAGATCGACATCACCGAGCATCGTGGTTGCGGGTGCCGGATCGCTGTCGGCTGAAGCCGGGGCGTCGCCCCCGACCGGCGCACCGGTTTCGGCGGGGGCCACGGGCATTTCACATGCGACCAGGCCAAGGGCGGCCACGGCGGATACAGCAAGGATCAGGCGCATTCGGGATCTCCCTGTTTTGCGACAGTGCGCGCCCAAACAGCTGTCGCGTCAAGGCGAGTCGGATATCGTCAGGGGATGACACCTGAGGGTCAGCCCACGGTTCTGGAGTTTTTCGCCGGCGCAGGCCTGGCGCGCCTGGGCCTGTCTGACTGGCATACGATCTTTGCCAATGACCTCGATCCGGTGAAGGCGGCGGCCTATCGCGCCAATTTCGGCGACGAGGCGCTGAGCGTCGAGGATGTCTGGAACCTGGCCCCGGACGATCTGCCGACCGAGCCGGCCGACCTGGCCTGGGCCTCGTCACCCTGCCAGGACCTCAGCCTGGCGGGCGGGCGAAAGGGGCTGTCGGCGCGACGCTCCGGGGCCTTCTGGGGCTTCTGGCGTCTGATCGAGGCGCTGGACGCCCAGGGCCGCGCCCCCCGGCTCATCGTGATCGAGAATGTCATCGGCCTGTTGAGCTCGGGCGGGGGCGATGACTTCCGCACCCTGGCCGAGGTGCTGGCCGGCCAGGGGTGGACCTTCGGGGCGCTGGAGATGGATGCGGCCCTGTGGCTGCCGCAATCCCGGCCCCGGCTCTTCATCGTGGCAACCCGGGAGCCGACCGCCGGCTTGACCGGGCCCCGTGCGCCCTTCCATTCTCGCGCCATCATCGAGGCCGAGGCGGGCCTGTCGGACCGGGCGCGGGCCGCCTGGCGCTGGTGGTCGCTCGCTGTGCCCCGGCCGCGCCAAACCGACCTGGCGGCTTGGCTCGAACCGGACGCCGGCGTCGACTGGCTTGATGCGCCCCGAACCGAATCCCTGCTGGGACAGATGGCCCCGCTGCATCGTCGCCGCATCGACGCCGCCCTCGAGGCGGGCGAACGCCGGGTCGGCACGGCCTTTCGCCGGGTGCGCCGCGAGGGCGGGATCAAGGTCCAGCGGGTCGAGGTGCGCTTCGATGGCCTGGCCGGGTGCCTGCGAACGCCGGCGGGCGGGTCGTCGCGGCAGTATGTGCTGGTCGTCGAGGCCGGTCATGTCCGGGCCCGGTTCCTGACGCCGCGTGAGGCCATGCGGCTGATGGGGGTCGCGGACGACTATCGCCTGCCGGGGTCAAGGACGGCCGGGTTAAAGCTGGCTGGAGACGGCGTGGCGGTGCCGGTCGTACAGGCCCTGTCGGACGGGCTGTTGCTGCCGATGCTGCGGGGCCAGGCGGACCAGGCCGCCTGACTCTCAGCCCTGGGCCGGCCTCAGATCGTCGGACGAAGCCGTCATGACCGGCTCACCGCCGTCACGCTGCTGCTCGATCAGGGTGTCGATGCGGGCGCGCTGGGCCTGGAAGGCGGCGAGGTCGCGGCCCTCGAGGATGACGCCGCTGGGCATCTGGACGCCGCGCGGATTGATCCGCTGGCCGCTGCGCCAGATTTCATAATGCAGGTGCGGGCCGGTCGAGGCACCGGTCGAGCCGACATAGGCGATGACCTGGCCCTGGCTCACGCGCTGGCCGGCACGCAGGCCCGAGGCAAAGCGCGACAGGTGGGCATAGCCGCTTTCCAGGCCGTTGGCATGGCGGACGCGCACCCAGTTGCCGTAGCCGCCCCAGCGCCGGGCCTCGATGACGACGCCATCGGCGGCGGCGACGACCGGTGTGCCGTAGCCGACCGCGAAGTCGATGCCCTGATGCATCCGGCGATAGCCGGCGATCGGATGGCGGCGCATGCCGAAGTTGGACGAGATGCGGGCCCCGTCAACCGGGGTCGACATCATGCCCGAGCGGACATTGCGACCGTTCTCGTCGAAATACTGGGCCTCGGTCGAACCGGCCGGCTGATAGCGATAGAAGCGCACGCCCCGGACCTCGGCGAACAGCAGGTCGCCGGTCGAGACGGTGACGCCGCTTTCGGACACGGTGCGCTCGAACACCAGGGTCATCGGGTCGCCGGCGCGCAGATCGCGCGAGAAGTCGAGGCGGTGGGCGAACACCTGGCTCATCTTGGCGACAACCGCCGAATTGGCCCCCAGGGCGACGGCGGACTGATGCAGGGTGCCGTGGATTTCGCCCGAGGCGACCGTGGTTTCCTCTCGAACCTGCTCGGCCAGTTCGCGCACGCGCAGCGCGCCGTCGAAATTGCGGGTCACGGTCAGCTGGGTCGCCGGATCTGTGCGAAGGGTCAGGCCGATCAGCTGGGCTGCGCCGCGGCCCGAGCGCGGGCGCGAGACGGCCGTTTCAAACCGCAGGCCGGCGCGGATATTGACGGTGTCGAAATCCTGGTCGGCCAGGGTGCGAACAACGGCGGCGGCCTCGGATTCGTCGATGCCGGTGCGGGCGACGGCCTGGGCCAGGGTTTCGCCTGAGCGAACCTCGACCGGGATCAGCTCCGGGACCTGCATGCCGTCCATGGCGGCGGCGTCGGTGAAGGCGCGGGATTCGAGGCTGGCGAGTTGCGCGGGCGACAGGCTGGCCGGCGAGGCCGAGGCTTCCATAGGCTGATAGACCCGCCAGGTCAGGGTGGCGACCGCGACGGCAGCGCAGACCGTGAACAGGTGCGGAGAGACTCGCACCGGCTGGCGTCGCGGATCGAATTGAGCCATCGGCCCCCCACTCGTTTCGCGGCGTCGTCAAGCGACACCAGGCCACAGTCGGCCCAAAAACTACCCAGGGCGCGCCTATAACCCGAGGCACGCCCCAATGAAAGACCAGGCCCCAGATTGGAGAATCCCAATCCAGGATAGACTTTCCCGTCACCGGGCGTCGACCTTGATCCCCTGCGACAAGAAGGGTCGCATTGCCCACCGACTAATAGATTAACGTGCCATAGTGGTGCTTGGGACACGTTGTCGCGGTCCCGCGTGCAAAAGGGGTGCCTTGTTGGGCCTGCGCGCGCTAGGGCATCAGAACCTGAACTGTTGGTAGAAGCGGGCCGATTTGACCCAGGGCGACGACATTCCCCCGACCCGACCCGGGGCCCGCCGGTCCCGGTTTGCGCGCGGGGCCTCCCTGAGGTCCGTCCTGGTGTTGTCGGTCGGGGCCATCTTCCTTGTCGTCATCCTCGCGATGCTGCTGGCCTATGCCGGTCGCCGCGAAATCGCGCGCCAGGTGCTCGTCGGCTGGCTGGAGGACCACGGCGTCCAGGCGGAGGTCCAGTTTGACCGGTTCGATTTCAACGGCCTGGTGGCGACGATTTCGGCGGGTGACCCCGCCTCGCCGGATCTGGTCGTTGAGCGGGCCGAGGTCGACTACTCGCTGGGCATGCCGTGGTCGGGCGGTTTTGGGGTCAGCCCCACGCGGATCCGCCTGATCCGACCGCGCGTCCACGTCACTCTGGCGGATGGCGAGTTGGGCTTCGGCGCGCTCGATCCCATCATCGAGGACCTGGGCCGGCGTCCGCCGTCGCCGGACCAGGCCAGCCCGAGGATCGAGATTGAGGACGGCGAAATCCGCCTGACGACGCCGGGCGGCGACCTGGTGGCCCTGGCGGATGCCTTGATGGTCGACAACCGGCTGATCCGTCTGGACGCGAGCCTGCCGGCGGCGCAGCTCGGCGACGAGGGCTTTGCGCTCGATCTGCACAGGGCAGGGCTGGCGGTTCGCACGCGAGGCGACCGGTCCAGCGTGGCCCTGATCACCGACATCAATGCGATTGAGGCGGCAGGCCTGAGCGGAACCGGCGGCAGCGTCCGGCTGACGGCTGAAATCCCCTATCCCGAAACCGAGCGGCGCCGGGTCCATGGCCCGGTCGAGGCGCGGGTGCGAACCCGGTTCGGAGCCGCGACCTGGCAGGGCGGCGCGTCCCGAGGCCTTGAGGCCGACCTGCAGTTCGAGGGCCGTGGAACGGGTTGGGTCGAGACCTTCGCCCTGCTGGGCGGCCTGACGGGTCAGGTCACTGCCGACCGGATCGTCGCCGGCGAGGCCCAGGTCGCGCGCGCCGCCCTGGTGCTGGCCGGCGAGCGGGTGCGCCTGCGCCGGGGCGAGGACATGGAATGGGCCTACCAGGGCGACCTGCGCCTGGCGGCGGGGTCGGTCCGCAGCGGCGGCCAATCCGCCGAGGCGGTGGCGATCAACCTGTCCCGGCTCCGGGCCGGGGGCTCAGGTGCGGGGGCTCGCGGCCGCGGACAGCTTGATCTGACTGCCGGGACCTTGCGCCAGGATGCCCTGACCCTGACCGGCGTGACCGGAGCCTTCGATCTGGACAGCCGGATTGGTGAGGGTGCCGTGACCCGGCTGGAAGGCCGGCTCAACGCCTCGGGTGGGTCCTGGCCGGTTCTGGGGCCCGTAGCCGCCGCCGATGCGGTTGAGCAGATCGCCCTCAAACGGGCCTTCCAGGCCTTCTCGCTTGATGTTCCTGCCGTCGCGATCGAGGCCGGGTCGGAGGGCACCCGCGTCAGCCTGGATCGGCCCGCGCGCGTGCAGACCCTGACGGGGGGCGAGATTCTGGTCACGGCGGCCCAGGCCCGCCCGCTGTTCGCGGCGCGCCGCGACGGTGCGGGCGGCGGGGCCCTGGCGTTGCAGATGTCGGGGGGTGGTCTGCCCGAGGCGCGGGTGGATGTCCCGCGCTATGTCATGGCCGATGGCGTCATCGCCGCCGCCATCGACGGCGAGGCAGCGCTCGATTTCGGCCTGGCGCGCGGTCTGAGGCTGGATACCGACGGCCTGCTGCGGATCGGCGGCGGCCGCACGACCTTTTCGGCGGCGTCGTGTTTTCCCTTCAGCGTCGAAAGGCTGGAGCTGGGCGACAATGACGTCACCGATGTCGAGGCCGGCGTCTGTCCGGGTCGCGGGCCGATGCTGACGATTGCCGACGGCTGGCGGTTCGACGCCGATATCCAGGACCTGTCGGCCAATGCGCCCTTCCTCGGCATGAGCCTGTCGGCGGTCTCAGGTCATGTCGCCGCGGGCGATGAAGTGGCCGAGGCAGAAATGGGCACC
>CAUJHO010000035.1 GCA_963205025.1 Pseudomonadota bacterium | reverse complement strand
CACGCCTGATCAGGACCCGCCCGAAGCCGCCCCCGCCCGCGAGCCGCGCCGTCGGCGCGTTCGGCGCAGGTCATCGGCTGCCGTCGAGGCGGTCGCCGACCTGTCAGAGGTGGAGGCCGACGTCGAGGTGACGGAAACGGTTGTCCCCGAACCGGAGGTCGTGGCCGAGGTGGCCGAGTCCGCTGCGGACCTCGAGGTTGCGGAAGCGATCGTCGTCGAGATTCCGGCCAATGAGGAACCCGCCGCCGAATCCGGGAATGACACACCGGACCTGGCCTCAGAATTGCCATTGCCCGAGGGCGAGATCACCGCGCCGCCCGAGAAACCCAAGCGGGGGTGGTGGCGACTCGGTCGCTGATCAGGCCCGGTTGACGGGTCCAGCCAAGGAGGGCGCGAAATGTCCAAACTCCGAAGTGGATGGCTCGCAGCCCTGACGGCGGCGACTCTCTGGGTCGCCACGCCGGTCCTTGCCCAGGCCCAATCCCTGATCCGGGATACGGAGATCGAGATGACGATCCGCCAGGGCGCGGATCCGATCCTCGAGGCAGCGGGCCTGGTGCCCGACGACGTCACCATCCTGCTGATCAACGATTCCACCCTCAACGCCTTTGCGACCCAGGGCTTGCGGATGGGGTTCCACACCGGCCTGATCATGGAGGCCGACACGCCCAATCAGTTCCTGGGCGTCCTAGCCCATGAGGCCGGCCACCTGGCGGGCGGCCACACCATTCGCAACGAAATGCAGAATGCCGGCCTGCGGCCCTTTCTGCTGACGATGGGTCTGGGTGTGCTCGCCGCCCTGGCGGGGGCACCGGACGCCGCTGCCCTGCTGGTCGGAAGCTCGGGCTATTTCGGAACCCTGGGGGCCCTGACCTATTCCCGCTCGCAGGAGGCCGCCGCCGACCAGGCCGCCGTCACGGCGCTGGAGGCCGCTGGTGTGTCCGGCGAGGGTCTGGTCGAGTTCTTCGAGGAGTTTCGATACCAGGAGCTGTTCTCGGAGGAGCGGCGATTCCCCTTCTTCCGCAGCCACCCGCTGTCGGCTGATCGTATTTCCGGGTTGCGTCGCCGGGTGGCGGAGCAGTCGCACTATGACGTATCCGACACCGAAGAGGCCCTGTTCCGCCATCGCGTGATGCAGGCCAAGCTCTACGCCTTCCTGAATGCGCCGGCCTATACGCTGCAACGCTATCCCTCGACCGACACTTCGTTCGAAGCGAGATATGCGCGGGCGATTGCAGCCTACCGCGCGGCCAATACCGACGACGCCCTGAACCAGATTGATGTCCTGCTGGAAGAAAATCCAGAAAACGCCTTCCTCTGGGAGTTGAGGGGCCAGGTCCTGTTTGAGGCCGGTCGCCCCGTCGATGCCGAGCCGGCGCATCGCCGGGCGGTCGATCTGCTGCCGGAAGCCGGCCTGCTGCGGCTGAACCTGGCCCAGGCCATCATCGCCCAGGAGCGTCCGGATCGGCTGCAGGAGGCGATCGCCGAACTGCATCGGTCGCTCGCCTATGAGCGGGACAATCCGTTTGCCTATTTGTTGATGTCCCAGGCCTACGGATCACTCGGCGAAGACGGTCAGGCTCGCCTGGCCCAGGCCGAATACCATTTCTCAATCTCGGAGATGGAAGAGGCCCAGCGCGCTGCGGTGTTCGCCCGGTCTCGTCTCGAACCAGGATCGACAGCCTACCGCCGCGCCATCGATATCATCCTGGCGACCGGTGCCAGTCTGGAAGACATCGCCGATCTCGACCGGGCCCAAGAGAACTAGAAGGCTGAACGATGACCGAAACGCCACCGCCCGAGTCCCCGCGTGAAGCCAGTCTGCTGGACCGGTTCAATCCTGGATGGGCGGCCCTGATCGTTTCGCTGGTGGCGTTGATTCTGGCGGCGACGCCATTCGTGCCGGGAGGGCTGACCCAGCCCGTCCGCACAGCCCTGCTGAGCAATCCCGAAATCCTCCGCGAGGCGTCCCTTCGCCTTCAGGAGCAGGAAGCGCAGACGCGGCAGGACGCCGCCCGCGCCATGATCGCCCAGAACCTGCCGGCGCTGGACCAGGACGCGCGCGACCCGGTCATGGGACCAGCTGATGCCGCCGTCACCGTCGTTCAGTTCTTCGACTATCGCTGCCCCTACTGCAAACAGATCGCCGACCCCTACATGGAGCTGGTCGCGGCCAACCCGGATGTGCGCTTCGTTTTCAAGGAATGGCCGATCCTCGATCAGAATGAGCCGCTGTCGGAATATGCCGCTCGCGCCGCCCTGGCGGCCTGGCACCAGGGCCGTTACCCCCAGGTCCATCAGGCGTTGATGCAGGCCCAGACCATCGACCCGGCGTCAGTCGACGCCATCCTGGTGGCTAACGGCGTGGACCTGGCACGGGCACGAGCCGATATCGCCACTCAAGAGACCGGCCAGCACCTCAGCGACATCATGACCCTGGCGCGCAATATCGGCCTGGAAGGCACGCCCAGCTTTGTCATCAATGGCGAACTGGTGAACGCCGGCTCGGTCGCGGACCTTCAGGCGGCGATCGATGCCGCCCAGGCTCCACCGCGATAGGCTTTGAGAATTAAAATGCGAACTAATCGCATTCATATTGCGATGAGGCTCTGTTTTCGTTAGGAAGCCCGCATTAATTTTGTGGAATTCCCTCCAATGTCTTCGAACTACCGCTCTCCGCTCTCCCTGCGGGCGCTCGGTCTCGGTCTGGTGGCCGCCGCTGCGCCGCTGCCGGCCATGGCCCAGCAGGCCCAGCCTGCCGCCAGAGCTGAGGTCCAGCCGGCCGTGCCGGCCGACGAGCTTGACCCGATCGAGGTGCGCGCCGAGCGGTTGAATGAGCACCCCTATGCCGATCCCGACGCCCCCTACCGCACCGTCAATTCGGCGTCGCCGCTGCTGACCGAGCCGCTGCAGGAAACGCCGAAGTCCGTCCAGGTGTTGTCGGCCGAATATATCGACGACCTCGGGGCCGGCGGCCTGCGCGAAATCATGACCATCCAGCCGGGCGTGACGCTCGGCACCGGCGAAGGCGGCAATGCCTTTGGTGACCGCTTCTTCATCCGCGGTTTCGACGTCCGCAACGACATCTACGTCGACGGTGTGCGCGACCCCGGCGTCAGCATCCGCGATTCCTTCGGCGTCGAGCAGATCGAGATCCTGCGGGGGCCGTCGTCGGCCTTCGCCGGGCGCGGCACGACCGGCGGCGCGGTCAGCCTGATCACCAAACAGCCCGCTCCGGTCGATTTCGGCGACCTGGAAGTGGTCGTCGGGACGGACAATCTGGTACGCACGACGCTCGATGTCAGCCGGCACATTGGTGACACGCTGGCTGTGCGCTTCAACGGCCTGTACCAGGATTCAAACACGCCGGGCCGCAATGCCGTTTACAACAATCGCTGGGGCTGGGCCTTCGCGGCCGAATGGAGTCCGATCCAGGACCTGAGACTGGGCGTCGACTACTATCACCTGGAAACCGACTACATGCCGGATTGGGGGGTGCCGTATGACGTCGCCAATAACCGTCCGTTCGACGTCAATCGCGAGAATTTCTACGGCATCACCCAGCGCGATTTCGGGCGCTCCTATGTCGATGTCTATACGCTGACCGGCGACTGGCGGATCGGTGACGATCTGAGCCTGCATTCGATCATCCGCTATGGTGACACCGGCAATGCCTACACCGCCTCGGCCCCGGAACAGCCGAACGTGGCCCTGGGCACGGTCGGCGCGAACGCCAAGCGCCGCAACGCCATCACCGAATACCTGGTCAACCAGACCCAGCTGACCTGGCACCCCGTCTGGGGCGGGATGCAGCACACCATCGTCGGCGGCTATGAGGTTTCGGGCGAGCGCATCCTGAACCGCCAGGGCTCCTTTACGGAGTGCGCCACCGATCCCTGCACCGGTGCGACGGGCAACCCGCGCCAGAGTCTGTACAATCCGAACCCCTACCGTCCGTGGGCGACGCTGGATAACGGCATCGTCAGCCGCAACCGTATCGAGGTCGCCAGCCGCGCCGTCTATGTTCTGGACACGGTGCATCTGAACGACCAGTGGCGACTGCTGGGCGGCCTGCGCTGGGACAACTATGATGTCGAGCTTCGCAACGTCACGGTGGCCACCGGTGCCCTGACGGCCCGCGAGTCCAGCTCGTCCTTCCTCAACTGGCACCTGGGGGCGGTCTATCTGCCGCGGCCGAACATCAGCCTGTATGCCAATGTCGCCTCCTCCTCGAACCCGTCGGGCGAGCAGCTGGATTCGACCGGCCTGGACTACGGCGGCCTGGATGCCCGGATCGTCGGCCTGGAGCCTGAGCGCAACATCGCCTGGGAACTGGGGGCCAAGACCACCCTGTTCGGCGGCCACCTCGATGTGACCGGTGCGATCTTCCAGATCGACAAGACCGATGCCCGTACCGTCGTTGGCTCGGGGCCTACCGCCATCGTCACCAATGACGGTGAACAGCGCGTGCGCGGGGTCGAGATCCTGGTCGCCGGCAACATTACCGACCAGTGGAGCGTCTTCGGCGGCATCACGCTCCTCGACACCGAGGTTCTGGCCAGCGGCCAGCCGACCCAGGTGGGCCAACCGTTCCCGAACGTGTCGGAAACGAGCTTCACCCTGACGTCACGCTATCAGGTCAACGACCGCCTGAACGTCGGCGGCACTGCAATCTACAACTCCGAGCGGTTCGGCGGCACCATCACCGCCGGCACGACCCAACTGCCGGACTACTGGCGCTTCGACCTGTTCGGCGGCTATCAGCTGACCGAAACCGTCGAGGTCTCGTTCAACGTCCTGAACCTCACCGACGAGGTCTATTACGACGCCTTGTATCGGTCAGGTACGCCCTTCACCTACATCGCGCCCGGTCGCTCGGTACAGGTGCGGATCGACTACGACTTCTAGGAGGCATTCCCGTGCTGCTCTGCATTCCGTCGATCCTGTCCCGTGAGGAGGTCGCCGCATTCCGGCAACGGCTCGATCAGGCCGATTGGACCGATGGCAATGTGACGGCCGGGGCCCAGTCGTCCCTGGTGAAGAAAAACCGTCAATTGCCCGAGTCCTCGCCGGTCGCCCGGGAACTCGGCGATCAGGTGATCGACGCCCTGGGCCGCAGCCAGCTGTTCGTATCGGCCGCCCTGCCGCTCAAGACCTTCCCGCCGCTGTTCAACCGGTATGGTGTCGGCGAAGGTTTCGGGGCTCATGTCGACAATGCCATCCGACCGGTCAGGGGTACGCACACGCGGATCCGCACCGATCTGTCAGCGACCCTGTTCCTGGCCGATCCCGACGAATACGACGGCGGCGAGCTGATCATCGAGGGTCCGTTCGGGGGCCAGGCGGTCAAGCTCAATGCCGGCGACATGGTGCTGTATCCGGCGTCGAGCCTGCACCGGGTCGAACCGGTTACGCGCGGTGAACGCATTGCCAGCTTCTTCTGGATGCAGAGCATGGTGCGCGACGACACCGAGCGGACCATACTGTTCGACCTGGATCAGGCCATCCAGGCGCACGCCGCCAAGGCCGGACAGGGCGATCCGCTGACGGTTCAACTGACCGCTGTCTATCACAACCTCATTCGGCGCTTCGCCGACGCCTGACGCCGGTTTCCGGACCCGCCCCGGCAGGCGCGACCATATTGGTCCACGGGCGATGCATTTTGGACGGTTCCAGCCGCTTGCCCGACGGCCTCCAGATTGCGGTCGATACGGCAGAGGCCGGCAGCCCGGCCACACCCCAGATCATTATTTTGCGACGCATTCGCATTTTCATTGCGGTGCAGCATCACTTGAGTTAGGTCGCCCCGATTTTCAAATTTCTGGGGTTTCTCTCAATGTCATCGCTACACCTGACCTCGGCGTGCTCGCCGCTAGCCGTCCTTGCCGTCATTGGAGTCGTGGTAGCCACCCCTGTCGCTGCCCAAGCGCAATCCACCCCTGAACAAGCTCGTGATCGCGGCACAGAGGTTGCGCCGATCAACGTGTTCGGCCAACGCGCACCCGTCTATAATCAGGACACGACGTCCAGCGCCACGCGCACTGACACGGCCCTGATCGACACGCCACAGGCCATCTCGATTGTCACCCGCGACCAGATCGACGACCTGGGCCTGCAGAGCATGGCGGACGTTGTTCGCTACGTTCCCGGCGTCGGCTACGCTCAGGGCGAAGGCAACCGGGACGCCCTCGTCTTCCGGGGGAATGCCTCCACAGCAGACTACTTCACCAACGGCCTGCGCGACGACACCCAGTACTATCGCGATCTGTACAACATCGAGCGCGTGGAGATCCTGCGCGGTCCCAACGCCATGGTGTTCGGACGCGGCGGCCTGGGCGGCGTGCTCAATCGCGTTACCCGCCAGGCCGGTTGGGGTATCGACAATGAGCTGCACATCGAAGCCGGTTCGCACGAACATTTCCGCGCAACGATCGATTACAATCTCGAACTGAGCCCGACGGCCGCCCTGCGGATCGTCGGCCTCTATCAGGACTCCGGCAGCTACCGCGACGGCGTGACCTATGAGCGCTTCGGAGTGAATCCGACGGCGACCTTCGCCCTCGGCGCGGCAACCACGGTTGAAATCGGTTACGAGCACTTCGAGGACCAGCGCATCGCCGACCGTGGCGTTCCGGCCAATCCGGGCGGAACCCGGGCCAATCCGGCAAGCCCCCTGGATGGTTATCAGAGCACCTTCTTCGGTGACCCGGCCCGCAGTCCGACCGATACGGTGGTCGACGCCTTTAATCTGCTGGTCGAGCACCAGTTCGAAAACGGCCTGTTGGTGCGCAACCGCACGCGCTTTGCCGACTACGACAAGTTCTATCAGAACGTCTTTCCGGGGGCCGTCAACGCCGCCCGCACGACCGTATCCATCACGGCCTACAACAACGACACCCAGCGCCAGAACCTGCTGTCGCAGACCGATTTCATTTATGAAACGACCTTCGGGGGCCTGGCCCATACCTTGATGGCCGGCTTTGAACTCGGCCGGCAGGACACCGAAAACCTGCGCATGACGGGGTACTTCCCGGGGGGAGGCACGAGCGTCACAGTCCCTCTGACCAACCCTACGATCAATCTGCCGATCACCTTCGCGCCCAGCGCGACCGATGCCTCAAACTCGGGCACCGCCGATGTCGCAGCGCTGTACATTCAGGATCAGATCCAACTCACCGATCAGATCCAGGTCCTGCTCGGCCTTCGCTATGACAGCTTCGATGTGGATTTCCTCAACCGCCGCACCGGCGCACGCCTGGAAACGTCAGACGGCCTGTGGTCGCCGCGTCTGGGCCTGGTGTTCAAACCCCAGGAGAACCTGGCCTTCTACGCCAGCTACTCGCGCAGCTACCTTCCGCGCTCGGGCGAGCAACTGAACTCGTTGACCGCCGCGACCGTCTCGCTCGAGCCGGAGCAGTACGACAACTACGAAATCGGTGCCAAGTGGAACGTCACTCCGATCCTGGGGCTGACGGCGGCACTCTACCAACTGGACCGCACCAACGTCGTCGTGCCGGATCCCGCCAATCCGGGCCAGTCGATGCTGGTCGACGGTCAGCGCAGCCGCGGCCTGGAACTCAGCGCAACCGGACGGATCAATGACCAGTGGACCGTCATCGCCGCCTACGCCTGGCAAGAGGCTGAAATCACGGCGAACCAGTCGGCCACGATCCTCGCCGGCAATCGGTTGGCCAACACCCCCGAGCATAGCTTCTCGGTCTGGACGCGCTTTGACTTCACGCCGAGCCTCGGTGCCGGAGTGGGTGTGATCCGCGAAGGCGAACGCTTTGCTGCCGCCGACAACACCCAGGTCATGGACGCCTACACCCGCGTCGATGGGGCGCTGTTCTATACGATCAATGATCGCATCGATGTTCAGCTCAATATCGAGAACCTGCTGGACGAGGACTATTTCGCCTCGGCCCACAATAACAACAACACCACGCCGGGCGCGCCGCGCTCGTTCCGGCTCGGCCTGACGACGCGGTTCTAGTCGCGCGTCAGATCAATCCCGACAGAGGACTGGATGCCGAGGCGTACTGACGCTTCGGCATCCGGCCTGCCAGATAAGCCTCGCGCCCGGCGATCACTGCATGCCGCATGGCCGAGGCCATCAGGATGGGATCCCGCGCCTGGGCGATGGCGGTGTTCATCAGGACGGCGTCACAGCCCAGCTCCATGGCGATGGTCGCATCCGACGCCGTGCCGACCCCGGCGTCGACCAGGACCGGCACCTTGGCCTGTTCCACGATCAGCCGGATGTTGACGCGGTTCTGGATGCCCAGCCCCGAGCCGATCGGGGCGGCCGCCGGCATGATGGCCGCAGCTCCGGCCTCCTCGAGATGGCGGGCCATGACGACGTCGTCGGTGCAATAGACCATGACCTCGAAGCCGTCCTTGACCAGCAGTTCCAGGGCCCGAAGCGTCTCAGGCATGTCGGGGTACAGGTGCGGCGTGTCGGACAGCACCTCCAGCTTGACCAGGTTCCAGCCGCCGGCCTCGCGTGCCAGCCTGAGGGTCCGCACCGCGTCCTCGCCAGTGAAACAGCCGGCGGTATTGGGCAGGAAGGTGAAACGGTCCGGCTTCACATAGTCGACCAGCATCGGCTGCGTCGGATCGGACAGGTTCACCCGGCGCAGAGCGACCGTAACGATCTCGGCCCCGGCGGCCTCGGCCGCCGCAGCGTTCTGGGCATAGTCCACATACTTCCCTGTCCCGATGATCAGGCGCGAGGAAAAGGTCCGACCGGCAACGGTCCAGGTGTCATGCGATGGCTGGGTCATGGGGTTCAACTAGACCTTCGCCGCCTGCGCTTAAAGCCCTAGCGAAGCGCGAATCTCATCGGGCACAAGATCGCGTTCATCCCGATGCCGTTTCATCCAGGCGATGACATAGGAACAGGTGGGGATGATCATCAGCCCCTCGGCCCGCGCCGCCGTGACGGCGGCCGTGACCAGCGAAGAGGCGATGCCTCGGCCCTCCCATTCCTCCGGCACCAGGGTGTGGTCCATGATCCAGGCCCCGGTAATAGGCGAATAGTGGGCCTCGGCCATCAGGCCGTCCTCGACGATTTCGAAGCGGTGTTCGGCGGCATTGTGGACGACGGGCGTGGTCTTGTCGGGCATCAGAGGCTCCTCTTTCGCGTCTCGGGGGCTGTCGTGAAAACCATCACCGGGCCGAACTGTTGGCACGGATCCAGTCCGCCAGAACATCGATCTCGATTTCGCCGGCGGCGACCTTGATCATCGTCAGGGTGGCATCGACCTTGTCGGCCTCCAAGGGCGATCCGTTCAGCGCCAGAAACAGGATCATGGCCTGATAGGCTGCACGCCTGTTGCCATCCACGAACGAATGGTTTGGTGCGATCCCGACGACGTAGGTTGCCGCCAGGGCCGCCAAAGACGTCTCATTCTCATAGTGGAAGCGATTGATCAGCCGCTGTAGCGCCGATTCCAGCAGGCCCTCATCGCGGACGCCGACCGGCCCGCCATGGAGCGCCAGCGTCCGGTCGTGCAGCACAACCAAAGCCAGCTTCTCGATCCAGACGGGCTCGACGGAGGCCGTCATTTGGCCAGAGCGCGAAAGACGTCCCGGTGCTCGTCCATCAATCCCTGGCCCATATCGATCTGGCGCTGAACAGCATCGTTATAGGCCGACAGTCGCATCGCGCCGTCGGGACCGCGCGTCAGATACGGGGTGTCGCCCTTCTGGACGCCCAGTTCGAGCAGGGCCTCCTTGGGAAACACCGCGCCGACCGAGTTGCCCACCTGGGTCAGTTTGATCGGGATCATGTCGCGCCCCTTCGACCGTATGACGTTCGTTATAACACCCCATGTGCCGGATGCCTTTAACGCCCGAACACACCGATCAGCTCGATGTGGCTGGACCAAAGGAACTGATCCACCGGCGTGACGTGCTCCAGCCGCCAGCCGGCATCGACCAGCACCCTGGCATCGCGGGCGAAGGTGGTGGGGTTGCAACTGATCCCGACGACCCTGGCGGCTCCTGAAGCAGCGATTTCCCGAGCCTGTTCCAGGCCGCCGGCGCGCGGCGGGTCGAACACGATCAGGTCGCAGCCCTTCATCTCCATGGCCGACACCGGTTCTCGGAACAGATCGCGCGTCATCGCCTGAAGCGCCTTCAGTCCCGGCGTGCGCGCGGCGGCCTGCTTCATGGCCTCAATCGAGTCGCCGGCGGCATCAGCGGCCAGAACCGGCACGCGGCTCGCCAGCGGCAGGGCAAAGGCCCCCAACCCACAGAACAGGTCCGCCGCCCGGTTTGCCCCCGCTGCAGCCTCCAGACACGCCGCCTGCATCGCAGCCTCAGCCTGGGGGGCGGCCTGGAGAAAGGCCCCCGGCGGCGGCTCAACCTGGGCCGGGCCGACCCGGACCCAGGGCTTGCGGGCCTGATAGATCAGCTCGCCACCGAGTGTCAGCCGCGCCAGGTCCAGGACCGCCGCCGCCTCGGCCGCCTGCATCCGACGATCGACCGACAGGTCGCCCGACTTTCGCTCAACGCCGGTGACCTCGACGTCCAGCCCGGTCTCGGTGACCGTCACCCTGAGCGTCGGGGCCGATTTCGGATGATCCAGAAAGGCCGCCGCGAGGGTTCGCAGACCCGGCAGGGCCGCCACAATCCGAGGATCGGCGACCAGGCAAGTCTCGATCTCGGTCAGGGCCCAGGATCGTCGTCCCTTGAAGCCCAGGCGGGCAGATCCGTCCCTGCCGGGCCGCGCATGCAGGGCAACGCGACGGCGGCTGCCCGGTGCCGTCGCGATGACGGGGCGCATTTCAGTTTCCAGCCCTTCGCGCGCCAGGGCCTGTCGAACCTGTTCGGACTTCCAGTCCAGCTGACCTTCCAGGTGCCAGTGCTGAAAGGAACAACCGCCGCAGGTGCCAAAATGGGGACAGGGCGGCGCAATCCGTTCGGGGCTGGCTCGCAGCACCTGGATCAACTCGCCGCGATCGCCCTCGACCGTGGCTCGTACCTGTTCACCGGCCAGGGTCAGGGGCACATAGACGGCTCCCCCTGCCCCAGAACGCGCGACGCCGTCGCCCCGGGCACCGACGTCACGGATGTCGAGATCGCGAATCTGGGGGGCGGACGTCATTTTTTTTCGGCGCATGGGCGCTTTTGCCAAAGCCGTTCACCTCATGAAAGGGGCCAATGCCTTGCCGCGCTTGGGAACTCCCATTCAGCGAGATGAACGAAGATGAACGACAATATCAAAACTCGTTCAGCTTGCCCCCCTTAGAAGGGTCATCAACGGAGCGGCGCTGGAGGACTTCCAGCGAGGCCCGCCAGACGAAGGGAGCTGAACGATGCGTAACTCCAGAACGATTTTTGCGCTCGCCGCCATGGCCGCTGCGGGCGGCCTCGCGATCCCGGCGACGGCGTCGGCCCAGTCCTATTACGGCTATCAGGACGGCTACTATAATCAGCAGTCACAGCCCTACTACGATCAATGCGAACGCGATCAGCGCCAGGGTTCGACCGCGGGTGCCCTGCTCGGCGCGGTGCTTGGTGCGGCCGCCGGTTCATCCATTGCCTCGGACGGAGCCCGCACGGAAGGTGGCGTTCTCGGCGGCGTGGTCGGTGCCGCCATCGGGGCCGGCGTTGGACGCCAGAACGCGGCCTGCGACAGCGACTACTACAGCGATCAATACGGTCGCCAGTACGACAGCCAGTATGGCTATCAGTACGGCAACCAGTCGGGCTACGGCTACCAGGGCTATGACCGCGAGGCCTACGACCAGCGCGGCTACAACCAAGGCTACGGCCAAGGCTATAGCCAGAGCTACGGCCAGGGCTATGGCTACGGCCAGCAGAGCTACACCGTCCATCCGAGCCAGGTCTATGGTCGTCAGGACCGCAACGGCTGCCGCTCGGCCAATGTTTCCGATGGCCGCTACGAGCGACGCGTCCGCGTCTGCCCGGACGGCTACGGTCAGTATCGCATCGTCGATTAAGTCTTCAGCCCCCCTGTCGATCGACGATGTGTAGGAAGCCCCCGGTGGAGAAATCCACCGGGGGTTTCTGCCTTTTTACACCGAGCAGGTGGCCCACAGCAGCCACTCCCGATTGCCGTCGCCACCGACAATGGGGCTTTCGGCGGTTTCGTGCAGGTGCCACCCCTGCCCTTCCAGCCAGACTGAAACCTTGTCGAGCGCCGCCTGACGCGCGGCGGGGTCGGTGACGAGGCCGCCCTTGCCGATGGCGGCGCGGCTGTCCTGTTCGAATTGGGGTTTGACCAGGGCGATGAGGTCCGCCGCCGGCGCGGCCAAAGCGAGCGCGGGACCAAGGGCCTTGGTCAGGCTGATGAAGCTGAGGTCGGTGACGATCAGGCCCGGCGCCTCGGGAATGAGGGAGGCCTCCAGGGTGCGGGCATCGGTTCCTTGCAGATCCACCACGCGCGGATCGGTGGCCAGCCTGGCATGGAGTTGCTCGCGTCCGACATCGACGGCATAGACCCGGGCCGCGCCTCGGCTAAGGGCCACTTCGGTAAAGCCGCCGGTCGAAGCCCCGACATCCAGCACGACCCGCCCCTCAACCGTGATCGGCCAGAGCTCCAGCGCCGCCACCAGCTTGAGCGCGCCACGACCGACCCACGGGTGAGCTTCGGTGGCGGTGATGACGGCATCTTCGGCGACAGACTGGCTGGCCGAGCGGGCCGGCTGACCCTCGACCGTGACCAACCCGGCCGCAATCGCGGCCTGCGCCCGCGCCCGGCTGTCGAACAGGCCGAGGTTGACCAGGAGCTTGTCGAGGCGGGTGTTCATTCTTCTTCTCCCCTCGGGGGAGAAGGGCATCATCCCGCCGCCTTCAAACGCTCGAGCGCGGCTTCCAGCTTGATGCGGGCCGTCTCGCCGTCGGTGAGACGTTGGCGGTTCTCCTCGACGACCTCCGGCTTGGCGCGGGCGACGAAGTCGGGGTTGCCCAGCTTCTTGCGGGCGACCTCAAGATCCTTGTCGATCTGGGCGATCTCTTTCGTCAGGCGCGCCGTTTCGGCCGGAATGTCGATGAACTCGGCCACCGCCATGGCCCAGGTCGCCTCGCCGACGACGAAGGGGGCGGACCCCTTCGGAGCCTCAGCACCAGCCGCGACCGCACCGACCCGACCCAGGGTCTGGATCGCCGCCCGGTGGGCTTCGACCCGAGCCAGCGTCGTCGCCCCGGCGTCGATGACGGCGATGTCGGGCTTGGCCGATGCCGGCAGATTGGCTTCGGCCTTCAGCGATCGGATGCCCGACACCACCTCGACCAGCCAGCCGATCTCCTGATCTGCAGCGGCGTCGATCCAGGCGTCGGGAGCCTCCGGCCAGGCGGCGGAAATCAGCATGGATTCGCGGGCCGGTCCGCCGAACTTCGCCAGTTGCTCCCATAGTTCTTCGGTAATGAAGGGCATGAAGGGGTGCAGCAGCAGACAGCATTGATCCAGCAGCCAGGCCGCCATGGCACGAGTCTCATCGCGGGCGGCAATGTCGGTGCCGTTCAGGGTCGGCTTGGCCAGCTCCAGCCACCAGTCGCAGAAGACGTTCCAGACAAAACGATAGAGCGCCTGGGAGGCCTCATCGAAGCGTCCGGCATCCAGCGAGGTCGAGACCTCGCGCGTCACCTTGGCCAACTCGCCCCGGATCCAGCGATTGATCGTCAGTTGAACCGTCATGGGATCGAAGCCCTCGACCCGGCAGCACTCATTGACCTGGCAGAAGCGCGCGGCATTCCAGATCTTGGTGCCGAAGTTGCGATATCCCTCGATGCGTTGTTTCGACAATTTGATGTCGCGCGTTCCTGAGAGCATCGCCATCGTCAGGCGCAGGGCATCGGCCCCGAGCTCATCCACGATCTCAAGCGGGTCGATGACGTTGCCCTTGGACTTGGACATCTTCTGCCCCTTCTCGTCGCGCACGAGGCCATTGATGACCACGCGCTCGAAGGGAACCTGACCGGTGAAATGCACGCCCATCATCATCATCCGGGCGACCCAGAAGAAGATGATGTCGAAGCCGGTGACCAGGTCATTGGTTGGATAGAACCGCTTCAGGTCATCCGTCTGGTCCGGCCAGCCCATGGTCGAGAACGGCCACAGCGCCGAGGAAAACCAGGTGTCGAGAACGTCCTCGTCCTGGGTCAGCTCGACCTCGTGGTCATAGTCCGACAGGGCCTGTTCGCGGGCGTCCGCTTCGGTTTCAGCGACGTAGATTTCGCCGTTCGGACCGTACCAGGCCGGAATCCGATGCCCCCACCAGAGCTGGCGCGAGATGCACCACGGCTCGATGTTTCGCAGCCATTCGAAATAGATTTTCTCATAGCTCTTCGGCTCGAAGACAGTGGCTCCGTCCTCAACCGCCTTGATTGCCGGCTGGGCCAGGGTCCAGGCATCGACCCACCACTGATCCGTCAGCCACGGCTCGATGACGACGCCTGAGCGGTCGCCGTGCGGCACCATGTGGCGGGTTTTTTCGATGTCCTTGAGCCAGCCTTCCTCCTCGGCGCGGGCGACAATGGCCTTGCGCGCGACGAAGCGGTCCATGCCCTCATATTCGGCAGGCACATCCGGCGTATCGGCGGCGGTGATGCGACCGAAGGCGTCCATGACGTTCAGCGCCTCCAGTCCGGTGCGCTTGCCAACGCCGAAGTCGTTGAAGTCGTGCGCCGGTGTGATCTTCACCGCCCCGGATCCCTTGGTCGGATCGGCATAGTCGTCGGCGACAATGCGGATACGCCGGCCCGTGATCGGGTGGTCGATGAACTTGCCGACCAGGGACGCATAGCGCGCATCATCCGGGTGCACGGCCACGCCGGTGTCACCCAGCATGGTCTCGGGCCGGGTCGTGGCCACGACGATATAGTCGCGCGTCTCCCATTCGGTCGGCTTGCCCTCGTCGTCGAAGGCGATCGGGTGCTCATAGGTGACACCATCGGCCAACGGATAGGCAAAGTGCCAGTAGGCCCCGTCGACCTCCTTCTGTTCGACCTCCAGATCCGAGATGGCCGTCTGGAAATGCGGATCCCAGTTCACCAGCCGCTTGTCGCGATAGATCAGGCCCTGTTTGTAGAGGTCGACAAAGACCTTGCGCACGGCGTCGTTCAGCCCCTCGTCGAGGGTGAAGCGCTCGCGCGACCAATCGCACGACGCGCCCAGGCGACGCAGCTGGCGCACGATGGTGCCGCCGCTTTCGGCCTTCCATTTCCAGACCGTCTCGACAAAGGCCTCGCGGCCCATGTCGCGGCGGCTGACGTTGCCCCGCTCGGCCAGCTGGCGCTCGACCACCATCTGGGTCGCGATGCCGGCATGGTCAGTGCCGGGCAGCCACAGCACCGCCTCACCTTTCATGCGGTGATAGCGCGCCAGGATGTCCTGTAACGTATTGTTCAGGGCGTGGCCGATGTGCAGCGACCCCGTCACGTTCGGCGGCGGAATGACGATCGAATAGGTTTCGGCCGACGGGTTCTTCGCCAGCACACCATCGGGCGAGAAGACGCCGGAGGTCTCCCACTGTTCGTACAGGCGGGGTTCGACGGCGCGGGGATCAAAGGTTTTTTCGAGCATGACGGTCTGGCTGATAGGGGGCGTTTCGGAAAAGCGAAAGGGCGGCCCCTGAAAAGGAGCCGCCCTGATTCACGCCGCGATGCGGGTCGCGGCGGTTAGCGGAATACGTTGTTCAGCTTTTCGCGCAGCATGTCGCGAAGCAATCCATCCAGGTTCTGGTCAAGCCAGGTACGGACCTGGGGCTCGACAATCGAGCGGACCAGTTCTTCAACCGTCGTGCCGCCGGCCATGGAGCCGACGACCGTCTCGGACAGGGTCGATTCCACAGGAGCCGCCACCGGCTCCGGCTCGACCGCCGGGAACGGATCCAGCAGCGGCGAGGCTTCGATGTCACCGACGGTTTCGACTTCCGCGACCGTCTCTTCGTACCGTTCGGTCAGATCCAGCGGCGCGTCCTCGAGCACAGCGGGCTCCAGTGTCGGCTCAGGTTCCGGCTCGGGCGTGGGCTCGGGCGCGACGGCCACGCGTTCCGGCTCGGGGGCCGGAGCTTCAGGCTCAGGCACCGGTGCCGCTTCAGCCGCCGGAGCCCCTTCGGCCGGCTCGTCCTCGGAGATGATGCGGCGGATGGAGGCCAGAATCTCCTCCATCGTCGGTTCCTGCGTCTGATCGGACATGGGCCCTGATTCCTGGGGTCAAGTGTTCAGACGGCCAAGCGCCGCCATCCCTTTCACGCATGACGCCAAACGATTACGAAATCAACGATGACTTCGCCGTTTGAGCGAATCCGTCAGGGTGCCGTGCGAATAATCTCGGACGCCAGTTGATCGTCGATCGGCGCATTGGGTTCATCTGGTGCCGGAGTCTGGCGGAAGGTGGCCAGGCGATCCAGACCTTCGACAGCACGTTCCCACGGCACGCCGCCGGCGCTCCGAACGCGGCTGAAGTTGTCGGCGGGATCATAGGCCGGCACCTCGCCCACCAGATCCGGGCCTTCCAGACCACCCAGGGCCGACAGCAATAGCGCCTGAGCGACATAGCGATTCCGCTGGGCGCTGACATAGGCGATCTCGGCGTTGCGCAGCTCAAGCTCCTGGTTCAGGACATCAAGCGTCGTCCGCAGACCGACCTGGGCTTCCTGGCGGACACCCTCGGCGGCGATCCGCGCCGCCCGCACCTGCTGCTCCGAAGCGGTCAGGGCCGAGGCCGCCGACAGGACCTGGGCGAATGACGACGCCACATCCTGAAGGACGCTGCGGCGTGCCCCCTCGACACCGAGTTGGGCCGAGTTGGCCTGTTCCAGGCTCTGGCGAACCCGCGAGTTGTGGATACCGGCCGCATAAAGCGGCACCGACACGCTCAGGCCGGCACGCAGGGTCTGCTCATCGTCCAGGCCGAACGGCTCGGCCGTGCCCGCCGTGCCATAGCTCGCCGTCAGACCCGCCGACGGCAGATACTCCGACCGGGCTGCCGCCACGGCGGCGTCGGCCGCCTCGAGGTTCCAGACGGCGGCCCGCAGGTCCGGGTTCTCGACCAGGGCGATGTCGAGGGCGGCGTCGAAATCGCCCGGGGTCGCGGGCAACTCCGGCAGAGCCTCGAGCGTGCCCGGAGCCTGGCCGACCACGGCAGTGTAGCCTGCCCGGCTGATTTCAAGCTGAGCGCGCGCCCCCGCCATGTCTGCCTCCGAGGCCGCCAGGCGCGCCTGGGCCTGGGCCACATCGGTGCGGGTGATCTCGCCGACCTCGAACCGGGCTTCGGCCTCTTCCAGCTGACGCTGAAGGACGCTCAGATTGGTTTCACGAATACGCAGGACCTCGGTGTCGCGAATGACGTCGGCATAGGCCTGGATCACCGCCAGCATGATCTGCTGTTCGACGCTCCGCAGGCCTTCGCGACCGCGCTCGACGCCCGCCATGGCAGCATCGATGCCGTGCGTGACGCGACCTCCGGTATAGAGCGGCTGGCTGAGCGAGATACTGGCCGAGCTCGAATTGGATTCGTCCGAGCCGAACACCGGGGCCGGCCACTGACGGACGTAGCCGACACCCGCCGACGCTTCGACCTGGGGCCTCAGCCCGGCGCGGGCCTGGACGTAGTTTTCATCGGTCGCACGCTGCTGCGAGCGCTGGGCCAGCAGGGTCGGGTTGGTCTGATAGGCCAGGATAATGGCGTCCCGCAGGTCTTCTGCGACCGTCGGTTGGGCCAGACCAGCCAGCAAGGCCGTGGCAACGGTGGCGCTCAAAAAACGGCGAAGCGACATCAAGGCATTCCTTTTGACGGCTGAGCCGTTCATCGTTGGTAACAGGCTAGCCTTGATCGCAGAACGGCAACGACAAACCAGTTAAGGTTTTTTCACATCCAGAGTGATCGAAACCGTCGCGTCAACCCGACTAGAGGGCGAATGTAGGTCTTTTCTCGAAACTTGCCAGCAGCGGCGGTGTTGCATCGAACAGATCGCGGCTGGACACGATGCCGGACGCCGCCTTGACGAACAGACGGGCATGGCCGACCGGGCCGTCACGCTCCACCACGGCAAGGCGTCCGCCCGGTTTGAGGGCCTTCAGCCAGGCGTCAGGAACGGTTCCGACGGCCCCTTCGCTGATGATGACATCCCAATCGGACCCGGAGGGGGTCGCCAGATCCGCCACGACCAGCTCGGCCCCGGCTGCCCCCAGTCCGTCCGCAACCAGGGCGGCGACCATGCCGTCGGTCTCCTGCGCCACGACCTCCAGACCCATATGGGCCATCAGGGCCGCCGCATAGGGGGCGGCCAGGGCCAGCGCCCGCTCGCCCGGCATCGGACGCAGGGCCTGCATCAACTTGCCGACCTCTCGCGCCTGCATCAGGAAGCGACCGTCAACGATCGGCACCAGGGCGTCGGCATAGGCGGCGAAGGCACGGTCCGGCGCGCAGAAATCCTCGCGCGGCGTTTCCAGCATCGCCTTGTGGATCGCGATGTCGGTGACGTCAGAGGTGCGGACCTGACTGTCGACCATGGCCTTTCGGGCCGAAACGAGATCCATACGCGAGGCTCCGGGCTAGGGTGGAATTCGACGGCGCTTATAGGTCGCGACGGCTTTTCGGGCAATCGGCCTCGGGGCCGTTGCGGGCGCATTGGTGATCTGTTAGCGAAGCGCTCCCTACAACGGGGCTCCCGACACGGCCTGGTGGCGGAGTGGTTACGCAGCGGACTGCAAATCCGTGTACCCCGGTTCGAGTCCGGGCCAGGCCTCCACCTCCTTCAGGCGCTCCGTCGTCGCAAGGTCCGCCTGCCTCATCGGGATTCGCAGGCGACGCCGTCGTTGTCGCGGTCCAGATGCGGGCCGTAGCCGGGCTCACCTCGCCGGATATTTGACCGACCGGCCGCGCGCGCCGCCGTGCAGTTGGGAAAGGCCCGGGTCGGTGCATCGCGCGCCCTGGGACTGTCCGGCACCACCCTTTGTCGATTGTCCGGCTGCGATCGTCGCTCGCCGTGGCAGTGCCGCTGGCCGGTCGCCCGTTCGGTATGACAGCCCTGGGCATCCACCCCACCCGGATGCGTCATTGCGAGCATCAGGGCCAGGGCGAACGGGGACATCTCCTCAAACCTTCTCCACCGTCTGTTCGATGGTGCCGAAGATGGAGTGGTGGCGGTCGTCCAGCATCTCGATGCGGACCGTATCGCCCCACTTGAGGAAGCCGGTCGTCGGCTTGCCGCCCTGGATGGTCTCGACCATGCGGACCTCGGCGATGCAGGAATAGCCCAGGCCGCCTTCGGACACCGGCTTGCCGGGGCCGCCGTCCCCGTCCTTGTTCGAGACGGTGCCCGAGCCGATCACCGACCCGGCCCCGAGGCTGCGGGTCTTGGCCAGGTGCGCGATCAGGGTGCCGAAGTCGAAGGTCATATCGACGCCGGCGTCGGCCCGGCCGAAGTCCTGAGCGTTGATCTGAACCAGCAGCGCGCCGCTGAGCTTGCCCTCCTGCCAGCGATCGCCGAGGGCATCGGGCGTTACGAGAACCGGCGACAGGGCCGAGGCCGGCTTGGACTGGACGAAGCCGAAGCCCTTGGCCAGCTCTGCCGGGATCAGATTCCGGAGCGAGACGTCATTGACCAGTCCGACCAGCCGGATGTGATCCAACGCCTCTTCGCGCGACACGCCCTGGGGCACATCGCCGGTGACGACGACGATCTCGGCCTCGAGGTCGCAGCCCCAGGCTTCGTCGGCCAGCGGGATCGGGTCGCGCGGCGACAACATCCCGTCCGAGCCGCCCTGGTACATCAGCGGATCGGTCCAGAAGGTCTCGGGCATCTCGGCCCCGCGGGCTTTGCGCACCAGTTCGACGTGATTCACATAGGCCGAGCCGTCGGCCCACTGATAGGCGCGCGGCAGGGGGGCGGCGGCCTGACGCTCATGAAAGCGGCCGCGCGGCACGGCGTCGTGCTCCAGGCTCTCGGCCAGGGCCCGCAGTTCGGGCTCGCACCGATCCCAGTCATCCAGCGCCGCCTGCAGGGTCGGCGCGATCAGGAAGGCGTCGGTGTACCAGGCCAGATCATTGGAGACGACGACCAGCCGACCGTCCCGGCCGGATTTGAGCGAGGCGAGCTTCACTTGGGCGATCCTTTGGTAAATCCGGTCCAGACATCGTCATAGTCGAGTTGCATGGCCGGGGTCTCGACCGCCCATCGGGTCGGCCGGAAGATGAACCGGCTCTCGAACATGAAGGCCAGGGTCTTGTCGATCTTGTGCGGCTTGAGCTCGACCGTGGTGGCCCGCTCATAGGTCGTCTGGTCCGGGCCGTGGCCGCTCATGCAGTTGTGCAGCGATGCCCCGCCCGGATCGAAGCCACCGCCCTCCTTGGCGTCATATTCGCCGTGGATCAGGCCCATGAACTCGCTCATGACGTTGCGGTGGAACCACGGCGGCCTGAAGGTGTCCTCGGCCACCATCCAGCGCGGCGGGAAGATGGCGAAATCGCAATTGGCCGTGCCGGGGCTGTCGGTCGGGCTGGTCAGAACCGTGAAGATCGACGGATCGGGGTGGTCGATGCTGATCGAACCGACCGTGGCATACCGGGCAATGTCGTATTTGAAAGGCGTCAGGGTGCCGTGCCAGGCCACCACATCGAACGGGGAATGATCGAAGGTCGTCGTCCAGAAGCCGCCGAGGTATTTCTGGATCACCTCAGTCGGCGCATCGATGTCTTCATAGGCCGCGACGGGGGCCAGAAAGTCGCGCTCGGACGCCATGCTGTTGGACCCGATCGGACCGCGCTCGGGCAGGCGGAAATGGGCCCCATAGTTTTCGCAGACGTAGCCGCGGGCCTTGCCGTCCGGCAGCGCGACCCGGAACCGGACCCCGCGCGGCATCAGCAACAGCTCGCCGGGCGCGACCTTGAGCCGGCCGAATTCCGTCCAGACGTCGAGCCGGCCCTCCTGCGGCAGGATCAGCATCTCGCCGTCGGCATTGAAAAAGGCGCGGCCGGTCATGTCGGCATTGGCCACATAGACGAGCGCCGCGATGCCCGACTGGGCCGCCGGGTCGCCCGATCCGGCATAGGTGGTCATGCCGTCAATGAAGTCCGTCGGCTGGTTCGGCCACTCCAGCGGCGACCAGCGCATCCGGTTGGGGCTGGGCGGCACTTCATCAAACGGGCCTGACCGCCATAGCCGAGCCCCGTCATAGGGTTGAAAGGCGGGATGCTGGGCCGAGGGCCGCAGCCGATAGAGCCACGAGCGGCGGTTCTCCAGACGCGGAGCGGTGAAGGCTGATCCCGACAACTGCTCGGCATAGAGGCCGAAGGCCGGCTTCTGGGGCGAGTTGCGACCGACCGGCAGGGCCCCCGCGACGGCTTCCGTCTCGAACGCCGAGCCGAAACCCGACAGATAATGAAGATCGGCTCCCGCGGCCGAAGGTGTCTGGACCGACATCACGCATGGCTCCTGTGGTGGATGGCGGGGGCCTGTCCGCAAGAGCGCCCCCCCCGTCTTAGCCACGGTCCTATTGCGCGCGACGTCCGATTGCAAACGTCACCGACGAGAGATCAGGCGCGAGCGCCCTCTTGCGCCGTCTCGGCGACCGGCAGTTCCCGGCGCGGCATGAGATACGGCTTGAGCCGCTGGGCCGGCATGAAAATCCAGCGATAGCTGGCCTCGGCCATTAGCCAGCCCAGACCCAGAACCAACGGCAGGGCTAAAAGTTGGTCGCGCAGACCGGCACCTTCCAGCGGCCCGCTGACCCCCAGTCCCAGACCCACGAAGGTGATCGCCGCCATATGCCAAAGATAGGCCCCATAGGATCGCCGCCCCATCCAGCGGAACGCCGGCCATTCCAGGATCCGCACGATCCAGCCCAGCCGGGCAGCATTGATCAGCGGCAGCACCACCAGCATCAGGGCCAGGCCCTGGAACGAATAGCGCAAGGTCTCGCGAAACACCGGATCGCGCCAGACCAGCGACCCTCCGAGCAGAGCCCCGCCGACAAGGAAGCTGACCCAGGCCCGGCGCTGGATGACGCCCATGATGCCGGGCACCGAGCGCTGAATCACGGCGGCCAGACAACCCCAGGCGATGGAATCCAGGCGCGTCTCGGTGGCCTCGTAGGTATAGTCAGGCCCCAGGCCGAGCACCGTCACCGCGATCGTCCGCCAGACCAGGCAGGCGATGATGACGAACAGGAACAGGCTGGCCATCCGGCGCGGCCCGAACCCGACCAGGACCAGCGCCGCCGGCATGATCAGATAGAAATGCTCCTCGACTGCCAGCGACCACAGATGCCCGGTTACGGCACAGGACTCACAGGCCCCGCCGACGTCGAAAATGTTGTAGTAGTTCGTCCAGTAGGTCAGGTTCGCCAGGGCCTGCAACGGTGGCAGGGGCTGGCTGAGCAGCGGCCCCATGACCAGGCCGGCCACAGCGACGAAGGCCACCAGTTCCGGCATCAATCTTAGGAAGCGCCGCCCATAGAAGCGGGGCATGTCAATCTGGCCGAACCGCTCGCGCTCCTGCCAGAGCAGCAGGGTGATCAGATAGCCTGAGATGAAGAAAAAGGTCGTCACGCCCAGCCCGGCCGGCAGCAACCAACTGAACCCGACATGGGCCATCATCACCACGGTGACAGACAGGGCCCTGAGGCCGTCCAGTCCCGGGACATAGTTGGGCGAGGTTTGGGTCATGGCGGGCTCCGTGCAGGAAGCCTGCCAGACAAGCCTTAAGGTGAGGTTCCAGACCGCAGGCGCTGGAGGCCTGCGATGAGGTCGTCAGGCCGGTCGCGCATGAGGATGTCGGTGCGTTCGCTGGCGCGCGGAATGTCGCGCCCCCGTCTCAGCAGCGCGGCGATACCCGCAGCCGGATCGATCACGCGCTGGAGGAGGTCGGCGAGGTCCCAGCGCCGAAGCCGGCCACGCCGCCCCAGCGCAACCAGGCTGGTTCCGTCAGGCGACATGCACCGTCCCAGACAGCGCTGGTCGAGCAGGTTGAAGGTCTGGATCGTTCGCACGACCGCGTTTCGCCGCAAATCAATGAAGGTGGCCGCGGCGGCTTCCATCACACAGGCAAGGGGGGCTGACGGAGCCAGGTAGAGGCCCTGCCCGTCCGTCGCCAGATCGCTGACGAGCTGCCATTGCGGGCCGGCCAGGTTCCAGATCCCGCGTGCCGAAAGCGCCCAGAGTGTCCCGTCTGCCCGTTCGAACAGGCTTGTCACCGCCCCCGGAAGCGGCGGGATCGGCCCCGTCCTCGCCCCGTCGCGGCGCAGGCCCAGCAGATCGCCCTCTCGGGTTCCGACGATGAACTGCCGACATTCTTCCGACCAGATGGCCGCCGTCGCACGCCCGCCGAGCGGCATGGTTGCGACCTCCGTTCCGTCCGGGCCCCGGATTCGCGCATCTTCACCGGCGGTCAGGACCTCTCCGGTCTGCGCTGCGACCGCGATGATGTCGGCACGGGTAGGCAGATCCGCACGCCACCGGGCAACACCGGTCTCCAGATCAATCGAGGTCAGGGTGCCCTCGGCCACGACGTACAGGGCCGACCCTGCGGTCCAGAGCGCGCCCGCATCGACCTCTGAGAAGGTCACATCCTGAAGTCTCACAGTCGTCATCAGGTCATGACGAGCCTGCAACAGCCGGTCATCGGCCAGGATGACCAGCGCCCCGTCGGGCCCCGGCATCAGAAGCTGGGGGACCTGGGTCCCGTCGGCCAGCAGGGACCGCAGATCGGTCAATTGGGGGCGCATATCGGACCAGGCCTGCAGCAGGCCGCATTTCAGCAGAGCCCAGACCCCGCCGTCGAACGCCCCGAAGTCGGCGATGCCGGTACGCTCGCGATCCTGATCGGCATCCATGGGGTGGTCGGCGACGATCAGGGTCTTTTCATCATTGGTGAGGCTCCAGCGAAAGGCCGTGGTCTGGGTCATCGCCAGCACGCCCCACCCGTCAGCGCTGACCTCGAGTTTGGGAACCCGGGCCGCCCGGCCGAGATCGAATTGCTTCAATTCACGCCCCTGCTGGTCCCACAGGCGGATCACACCGTCGCCACCGCCGGACACCAACTGGCTCCCATCGGCGTTCAGCGCGACACTGGTAACTCCGCCAGGATGGCTGCAGACCGCGATCTCCTGGCCCGTCCGGGCATGGATCAGATGAATATCGCCGCCGGAGGTGATCGCCGCCACCGCACCGTCAGCACTGACCGCTCCCAGGTTCGGCGACGACATGACGACCAGACGCTCCGATCTGCCGGGTCCGAATACCCAGGCGTCGGTCCACTCCACCTCGGAATCCAGAACGGCGATGCCGCATTCGGCGCTCGGCTGGTAGGCGACCAGCTGGGCCGGTCGCTCGAATTCGGCCAGGATTTCGGTCTCTCCCGTCAGGAGATCCAGCCGCTGGACCTTTGTTCCATCTGCAAAGCAGAAGGCCGACGTCAGCCGGTCGAAGACACCCTGGCCGGCATCCGGCCCCAGCGCGTGCCGCGCCACGGTCCGGCCGGTTTGACCGTCGAGGCGCTCAAGGTCGCCGTCGGCCAGTACGATCCAGACGTCACCCATCGACATCAGCCCGACCCGCAGGAAGCCGGTATCGCGCTGAACCTGCCACCGCTCCTGGCCCAGGGCCGCATCGAACAGCAGCAGCGCGTTGTTCGGCGTCGTGGTGACCGCCACGCCGCCATCTTCAGCGACGGTGGCGCAGACGCTCGGAGAGGGTCCGTCATAGGTATCGCCCCAGGCCCAGACCGGCTGCCGATCCAGGGCCGGCACCGCCGCCCGCCACACATCGGGCACCAGATCGAAATCCGGGTCTTCGGCCAGGACGCAGGCGGTCGCCACCATCCGCAAGGCGCGATCCGGGGCCCCGTCCTCGACCGCCTGCTGAACGGGCCGGACGAAGGCGCGCCCCGAGATAGAGCGCAGGCGATCCCGCTCAGAGCGGACCTGTTCGCGGCTGCGCTCGAAGAAGGTCAGCAGGGGTGCCGGCAACTCAGCCGCGCCGATGGGGCGACGCGCGGCCCAGGCATCGGCCAGGACGGCCTCCTCAGCTCGCAGCAGGAGGCCGATCCCCTGCCCGGCAGCTTCCCATCGCATGGCTCTCGACAGCCAGTGGCTGCGCTCGCGCTCCCAGTCGATGTCCGTTTCCAGCGCCGAGGCAACGGCGGTCATGACGCCCTGGTCAAAGGCCTCGACAGCCTCTGCGGCCGGGGCTGCGATCCAGTTCCGCTCCGCGATCGCCGGCGGGCATGTCGCCGGATCGGTTTCGCGCCAAAGGATGGGGATCAGCTTCTTTCCATAGGCCAGGGTCTGGTCGACCTCCCACCGACACACCTCCGAGGCGATCGAGTCCGGAGAGATGAGAAAAACCACCGCGTCGGCCTGCAGGATCAGGGCGTCCAGGCGCGCGCGCCAGACCTCGGCCGGCGCAATGTCCTTGGCGTCGAGCAGGACCTCGTATCCACGCGATTCCAGCCCGGGCCTCAGCACCGCCAGTGCCGCCGCATCCTTGCGAGAGTAGGAAATAAAGACGCGAGTGGCCGGTCCGCCGGCCGCTGTCGACACTGAGCTCATGCCAATGACTTTGTCGCGGGACACCCAAATGTCGAGGTTCATTCTCCAGAAATCGGTTTGCGTCAGACTGGACGAAATACTGGAGTCCTTTCCTTGACCGACCAGCCCGTGATCGACGGCATTCGCATCAACCTGCTGACCCCGGCAGGCGCAATCCAGGCTGCGATCAGCCGAGCCGAACGGGGCGAAGGCTTCAATCTGTTCACCCTGAACCTCGACCATCTGGTCAAACTCAGATTCAGCACCGCCTTCCAGCGGGCCTATGCCTCGGCCGGACTGGTCAGCGCCGATGGCGCACCGGTCGTCTGGCTGGCCCGCCGCCAGGGTGCCCGGCTGGAACGGACCACCGGCGCGGATCTGGTCGAACCGCTGATGGCCGAAGCGGCCGCCCGCGGCGTGCCCGTCTATGTCGTCGGCCCCGGCCCGGCCGCCCAGGCCGCAGGCCTGGCCCAGTTGAAATCAAACCATCCGGCCCTTGAGGTCGTCGGGGCAGAGACCCCAATGGTGCCGGGCGACGACATGGGCCTGGGTGCCGACTTCGACGTCGCGGGTCTGGCTGCGCGCATCAATGCGTCGGGTGCCCGTCTTTGCCTGCTGTGCCTTGGGGCTCCGAAACAGGAACTGCTGGCCGAGGCCCTGCATCGCCGGTGTCCATCCGTCGGCTTCCTCGGGGTCGGGGCGTCGCTGGATTTCATCGCCGGCGAGGTGTCGCGCGCCCCGCGCTGGATGCAGAAGACCGGCCTGGAATGGACCTGGCGGCTGCTCAGCCAGCCCCGGCGCCTGGGCCTGCGTTATGCCCGCTGCGCGCTGCTGTTCGGGGAACTGGCCGCGCGCGCCTTGATCCGGCGACGGCCGCCTGCGACCCCGACCCTACCGGAGCCGGCGCGATGAATCTCAGCCGCCGCGGCCTGCTGGCGTCGTCCCTGGCCCTGGCGGCCTGCGATCGTCGCCTCGACACCTCCACTGCCCAGGCGGCACCGACCCGCCCGGTCCGACCCTTGCGCGACCTGGCCCCCTTCCCGTTCGGTACCCAGCTGATCTCGACGGAGCTGGCGACCCCGGTGATTGCCCAACTGGCCGGGCGGCACTTTGATCAGGTCAACACCGGCTTTGAGCTGAAGATGGAATACATCGTCCAGCCCGACGGTCGGCTCCGTTTCGAGGGCGGCGACCGGCTGGCGACCTTCTGCCGCGACCATGATCAGGCCCTGCACGCCCACACCCTGATCTGGTACGCCGATACCCCGGCCTGGTTCGAGCGGCTGGATGGTTCGCGCCGCGCCATGGAGGCGGCCTTTGACGGCTATATCCGTGAGGTCGCCGGCCGCTACGCCGGGCGGGCGCGGGCCTGGGACGTGGTCAATGAGCCGGTCACCGACGAAGGCTCATCGCTGCGCGACTCCCTGTGGAGCCGCAATCTCGGTCAGGACGGCCACTTCATCCGGGCCTTCGAACTGGCGCATGAGGCCGACCCGGCCGCCATCCTGTTCACCAACGACTACAATCTCGAGAGCAATCCGACCAAGCGCCGGACCTTCCTGCATCTGGTCGAGCGCATGATGACCCGCGGCGTGCCCATCGGCGGCATCGGCACCCAGTGCCATGTCTCGGTCGATTTGCCGCGTGGGGCCCTGACCACCGCCATGCGCGACATCGCCAGCCTGGGCCTGCCGGTCCATGTCTCGGAGTTCGACTGTTCGCTGGTGCCCGATGGGGCCTTCAGCGGCTCAACCAGCGACCGCGAGGCGGCGCAGATCCGCCTCTATCAGGAAGCCATCGAGAGCTTTGCGGCCCTGCCCTCGCGCCAGCAGTACGGCTTCACCGTCTGGGGCGTGCGCGACACCGAATCCTGGCTGCGCCGCACCGACTGGGGCGGCGATCCCAACGACCGGCCCCTGCTGTTCGACGACGCGGGCCGGCCCAAGCCGGTGTTCTGGGCGGTAGCCGAGGCGCTTGAGCGTTCGTCACGGGACTGAGTCTGCAATTTCCGTGCGCGAGGCGACGGAAAGCGCCCAAACCTCCGTTCGAGAGGTGGGGGATGCAAACAAGGATAGTCCCATGACCCACATCATCTCTCGAATGGCGGCCGGTACCCTGATGGTCCTGACCATCGGCTCCATGTCGATCCCGGCTACGGCACAACAGCGCCCCCAGTCTGATCGGCAAGGCCATCAGACCGAACAACAACGCGGGACCCAGGACCGTGATCGCGACCGCTCTGATCGTGATGATCGGACCAACGCCCAGGGCGATCAACGCTCCGGCCGGTCCAGCCAGTATCGTGTGACCTCCACCGTGAATCTGCGCAGCGGTCCGGGGACCGACTATCGCCGCGTCGGCCAGATTCGGGCCGGCCGGACGATCCAGGTCGACCAGACCCGCAACGGCTGGCTGCACGTTCGCAATCAGGGCTGGATCAGCGCCCGCTTCGCCCGCCGCACCTGACGGCGAAGCTCTTGCGCCTGGCTGCCGGGGCCGCTTCCCGACGGGAGGTGGCCCCCGGCTGTGGCGGTCCCGGCTAGAGCCCCGCCGCCTCGTCGAAGCCCAGCATGAGGTTCAGGTTCTGAACCGCCGCACCTGAGGCGCCCTTGCCGAGGTTGTCGAGCTGGGCCACGAGCAGGGCCTGATCGCCGGACGGATCACCGAATACGAACAGGCGCATCTGATTGGTGCCGTTCAGGGCCTGCGGTTCGAGACCGGTCATGGCTTGGCTCTGTTCCAGCGTAGCCACCGAAACAAAGCGCTCGCCGGCATAGGCGGCCCTCAGCGCGGCATGGACATCCGCCACCGACGGCCGGTCGGGCAGGGCACCAAGTTGGAACGGCACTTCCACCAGCATCCCTTGGGCATAGGCCCCGACCGCCGGGGCAAACATCGGACGGCCCGACAGGCCGGTGTGGAGCTGCATCTCCGGCACATGCTTGTGCTTCTGCGTCAGGCCGTAGGCGCGGAACGGATCGCCCTGCCCGCCCTCGAACGCCGCGATCATCGCCTTGCCGCCGCCGGAATAGCCCGAGACGGCATTGACGGTGACCGGCCAGTCGGCCGGAATGATCCCGGCCTGAACCAGCGGCTTGACCAGGCCGATGAAGCCGGTCGGATAACAGCCGGGGTTCGACACGCGTTTCGATCCCGCAATCGCCGCCCGCTGGTCACCTGACATCTCGGCGAAGCCATAGGTCCAGGCCGGATCGACCCGATAAGCCGTCGAGGCGTCGATCACGCGCGTCGTGTCGTTCTCGATCATGGCCACGGCTTCTTTGGCCGCATCATCGGGCAGACACAGGATCACCAGATCCGCCGCATTCAACAGCTCAGCCCGCGCCGCGGCGTCCTTGCGCCGCTCCGGGTCGATGGACAGAAGCTGGAGGTCGGTCCGGCCGATCAGCCGCTCGCGGATTTGCAGGCCGGTTGTCCCGGCTTCGCCGTCTATGAAGATCGTGGGGAGGGTCATCTTGCGACACCTAATCGCTCGACCGTCGAACTTAAAGTCTCCTCCCTGACGGCGAAGCCGTTGGGGAGGGGGACCGCGAAGCGGTGGAGGGGAAATCAGCCTGTCCGCATCCGCGCCGCTTCCAGAATGGCCTCGAGCACGCCGTCCAGGTTGACCCGCACTTCCTCCGCGACGATGCGGATCACCTCGATCCGGTGCTCCGCTAGGAAGGCTGTCCGCCGCGCGTCCTTCTCAATCTGCTCGGGATGGTCGTGCCCCTGACCGTCCACCTCGACGGCCAACCGTGCTTCGGCACAATAGAAGTCCAGAAAGTACGGCTCCACCGGATGCTGGCGGCGAAACTTGAGCCCATCCAGCTTCCCGTTCTTGATCGCGAACCAGAGCCGCGCTTCGGGGGGCGTCAGACGCCGGCGAAATTCGCGTGCCCTTTCGACCGTCTCGCGTGTCGGCACCATCGTCTCGGCGCGATGCGCCGCTCCTCTACCCCTCCACCCCTTCGGGGTCCCCCTCCCCATTTCGCTTCGCTCATGGGGAGGAGACGATGCGGCTATCTCGGCGATCAGATCAAGTAAGCGCGTTAGCCAATCAGCGCCCTCACCTCAGCGACCAACCAAGCCAATCCCGACAAGAAAGCCGCCAGTCTCTGAGAATAGATCAAGGCGATCACCGGCATGACGAAGGCGGCCTTGCCTTCGCCGCGCATGGTCAGGCGACCGCGTTTGAACGCGACCTCGAATCCCCAGCGCTTCTTGTCCGATTTTTTGAGCTGGGCACGGGAACATCTCCACTTTGAAGAGGAAATGCGCCCTCTTCAGACCTTCGGAGTGTCCAAGAATTCTTGGGGGTGGTCTATGCGAGCGATTTGTCAGCAAGCGCCGTTTACAAATGTCGCGCGGCGTTGAGACTGATTTCTGTGATGCGCGAAGGCACGCTCATCACGTTGACAATCAAAAGAAAAAGGGCGCTCCGGGTTTCCCCGAAGCGCCCCAAATCCAAATCGCGTGAGTGCGATTAGCGCTTCGAGAACTGGAAGCTGCGGCGGGCCTTGGCGCGGCCGTACTTCTTGCGCTCGACGACGCGGCTGTCGCGGGTCAGGAAGCCGTGCGGCTTCAGGACCGGGCGCAGCTCGGGCTCATAGTAGGTCAGAGCCTTGGCGATGCCGTGACGGATGGCACCGGCCTGGCCCGACAGGCCCGACCCCTGGACGGTGACGTCCACGTCGAACTGGGTCAGACGGTCGGCGATTTCCAGCGGCTGGGCGATCATCATGCGCAGGACCGGACGGGCCAGGTAGATCTCCTGGTCGCGGCCATTGATGGTGATCTTGCCCGAGCCGGGCTTGAGCCAGACGCGCGCGATGGCGTTCTTGCGCTTGCCGGTGGCATAGGCGCGGCCCTGGGCATCGACGATGCGTTCGCGCACCGGAGCCGGAGCGTTGGTGCCCATGCCGGCCAGAGCATCGAAGCCCTTGGCTTCGGTGGCTTCCGGGGTGGTTTCAGTGATCGGCGTATCGGTCATGTCTTACTGGCCCCGGACGTTCTTGGCGTTCATGCCGGCGAAGTCGATCGTCTCCGGCTTCTGCGCCTCATGGGTGTGTTCCGCACCGGCAAAGATGCGCAGGTGGGTCATCTGGGCGCGGGCCAGCGGGCTTTCCTTGGGCAGCATGCGCTCGACGGCCTTCTGCAGGACGCGCTCGGGATACTTGCCTTCCAGCACCTTGCCGGCGACGCGCTCCTTGACGCCGCCCGGGTGACCGGTGTGGCGGTAATAGATCTTGTCGGTCAGCTTCTTGCCGGTGAACTTCACCTTCTCGGCATTGATGACGATGACATTGTCGCCGCAGTCGACGTGCGGGGTGTAGTCCGGGCGGTGCTTGCCGCGCAGACGCATGGCGATGAAGGAAGCCAGACGACCGACAACGACGCCTTCGGCGTCGATGAGGATCCACTTCTTCTCGACATCGGCGGGCTTCAGCGAAGCCGTCGTGGTCTTGAGCATGGTCGGGTCCAAAAAATCAAAGCGGCCGGGAGGGTCCCGACCGCAACGGCGGGCTTCTTACCGGCCTCGCGCGCCGGCGTCAACGCGAATATTGTGTGCGGATTTCTACTATCATACTGAATATTTGAGACTTTATGGGGCGGGTATTATATTACCGCGCAAATTCACACGCAGATTTTAGGGTGGCGGCCCTCTGGGTGTCCGCGTCGGGGATTTTCGTCAGACGTCTTGCGGATTTCACCAGATCATCGCAACCGGACATTACGGGGAATGACTTTCAGTGGAGCCTTTGCCGATGCGTCCGTCACGACGTCACCTTCTGGGGGGCAGCGCCGCCGCCCTCGCCTTTGCCGGCCTGACCCGGTACGCCCAGGCCCAGACGGCAGATGTCCATCGCAACCAAATCCCCGGCTATGGGCCGCTGGTGACGGACCCGGAGGGTCTGGTCGATCTGCCGGAGGGGTTTTCCTACCAGGTGATCTCCCAGGCCGGTCAGACCATGGATGACGGCCTGTTCGTGCCTGGCAAGTTCGACGGCATGGGCTGTTTTGCCGGCGACGGCACCGAGGTAATCCTGGTCCGCAACCACGAGGTCAAGCTACGGCACACCGACCTGGGCCCGACCGGCATCGGCCATCAACTGCGCGATCAGCTCGACCCCGCCAAGGTCTATGACACCTACGAGGACGGGCGCCCGCTGGGCGGCGGCACCACGACGCTGGTGTACGACCTGGCCGAGCAGCGCGTGGTCCGCCAGTTCCTCAGCCTGACGGGCACCTCGACCAACTGTGCCGGCGGGATCACGCCGTGGGGGTCCTGGCTGACATGCGAGGAGACAAATGCCCGCGCGGGCGAGGGCGTCCATCGTGACCACGGCTGGGTATTCGAGGTGCCGTCGCGGGCGACCGGCCTGGTCGATCCGGTGCCGCTGACGGCCATGGGCCGGTTCGAGCATGAGGCCGCCTGTGTCGATCCGCGCACCGGCTATGTCTATCTGACCGAGGACCGCGAGGACTCGGTGCTGTACCGGTTCGTGCCCAACACGCCAGGTCGCCTGGCGGATGGTGGCCGGCTGTCGGCCATGGCCATCGCCAGTCGTTCAGGCGCGGATCTGCGCAACTGGGAGACCCCCTTCTGGGAACAGGGTGAGAGCTATCTCGTGCGCTGGGTGCCGCTGGATCATGTCGAGAGCCCGGACGACGATCTGCGCGCCCGCGCCCACGCGGCCGGTGCCGCCCTGATCGCGCGCGGCGAGGGCATCGCCTGGGGCGAGGACGACTTCTATGTCACCGCGACCGCCGGCGGCGTGCGCCGGTTTGGACAGATCATCCGCGTGGCCCCCGGCGTCGGCGACGATCCCTGTCGGGCCGAGCTGTTCTACGAAAGCCAGGATGATCAGGCCTATGACTACGGCGACAATCTGACGGTCGCGCCCTGGGGCCATCTGCTGGTCTGCGAGGACCGCTATTCGACCGAAATCAATCACCTGCGCGGGATTACGCCCGAGGGTCAGGCCTATACGATCGCGCACAATGTCCATGCTGGCAACGGCGAGTTCTGTGGCGTCTGCGTCTCGCCGGACGGCTCCACCGTCTTCGTCAATATCCAGGACCCCGGCCTGACCCTGGCGATCACAGGGCCCTGGCGCTCGTTGCAGCGTTCATGAACATGCGCGGCTGACTGCGGCGGACGCTCCACAACAGCCAGGTCGCCAGCCCCAGGACCGCGACGCCCCCGGCCTGATGCAGGCCGGCCAGCCACGGATTGAGCGCCGTCATCAGGGTTGCGATGCCCAGGACAGCCTGGATCACAACCGCGACAAACAGGGTCTGGGCCGCCGTCGGCACGCCCTGCGCCATCCGCCGGCGCCGGGCCTGGATCACGAATATCAGGACGGCCACAAACACCGCATAGCCGCCCATCCGGTGCATGGCCTGCACCAGGCCCTGGTCGTGCAGGAAGGCGGAGGCCCCCAGGCTCCAGTCGATCGGCGGCCACAGCGCGCCCTCGAACAGCGGCCAGTCGGTAAAGACCCGACCGGCGTCATTGCCGGCGACCAGTCCGCCGAGCAGGCATTGGACAAAAACCAGCGCCAGAAGCGCGGCGGCTCCCCGGCTCCACCCTTGCGGCGGGCGGTGATGATCTTCGCCGGCCCAGGCCTCGAGCGCCGTCCACACCAGCCCCACGAAGATGACCAAAGCCAGCCCCAGATGCACCGTCAGGCGCTCGGGCGCGACATCAACCCGGCCGGCCAGGCCCGACACGACCATCCACCAGCCGACCGCCCCTTGCAGACCTCCCAGACCCAGCAGGACCCAGCACCGCCAGGCCAACCTCTGCGGGATTTCCCGCAGGACCAACAGCACGAAGAACGGCAGGGCGAAGGCCAGGCCGATCAACCGACCCAGCAGCCGATGCGCCCACTCCCACCAGAAGATGCCCTTGAATGCTTCCAGGCTCATGCCGGCGTTAAGCTGGGCATATTGGGTGGTCTGACGGTAGGCCTCGAACTGCCGGTTCCATTCGGCGTCGGACAGGGGCGGCAAGGCCCCGGTCACCGGAGCCCATTCGGTGATCGACAGGCCGGATTCGGTCAATCGGGTGATGCCCCCCACCACCACCATCGCGGTGACCAGCAAGGCGACTGAGCCCAGCCAAACGGCCGTGGGAACGGAACGGTCTTGGAGACTTTGGAAACGCAGCATACTGTGCAGCTCGGGAGGAGCGATAAGGTCTGTCGATGTGGCTCTAGCCCAAGGACCCGCCTTCGCGCCACCCGCATTGTCATTCTTGAACCCGGCGGGAGGGTCGGGGCGCTGGAAAGGGACTTCTCATGGAACTGTTCGAACAAAACGGCTGGCTGCTAGCCCTGGTCATCGGTGTCATCGCTGGCTGGATCGCAGAGCAGGTCACAGGTCGCCGACATGGCATCCTGACCAATCTGATCGTCGGTCTGCTGGGGGCCCTGCTGGGATGGTGGTTGTCCGAAAATGTCCTGAGCATCCCGATCGAGGGTTTCTGGGGCTCGCTGGCCGCCGCGACGGGAGGGGCCGTGATCCTGCTGTTCATCTTCGGCCTGATCCGCCGTCGCTAGAGACGATCAAATCCGATACGACAGCGCCGCAGGCCGCCGGGCCTGCGGCGTTTTCGATTTCTGGAGCACGGTGATGGGACCCCGCACCCGCAAAGCCATCGCCACGGTCGGCATTCTGGCCTTCCTGGCCTTCTATGTCTGGGCTGTGGTCAGCCTGGCCCGGTTCATCCCGCCGGCCTGGTGGGCCCAGGTGCTGTATTTCGCCGTCGCCGGCCTGGCCTGGGGCGTACCCGTGCTGCCGCTGATCAAGTGGGGCGAAAAGGGCTGAGGGCCGGGGACTGGGTCAAGGGAATGGTCGGAGCGACAGGATTCGAACCTGCGACCCCTTGACCCCCAGTCAAGTGCGCTACCAGGCTGCGCCACGCTCCGAGAGGCGCCCGTATAGACAAGGCCCGCGCGGGCCGCAAACGGAAATCGCTCAGGCCCCGAGCGCGGCGTCCAGTCGGCGTTTTGCGGCCTCGACAGCGGCCAGCGCCGCCCTCAGTCCCGCCATGTCCGTAGCCGAAACCTGGGCGTCTCCGGCCCTGGATTCGGTCGGTGCGGACGATGCCGCCGCGACAGCCGCCGGCTCGGCCTGCTGTCCCAGGATTCGGCTCAAACCCTGTTCGCGATGGAGCTTCTGTACGCCGCGAATGGTCATGCCGTCGTCGTGCAGGAGTATTTTGACCCGCTGCAGCACGGCAATGTCGGCCGGACGATACAGTCGCCGCCCGCCGGCTCGCTTCATCGGCTTGATGAAGGTGAATTTGGTTTCCCAGAACCGCAGGACATGCTGCGGCACGCCGAGCTCGTCCGAGGCCTCGGAGATGGTGCGAAAGGCGTCGGGGCCCTTGGTCAAGAGCCTGCGCCGTCGACCTTGGCCTTCATAAGTTGAGAGGCCCGAAAGCTGATGACCCGACGCGGAACGATGGCGGCTGGTTCGCCGGTCTTGGGATTGCGGCCCATGCGGGCGCGCTTGTCACGCACCTGGAACACGCCAAAGCCCGACAATTTAACGGTTTCGCCGCGCTCAAGCGTCTCGACGATCATGTCCAGGACGCGCTCGACCAGGCCGGCGCACTCTTGTCGGGACAGGCCAATTTCTTCGTGCAGCGCCTCGGATAGATCCGCCCGCGTCACCGTCTTGCCTGCCATTTCAGCAGCCCTCCCTCCAAGGCATCTGAATGCCACCAATCTGTTACGCGAACATGGGGGTTAACGGAAGGCCCGTTTTCCCGTCACATGCGAAGGGCGCAGGCCCCCCAGGTCAAACCGCCGCCCATGGCCTCCAGCAAGACCAGGTCGCCGGGCTTGATCCGTCCGTCTTCGATCGCGGTATGCAGCGCCAGCGGAATCGACGCCGCCGACGTATTGGCGTGCCAGGCCACGGTCGTCACCACCTTGTTCTCATCCAGGCCCAGGCGCTCGCCGACGCCGCGGATAATCCTCTGGTTGGCCTGGTGCGGCACGAACCAGTCGACATCGCTGATGCTCACACCGGCGGCGGCGCAGGCCGCCTCGATGGCCTCGGCGATATTGACGACGGCGTGCCGGAAAACCTGGTTCCCGACCATCCGCAGGTGGCCGACCGTCCCCGTCGTTGACGGCCCGCCGTCGACGTAAAGCAGATCAGTCCGGTTCCCGTCACAGCGCAGGGCAAAGCTGAGCAGGCCACGGTCTTCGGTCGTGCCCTGGCCTTGGACCGGTTCCAGAACCACCGCCCCGGCCCCGTCTCCGAACAGGACGCAGGTGCCGCGATCGGTCCAGTCCATCAGCCGGGTCATCTCCTCGGCCCCGATGACGAGAGCGCACCTGGACAGGCCGCGCGCCACGAAGCCGTCGGCCACGCTGAGCGCATAGACAAAGCCCGAACAGACGGCCTGGATATCGAAGGCCGCGCCGACACCGGCCCCCAGCTTGCGCTGGACGATGGCCGCCGTGGCCGGGAAGGTCTGGTCCGGGGTGGTCGTCGCCACGATGATCAGATCGACCTCATCAGCGGTTCGACCCGCGGCCTCGAGGGCGCGGCGAGCGGCCTCGGTGGCCAGGTCGCTGGTCGGCTGATCGGGGGCGGCCTGACGTCGCTCCTTGATGCCGGTGCGCTCCTGAATCCACTCATCCGAGGTGTCGACGACCTCCGCCAGGTCAGCATTGGTGAGAACGTGTTCGGGGAGATAGGCCCCCACGCCCGTGACGGCGCTACGAATGACGGTCACTGGGCCACCTCGACAGCAGCGGGCGCGTCTTCGCCCAGATCAAGCCGGGCCATATTCTCGGCGACCTTGGTCATATAGTCACTTTCAGCCAGGTCGATGGCCACCCGAAGGGCCGAGTTGAAGCCGCGCGCGTCGGCCCCGCCATGGCTCTTGATGACCAGACCGTTCAAGCCCAGCAGCGGTCCGCCATTGATCGAATTGGGATCGATCCTGCGTCGCATAGCCTTCAACGCCCCGTAGGCCAGCATGGCTCCGACCCGCGACAAGGGCGATGACAGAAGCGCGTCCTTCATCAGGCCGGAAATGAACCGGGCCACGCCCTCGGCCGTCTTCAGGGCGATGTTGCCTGTGAAACCATCGGTGACGACGACATCGACGACGCCGCGGGACAGATCATCGCCCTCGACAAAGCCCTGGTAGTCCAGGTCAAAGCGGCCCGAACGCAAAAGGGCCGCCGCCTCGCGGACCTCGTCATGGCCCTTCATCTCCTCGGACCCGACGTTGAGGATGCCGATCGACGGCTTTTCGACATGATGGACGGCCCGGTGGAAGGCTTCCCCCATGATGGCGAATTCGACCAACTGCTTGGCGTCACTCGACACATTGGCTCCGACATCGAGGACGGCAGTGTGCCCGCCCTTGATGGTCGGCCAGCTGGCGACGATGGCCGGGCGGTCCAGGCCAGGTGCCGACATCCGCAGAATCAGCTTGGACAGGGCCATGAGGGCCCCGGTGTTGCCTGCCGACACAACGGCCGACGCCTCACCCGACTTGACCGACTGGATGGCGTTCCAGAGGCTGGATCCCTTGCCGCGTCGCACCGCGACGGCTGGCTTCTCGTCCATGGCGATGACCTGATCGGTGTGGCGGACCTCGCTGGCGGCGCGCGCCAGCGGTGCCCTCGCCAGCTGGGCTGTGATCGCGGCTTCGTCGCCGTGAAGGATGAAGCGCGCGCGCTGCGGACCCTGCGCCTTCAGGAATGTTTCGACCCCGGCGACGGTAACACTGGGGCCGTGGTCGCCGCCCATGGCGTCGACAGAAATGACTGTTGTGGATGACACGATGCTCTGGTCGCCTACGCCGCACGCCACGCGGGGCCGCGCGCGAACTGAAAATTGACGCTGGACGATAGCGCCCGGACCGTCTGATGCAAGCCGGTGGCCGCGAAATCCTTACCTGAGGTCATTTGTCGGACTTCAGGGTTCTCAGCACATCGAACGGCGAGGGCTCAGCCGGACCGGCCGGGGCCTCGAACACGGCCCCCGGCTTGCGCGGCCACGGATCGACCGCCAGCGCCAGGTGCTCGGCGACATAGGCCGCCAGGTCGATGCTGCCGCCTTCGACAATGTCCGGCCCGTCGGGCCCATCGGGATCAAGGTCGAAGGCCTGATCGTCGGACCTGGCGGGGTCGGCTGCGACCAGGTCGACCGAAAAGGCTGAATCCACCACCGACGGCAGGGGTTCCAGGGTCACGCCGCAGGTCTGGACCAGGTCCGCCTGGATACGTCCCCTCAGGCGCCACCCGGCCCCCGCAGGTTTGAGGTCCAGATCGGCCTCCAGCCGCGACAGTTCGGCCAGATCCAGCGCCTGCTTCAGGCCCGCCCGCGCCTCAGCGCCGGCCACCAGATGGCGCTCGATGCCCTGGCCGATCTGGTCAAGGCGAACGCGGTCGGTCCAGACGGCTGATGTACTCACGAAATCTCTCCTGGCCAGGCGAGACGTCCCCTCAGAATATCGTCAAGCCGCTGATCTGACAGCGCCAGATGGGTGTCGAGAGCATAGCCGGCAAGCCGCGCCGCCTCGACCGTGCGGGCCTCATCGCCATAGACGGCCCGCGCCAACAACCCGCCCAGAGCCTCGCGGTCGGACACCTCCAGGGCCCGCTGATAGCCGAGCATGCGCCCATAAACCGCCTCCCCCAGCTTGCGCATCTTCTTGGCGACCGACAGATCACCCACGCCCAGCTCCCTGAGCGAATCGTCGAGGGCACCGACGAAGGTGTCGAAGACCACCTGGCCCAGATCGGCCGCCGCCTCGCCATCGGCCTTCAGTCGGGCCAGCAACAGGCTCAGATGCAGGACATAGAGCTCGAAGCGCGCGTCGATGCGGTCATCGACGCCCAGATCGCGGTACAGTTCGGGACGCCGGGCCTGTTCGACCAGTCCCGCGTAGAGGGCCTCGCCGGCGACGCGCGCCTGACGAGGTCTGAAAAGCCGTTCAAGCACGCCTGGTTCGCCCCATTTCGGTCTTGGCGTTGAACTAATCCTCCGTGCGCGCTAGGTCAAAGGCCGCTCAAATTCGGAACCGTCCATGTCCGCCGTACTCCGTGCTGCTCTTTTGGCTTCGGCCGTTCTGGCCGTCGCGGCCTGTTCCCCCCAGGTTTCGCGTCACGGCTTCCAGCCGGTCGATGTGCAGCCGGCGGACATCGTCGTCGGCACCGATACGCGCGACACCGTGCGGGCGCGCCTGGGATCGCCTTCGGTGGTCTCGACCTTTGAACCTGAGAGCGTCTGGTTCTACGTCTCGCAGACGACGGCCAAATACACCTTCAACCTGCCGGAAGTGACCCAGCGCTCGGTGACCCAGATCACCTTCGACGATTCGGGGCGGGTGATCGGCGTCGATAATCTCAGCCTGGACGACGGCCGCCAGCTGGCCCTCAACGAGCGGGAGACACCGACGCGCGGCCGCGAGTTGACGGTTCTTGAGCAGCTTCTCGGCACGGTGGGCCGCCAGGCCCTGCCGAACGCCGACGAAGACCTGCCGCCCAACCAGCGCCGCCGCGAAGAATAGGCGTCGGCTACAGCTCGTCGATTCCGCGGTTGGCCAGGGCGTCGGCCCGTTCATTCAGTTCGTGGCCGGCATGGCCCTTGACCCAGTGCCATTTGACGCGGTGGCGTCGACGCGCCTCGTCGAGCCGACGCCACAAGTCTTCGTTCTTGACCGGCTTCTTGTCCGCCGTCTTCCAGCCGCGCGCCTTCCAGCCGCCGATCCACTCGGTAATGCCCTGCATGACGTATTTGCTGTCGGTGAAGAGATCGACGTCGCTGGCCTGTTTCAGGGCGTCCAGCGCCATGATGGCGGCGGTCAGTTCCATGCGGTTGTTGGTCGTCTCGGCCTCGCCGCCCCACAGTTCCTTTTCGTGCGGTCCTGACTGCAGGATCGCGCCCCAGCCGCCGCGTCCCGGATTGCCCTTGCAGGCCCCGTCGGTGTGAATGGTGATGTGCGGCAAGCTCAACCCTCGGCCAGGACGCGCGGCAGTTTGAAGGTGACGGTCTCGCGCGCCCCCGAATCCTCGATGACCTCGGCGTCGAAGCGCTCGGTGATGGCCGCCAACAGCGCCTCGATCAGGGGCTCGGGGGCCGAGGCTCCGGCCGTGATCCCGATCTTCGACACGCCGTCGAACCAGGTCCAGTCGACGGCCTGGGCGTCGTCGATCAGGCGCGCGGCCCGCGCGCCCGCCCGGCGCGCAACCTCAACGAGGCGGACCGAGTTCGAAGAGTTGGGCGACCCGATCACCAGCACCAGGTCGCTGTCGGCGGCGATACGCTTGACGGCCTCCTGGCGGTTGGTGGTGGCGTAGCAGATGTCTTCCTTGTGCGGGTCCGGCAGGCCCGGGAAGCGGCGCTTCAGAACGCCGATGATGGCGGCCGTATCGTCCAGCGACAGGGTCGTCTGGGTGACATAGGCCAGGTTGGCGGCATCGCGCGGCTCGAACCGTTCGGCATCCTGCGGCGTCTCGATCAGGGTGACGGCCCCTTCGGGCAGCTGCCCCATGGTGCCTTCGACCTCGGGGTGGCCGGCGTGGCCGATCAGCACAATCTGGCGGCCCGCCGCGAAATGCCGCTCGGCCTCGACATGGACCTTGGAGACCAGCGGACAGGTTGCATCCAGGTAGAACAGCTCGCGGCGGCGGGCTTCGGCGGGGACAGACTTCGGCACGCCATGGGCCGAAAAGACCACCGGCCGATCCGTCGGGCACTCATCGAGTTCCTCGACGAAGACCGCCCCGAGCGCCCGCAGGCGCTCGACGACATGGCGGTTATGGACGATCTCATGCCGCACGAAGACCGGCGCGCCGTACTTTTCCAGCGCGCGTTCAACGATCTGGATGGCTCGATCCACCCCGGCACAGAAGCCGCGCGGCGTGGCGAGGCGCACGATGAGATGATGGCGAGGCGAAGCGGGGTCGGTCACCCGGCCTAGGTAGCGATCCAACGCGACGAAGGCCAGCTTGCGCGCGTTGCGATGCCTCGGTTTAGCCGCTATCACGCGCAAGCGTCGTGGCTTCGCCGTCCGGCGGCCCGTTTCGCTTGCTCGCTAGGTTTCTCATGCGTCGTCCCTTCGCCTTCATCCTTCCGGCTCTGGCCCTGTTCGCCATCGCCACACCTGCCCTGGCTCAGTACCAGCCCGGCCAGGGTCAGGATCGGGATCAGGAGCGCAACCAGGATGAGCGCCAGCGGCGCGACCAAGAGTTCGATGCCACACCCGCGCCGCTGCGCGAGCGCCCGAATGCCGGCCCCTGCCCCTTTGTTCGCATTCTCTATGACGCCGCCCGCTATGTAGAGTTCGAAGGCGGTCAGCAGACCTATTCGGCCGTCGGCTACACGGGCGAGATCGAGGGCATCGAGGCGGAATGCGTCTATCGCGAGGCCGACCCGATCCGCATCGACATGGACATCCTGTTCCACCTCGGACGCGGCCCCCAGGCCGAGAGCGGTCAGCGCACCTATCGCTACTGGGTCGCGGTCACCGAGCGGAACTCGGCCATCCTGGCCAAGCAGTATTTTGACCTGCCGGTCGATTTCGACGGCAGCGATCGCACCTATGTCACCGAACAGATTCGCGGCCTGACCATTCCGCGTCGTGACATTTCCGTTTCCGGTTCGAACTTCGAGGTTCTGGTCGGTTTCGACGTCACGCCTGAAATGGCGGACTTCAACCGCAACGGTGCCCGCTTCCGCGCCAACGCCGGCGCACCCAGCGAATGAGCGATCTCAAGAGCCGTCTGAGCGAAGCGGTTCGCGCCGCCTTCGCCGCCGAAGGCTTGCCCGAAGACCTGGCGCGCGTCAGCCCGTCGGATCGGCCTGACCTGGCCGATTTCCAGTCCAACGGTGCGCTTGCCGCCGCCAAACAGGCCAAGGCCAACCCGCGCGAACTGGCCGGGCGCGTCGCGGCACACCTGGATGGCAATCCCGATATCGCGTCCATCGAGATCGCCGGGCCCGGTTTCATCAATCTGCGGGTGACCGATGCGGCGTTGGCCCGGCGCGTGTCCGAGCTTTCGGCCAGTCCGATGGTCGGGGCCTCACTCGTGGCCGAGCCGCGCCGGGTCGTCATCGACTACGGCGGGCCCAATGTCGCCAAGCCGATGCATGTCGGTCACCTGCGCTCGTCGATCATCGGCGAGAGCCTCAAGCGCCTGTTCCGTTTCCGCGGCGACACCGTCTGGGGCGACGCCCATTTCGGCGACTGGGGCTTCCAGATGGGCCTGTTGATCGCGGCGCTGGAAGATGAGGGCAAGGCCGTCGACTTCCAGGGTGACGGTCCCTATCCCGACGACAGCCCGGTCAGTCTGGAGGATCTCGAGCGCCTGTATCCGGCTGCGGCCGCCCGGGCCAAGGAGGATCCGGCCTTCCGCGACCGCGCCCGCAAGACCACCGCCGAACTCCAGGCCGGACGTCCAGGCTATCGCGCCTTGTGGAAACACATGCACGACGTCTCCATGAAGGCACTTCAGCGCGACTTCGGCGCGTTGGGCGTGACTTTCGACCTGTGGAAGGGCGAGGCCGACGCCGACCCCCTCATTCCCGGCATGGTCGAAGACCTGGAGGCCAGCGGACTGCTGGTCGACGACCAGGGCGCGCGCGTGATCCATGTCGCCCGCGACGGCGAGACGAAGTCCAAGAAACTGGCTGACGGTTCGGTCGTGACGGTCCCCAGCCCCGACCCCCTGCTGGTGATCTCGTCCGAAGGCTCGGCCATGTATGGCACGACCGATCTGGCGACCATTCTGGATCGACGCCAGGAACAGGGTTTCGACCTCGTCCTCTACGTCGTCGACCAGCGCCAGGCTGAGCATTTCGAACAGGTTTTCCGCGCCGCCTATCTCGCCGGCTACGCCCAGCCGGGCCAGCTGGAGCACCTGGGCTTCGGCACCATGAACGGGCCGGACGGCAAGCCGTTCAAGACCCGCGCCGGCGGGGTGCTGAAGCTGGCCGACCTGATCGAGATGACCCGCGACAAGGCGCGCGCGCGTCTGCACGAGGCCGGTCTGGGTGAAGACCTGTCCCCCGAAGCGTTCGAGGGCATCGCCGCCAAGGTGGCGGTCGCCGCCCTCAAATTTGCCGACCTGTCGAACTGGCGCGGCACCAGCTACATCTTCGATCTGGATCGGTTCACCAGTTTCGAGGGCAAGACCGGCCCCTATCTGCTTTACCAGGCCGTCCGCATCAAATCGCTGCTGCGCCGCGCGGCGACCGAGAATGCGACGGTCGGCGACATCGAGATCATCGAGCCGGCGGAACGCGAACTGGCGCTGGTGCTGGACGCCTTCGATCAGGCCGTTCAGGAGGCCTATGACCGGCGCGGGCCGAACGCCCTGGCCGAGCACGCCTATCGGCTGGCCCAGGCCTTTTCGAAGTTCTACGCCGCCTGCCCGATCTTGGCTCCGGGCCACGAGGCCACCCGTGGCGCACGCCTGGCCCTGACCGAGGCGGTGCTCAAGCAGCTCGAGACGGTCCTGAATCTACTGGGGATCGAAACACCCTCCCAGATGTAGGTCAGGTTGAACTCTGGCGACCCTTCCCGTAGTGTATCAGGCGTTCGTGCTCGGGAGTCCCTTATGAGAATCCTTGCCCTTGCGCTGGCTGCCCTGTCGATGATGGCGGCGATTTCGGCACCGGCCCACGCCCAGCAGCAGCGAGTCTGCGAAGGGGTCGTGCGAGGGCCGGCCGGGGAGCACATCATGCAGATCCTGCTGGAAGACGGGCAACCCGTCTCGGGTCTGGCAACCTGGCGACCGCCCAATCAGACGGCGCTTCGCGGTCGGGCCCTGCCGATGATCAACATGTATTATCACATCACCGATCTCGCGACCGGCGCGCGGGGGCCGCTGTTTTATTTCCATGTCATTCACGCGGCGCGTGTGGGTGACTCGCAAGCGACCTCGGCCGAGGTGCGTATTCGTCGTTACGGCGAGACGGAGTGGATGGCGCGACGGAACTGGCAATCCTTTGCAGACGCGCGCCGAGATGCCGCGCGAGACTACATCTACAACATGGCCGGAAGCGTCGGGTTCGGCTCACCCGCCGAGCTTAACCTGTTCTCGACGGCGGCCCAGGTCGAGTCTCACGCGGTCACCGACACCAATACAAGGATATCCGCCGGAATCTGGAATCTCTCCTACCGGCCCGCGCTCGATGCCCTGTTCGACCGGGCCTTTCAGGAAACGCGCCGTCGCGTCAGCCATCCTGCTGAGTGCGTTCGCGCGACGCACGAACATACTGCCCTCCTCAACATGACCAGGGTTTCCCGGGGCGACCCACCCGGACCCGAGGCAACGCCGGCAGATCGCTGAGGCCGCTGCCGATCGCGTTCCATTTGCTAGGATCTGAACGCCGGATCGAAGGCGGGCCGTTAGCGACCGACCTGGCTTTCGCCTAGTCTTTCTTCTCGCCGAAGGCTTCTTCGACCTCTTCCTTGGTGATCCGCTTGGACGGATCGCTCGGCTGGCCGAGGTTCTGTTCCTCGGTGCCGTCGCCCATGACACCGGGCGTGGTGTTGATGATGATTGTCTTGTCTTTTTCGTCTGCCATGTCGATGCTCCCAAGCTGATACGAGACGAACGCTATTCCTCGATCCGCGTTCCGTCACTTCTATGAGAGAGCATGGCCGAAACCCAGTTGTCCACCTACATCGCCGGCCTGCCCAAGGCCGAATTGCATCTGCATATCGAAGGCTCGCTAGAGCCGGAACAGATGTTCGAGTTCGCCCAGCGCAACAAGGTCGCGATCCCGTTCGACAGCGTCGAGGCCGTGCGCGCGGCCTATGATTTCTCGAACCTGCAGGACTTCCTGGACATCTACTATGCCGGGGCCAATGTGCTTCAGACCGAAGCCGACTTCCACGACATGGCCCTGGCCTATTTCCGGCGGGCGGCGGCGGACAATGTGCGCCATGCCGAGATCTTCTTTGACCCCCAGACCCACACCGATCGCGGCCTGCCGTTCGCCGTCGCAGCCGACGGCCTGCTGGCCGGGATGAAGACCGCCGAGGCCGAGTTGGGCGTCTCCTCCAGCCTGATCCTGTGTTTCCTCAGACACCTGGACGAGGGCGCCGCTTTCGACACGCTCAAGGCCGCCGAGCCCTGGCTGGACCGGATCATCGGCGTCGGTCTGGATTCGTCAGAGGTCGGCCATCCGCCGTCAAAGTTCCAGCGCGTCTTTGATCGCGCCGGCCAGATGGGCCTCAAGCGCGTCGCCCACGCCGGTGAGGAAGGCCCGCCACAATACGTCCGCGAGGCGCTGGATCTGCTGCACATCGACCGGATGGATCACGGCAATCGCTCGATGGAAGACGAAGCCCTGATCGAACGCCTGGCCGCCAATCAGATGACGCTGACGGTCTGCCCGCTATCGAACCTGAAACTGTGCGTGGTGCATGACCTCAAGGATCACCCCGTGCCGGAGATGCTGCGGCGCGGGCTGCATGTCACCCTGAACTCGGACGATCCTGCCTATTTCGGCGGCTATGTGAACCAGAACTACATCCAGTTGGCTGAGGCCGTCGGCCTGACCCGCGATCAGGTCACGCGCCTTGCAAGGAACAGCTTTGAGGGGTCGTTCCTGCCCGACGATCAGAAGGCGGCCCGCATCGCCGAGGTCGAGGCCTACGCCGCCGCGACCTGATCGATCTCATTGGCAGAGCCCAGCGCAATCGGGATGCGCTGGTGCAACTGGGTCGGCTCGACGTCGAGAATGCGCTGGACCCCGTCGGTGGTCGCCTTGCCGCCGGCCTGTTCGACCAAGAGGGCCATGGGATTGCCCTCGTACATCAGACGCAGCTTGCCCGGCTTGCCCGGCTCGCGCTTGTCCCACGGATACAGAAACACGCCGCCACGCATCAGCACGCGATGAACATCGGCGACCATGGCCGCGACCCAGCGCATGTTGAAGTTCTTGGCCCGAGGCCCCTCAACCCCCTGCAGACAGCCGGCGATATAGCGTTGCACGCCCTCGGCCCAGTGGCGCTGGTTCGACATGTTGATGGCGAACTCCTTGGTGTCGGCCGGAATGCGGATGTCCTCATGCGTCAGCCGCCAGGCACCGTCGCCGGCCAGGGTAAAGCCGACCACGCCGGACCCCACCGTCAGCACCAGCATGGTCTGGGCCCCGTAGAGCACATAGCCAGACGCCGCCTGGTCGCGGCCTGGCTGCAGGAAGTCGGCGTCAGTCGGGGTCGCGGTCGGCGACTTCAGGATCGAAAAGATGGTCCCGACCGGCGCATTGATGTCGATGTTGGATGAGCCGTCCAGCGGATCGAACAGCACCAGCCACTGACCCGTCGCATGGCCGGCGGCCTGGCTGTTGTCCATTTCTTCAGACGCCACGCCCGCCACGACCGGACAGGCCAGCAGCGCCTCGGTCAGCATGTCGTTGGTAATCAGGTCGAGCTTCTTCTGCTCCTCGTCCTGGACATTGACGACGCCGGACGCCCCTAGCACCCCGGTCAAAGCGCCGCCTGCGACGACCACGGACATCTCCGCGCAGGTCCGCCCCAGCACCGTCAGAACCTCGACCACGCCCTCGGGCGCATTTGATCCGGCGAGCCAGGCTTCAAGAGTGGCGGGGGCGGTCATGGGCGTGTTCCTGAGAAGGATTTCCGAAGGTCGGCACCTGTCTAGGCGGCGACGCTTGACTCCGCAACGGAGTCAGGGCCTTTGGAGCCGCTCTCGCGGGAGAGATCGGGGCGGCGTATCCAGCCCCGGAGCCGAAGGCGCAACCGCCCCGGAAACGCTCAGGCAAAAGGACCGCGAAGCACAACAAACGCTGGAAAGAACCCGGCCGGGTTCGCCGACGGAGCAAGGCCTGATCCAGGGCCGGAATCTCTCAGGCCACGAGACAGCGGGGGCTCTGCCGGGCGGGACACGCCCGTAGGAGGAGCCGACACCATGAGCGAACTGAAGACCACCCCCCTGAACGCCAACCACCGTCGTCGCGGCGCGCGTATGGTCGGCTTTGGCGGCTATGACATGCCGGTCCAGTACGAAGGGGTTCTGGCCGAGCACCGCTGGACCCGCGAGCACGCCGGCCTGTTCGATGTCTCGCACATGGGCCAGTGCAAGATCACCGGTGCCGATGCCATCACCCAGTTCGAGCGGTTCGTGCCCGGCGACTACGCCGTCCTGAAGGAAGGACGCCAGAAATACTCCCTGCTGCTGAACGATCAGGGCGGCATCATCGACGACCTGATGGCCGGCAAGCCGGATCACGACGGCCTGTTCGTCGTCGTCAATGCCGGCAACAAGGACGAGGACTTCGCCTTCTGGCAAGCCAATCTGTCGGGCGACGCCAAGCTCACCATTCTGGACGACCGCGCCCTCATCGCCATACAGGGCCCCGAGGCCGCCGAGGTCATGGCCGCGCACGAGCCGCTGCTGGCCGATTTCGGCTTCATGGACAGCGCGCGGGTGATGCTGTTCGGCGTTGACTGTTACGTCTCGCGTTCGGGCTACACCGGCGAAGACGGCTATGAAATTTCGGTCCCGGCGGATCAGGCCGACCGCATCTGGGATGCCATTCTGGAGGACGCCCGGGTCAAGCCGATCGGTCTGGGTGCCCGCGACAGCCTTCGCCTTGAAGCCGGCCTGCCGCTCCATGGCCACGACATCGATCCGACGACCAGCCCGGTCGAAGGGGCCCTGACCTTCGCCCTGTCCAAGTCCCGCAAGGAGGCCGCGAACTTCAATGGGGCCGAGCGCGTGCTGGGTGAGCTGGCTGATGGGCCGTCGCGGGTGCGCGTGGGCCTGATCGTCAAGGAAGGGGCTCCGGCCCGCGAAGGTGCCGAGATCGCCGACATGGACGGCAATGTCATCGGCAAGGTCACTTCGGGCGGGCCGTCTCCGACGCTGGGCCGCAACATCGCCATGGGCTATGTGCCGCCGGCACTTTCTGAGTTGGGCACCGACCTGCAGGTCATCGTGCGCGGCAAGGCCGCCCCCGCCGAGGTCGTCGCCATGCCGTTCGTGGCCCAACGCTACTATCGCAAACCCAAGGCCTGAGGAGAGCCCCATGAAATTCACCCGTGACCACGAATGGGTCCGCCTGGAAGGTGACGTCGTCACCATCGGCATCACCAGCCACGCCGCTGAGGCGCTGGGCGATGTCGTCTTCGTCGAGGTTCCCGAGGCTGGCCGGCAGGTCGTCGCCGGCGACAGCTTTGCCGTCGTCGAATCCGTCAAGGCGGCTTCTGACGTCTATGCGCCGGTGACCGGCGAGGTCGTCGAAGGCAATGCTGTCCTCAGCAGCGCGCCGGAAACCGTCAATCAGGATCCGCAAGGTGCGGGCTGGTTCGCCAGGATCAAGGTGCCGGACACCGCCCAACTGGACGGCCTGATGGATCAGGCGGCCTACGACGAATATCTCAAGACCCTCTAGGACATGACCGACCGCTACGCCGCCACCGTCACCTGGACCGGCTCGGCCGAGGATCATCGCTCGGGCCAGTACAGTCGTGTGCACGAATGGCGCTTTGACGGGCACACGGTCGTGCGCGCCTCGGCCGGGCCGTCGGTTCCAGGGTCCGATCCGTCGGCCGTCGACCCGGAAGAGGCGCTCGTCGCCTCGGCCTCGGCGTGTCACATGCTGTGGTTCCTGGCCATCGCCCGCAAGAAGGGGCTGATCGTCACCGCCTACGAAGATCAGGCCGACGGCGAAATGGCCAAGAACGAGGCCGGCAAGGATTACATGGCGGTCGTGACGCTCCGACCCCATGTCACCTACGAGGGTCAGGCCGACCCTGCCCTGATCGTCGAATGCCACCGGCTCGCCCACGACGAGTGCTACATCGCCAACTCCCTGCGCGCCGAAATGCGCGTCGAACCCCGCTGAGATTCCGATGCGTTACCTGCCCCTCTCCCCTGATGACCGAACGGCCATGCTGGCGGCCATCGGTGCCAAGTCGATCGACGATCTGTTCGTGGATGTCCCCGCTGAGGCGCGGCGCGACGGCCTGGTCGATCTGCCGCGCGTGGCCGGCGAGCTGGAGGTCGAACGCGCCCTGTCGGCGATGGCCTCCAAGAACACGGTGGCAGGGTCAGTGGCCTTCTTCTGTGGGGCTGGGGCCTATCGCCACCATGTGCCGGCGACGGTCGATCACATCATCCAGCGGTCGGAGTTCCTGACCAGCTACACGCCGTACCAGCCGGAAATCGCCCAGGGCACGCTTCAGTACCTGTACGAATTCCAGACCCAGGTGGCGGCCCTGACCGGCATGGAGGTGGCCAATGCGTCCCTCTATGACGGCTCGACCGCCATGGCCGAGGGCGTCCTGATGGCGACCCGCGCCACCCGCCGCAACAAGGCGGTGATCTCCGGCGGCGTCCACCCCCACTATGTCGCCGCGACCGAGACGGTGGTTCACGCCGTCGGCGTCGAGACCCAGGTGCTGGCCCCCGCCATCGACGCCGAGGATGCCGTGATCGCCCAGATCGGGCCGGACACGGCCTGCGTCGTCGTCCAGACTCCCAACGTCTTCGGCACCGCCACCGATGTCAGCAAGATTGCCGAGGCCGCGCACGCCGCCGGGGCCCTGCTGATCGTCGTCGTGACTGAGGCGGTGTCGATGGGCCTGTTGAAGTCGCCGGGCGAGATGGGGGCTGATATCGTCGCCGCGGAGGGCCAGTCGATCGGCAATGCCTTGAACTTCGGCGGCCCCTACGTCGGCCTGTTCGCCACGCGCGAAAAGCTGATCCGGCAGATGCCGGGCCGCCTGACGGGCGAAACCGTCGATGCCGAGGGTGAGCGCGGCTTCGTCCTGACCCTGTCGACCCGCGAGCAGCATATCCGCCGCGACAAGGCAACGTCGAACATCTGTACGAACTCGGGTCTGTGTACCCTCGCCTTTTCGATCCACATGAGCCTGCTGGGTGAGACCGGTCTGCGCCGTCTGGCCCTGATCAACCACGAGAAGGCCCAGGCGACGCGCGACGCCCTGGCCGCCATCCCGGGCGTCGAAATCCTGACCCCGCGCTTCTTCAACGAGTTCGCAATCCGCCTGCCGAACGGGCGCAGGGCAGAAGAGGTGGTCGAGTTCATGGCCCAATACCGCTGCCTGGCGGGCGTCCCCTACAGCCGCCTGAACCCCGAGGCCGGCATGGACGATGTGCTGCTGGTCGCCGCCACCGAGACGACGCTGGATGCCGACATCAAGATCCTGGCCGGGATGCTGGGGAAGGTGCTGGCGGGATGAGTTCCTTGTTTTCCGCTCATCCCCGCGAAGGCGGGGATCCAGTCCTTTGGATGACCGCAGAAGGTCATGACGCACAATCGAATGTCCTGAAACGCCGGCACCTCGCTGGACAGAACTGGGTCCCCGCCTTCGCGGGGATGAGCGGTGATTTTAAATGACCACCATGAACACCGTCGGCCGTCCGACCGCGCCGAACACTGTCGATCACGACTACAAGCACCCGACCCTGACCGGCGGTCGCGGCCTGTTGCAGAACGAGGCCCTGATCTTCGAGGGCGACGGCTGGGGCAAGACCGGCGTTGATCTGCCTGAGCCCAAGGGCACCGGGGCCGACCTCGGTGGCCTGGTCCGCAGCGATCCCATCGGCCTGCCGGGTCTCAGCGAGCCTGAGGCCATGCGCCACTATGTGCGCCTGAGCCAGAAGAACCACGCCATCGACCTGGCCATCTATCCGCTGGGCTCGTGCACGATGAAGCACAATCCGCGCCTGAACGAGAAGATGGCGCGGCTGCCGGGCTTTTCCGACATCCACCCGCTGCAGCCGCAATCGACCGTTCAGGGCGCGCTGGAACTGATGGACAGCCTGGCCCATTGGCTCAAGACCCTGACCGGCATGCCGGCGGTCGCCCTGTCGCCCAAGGCCGGCGCGCACGGCGAGCTATGCGGCCTGATGGCCATTCGCGCTGCGCATGAGGCGTCGGGCCAACATGAAAAGCGCCGCAAGGTGCTGGTGCCGACCTCGGCCCATGGCACCAACCCCGCCACCGCCGCCTTCGTCGGCTATTCGGTGGTCGAGGTCGCCCAGACCGACGATGGGCGTGTGGATGTGGCTGACCTGGCCGCCAAGCTGGGCGATGACGTCGCCGCCATCATGGTGACCAACCCCAACACCTGTGGCCTGTTCGAGCGGGACATTTTGGAAATCAGCCGCCTGACACATGAGGCCGGGGCCTATTTCTATTGCGACGGGGCCAACTTCAACGCCATCGTCGGTCGCGTGCGGCCCGGCGACCTGGGCGTCGATGCCATGCATATCAATCTGCACAAGACCTTTTCGACGCCGCACGGCGGCGGTGGGCCGGGTGCCGGTCCGGTGGTGCTGTCGGCGGCCCTGGCCCCGTTCGCGCCGGTGCCGTGGGTGGTGCACGACGAGGACGGCTTCGACCTGATCGAACGCCCCGAAGGCGAGGCCAAGGCGGCGTTCGGACGCCTGTGCGCCTTCCAGGGTCAGATGGGCATGTATGTCCGGGCCCTCAGCTACATGATGAGCCATGGCTCCGACGGTCTGCGCCAGGTGGCCGAGGACGCGGTGCTGAACGCCAACTACATCAAGGCCCGCCTGTCGGATCTGATGAGTCCTGCCTTCCCCGACGGCCCGTGTATGCACGAGGCCTTGTTCGACGATGAATGGCTGAAGGGTACCGACATCACCACGCTCGATTTCGCCAAGGCGATGATCGACGAAGGTTTCCACCCCATGACCATGTATTTCCCCCTGGTCGTGCATGGGGCGATGCTGATCGAGCCGACCGAAACCGAATCCAAGGCAGAGCTGGATCGCTTCATCGAGGCGATGCGGGCCTTGGCGACGGCGGCCAAGGCCGGGGACGTCGACCGCTTCAAGGGCGCGCCCTTCCACGCCCCCCTGCGGCGCCTGGACGAGACCCGTGCGGCGCGTCAGCCCAAGCTGAAGTGGACCGCTCCGGACGGATCCAACATCGCGGCGGAATAGCTACCGAACAGGCGAATCAGCCGGGCGCTTTCTCGCCTGAGAGGGCATGCGACAGGACGTCGCCACGACAAAATCCGGCTTCTTCGCTGCAACGCGAAGGCGTGTCTGCGGAAAGCGGAAGGTACGCGCAGCCTTGCTGTCCAAGCCTTGCGCCTGCCTGACGCCGCGCCATTGTCAGGCCAGGCCCTTGATTTTGTTGCAGTGCAGCAAATTCTTGCGTTTTGACCTCATTCGGGCCATATTCCGATGGCTAATGCGCGTCTCGGCGCGCGGCGGGACCTCCCCATCGCGCGTCTTCTGCATCCTGAGTCCGGCCCGAAAGGCGACCAGGGTGAATTCGTCGGGGAGCCAGGGCGCTCTCGTCGCAGAGGATACCGGAACGGTGACTTTATTCGCGCATCTGCGTGCGCCTGAACGTGCGCGCAGCCTGATCCAGACACTCAAGAACGGCATGTCCCGCCAGCGCGCCTCGGTCGCTGCGGTGGTTCTCGGAGGCGTTGTGGGCGCGGCTGTCGGCATGGCCTATCTGGGTGGCGCAGTCGCGCAGTCTGCAACCGTTCGCGGTCAGGCCTACCGCATGGCGGGGGCCTATGATTCCGGCTTCACCGATGAAGCGGTCGCCGCCGCCGTCGGAGGCCTGGACGCCAGCGCGCTGGAAATCGCGCGCCGTCATGATCCCTACACCGTCGCCGGCGATGCCCAGCGCGACCGCCGCTCGGCCCAGCTGACGGCCCTGCTCGAGCGTCGCGGCCAGGCCGCCCTGACCCGCGCCAGCACCAGCGCCACGGCCGACGCCGGCCTGCGCGGCGGCACCACGGTTAATCCGGCTCGTCCGTTCCGTCTCAATGGCGCACTGGAATCGTCCCGCGATCTCGATTGCCTGACAACCGCCGTCTATTACGAGGCGCGCGGAGAGGGCCAGGCCGGCATGCAGGCCGTAGCCCAGGTGGTCCTGAACCGGGCCCGCCATGGAGCCTTCCCCCAGACCGTCTGTGGCGTCGTCTATCAGGGTGCTGGTCGCCGCACGGGCTGCCAGTTCAGCTTCGTCTGCAACGGCTCCATGCGGGGTCGTCGCGAGGGCGGTGCCTGGGAGCGCGCGCGCCGCGTTGCCGCCAACGCGCTCAGCGGCCATGTCTATGCGCCGGTCGGCAATGCTACCCATTTCCACACCACGGCAGTCAATCCGCGCTGGAGCGGCTCGCTGGTTCGCATTACGCAGGTCGGCAGCCACATCTTTTACCGCTTCGGTGGTCGGCGTGGACGGCCCTCGCAGTTCGCGGAGTCGGTCCAGCCCTCGGGCGACATGGCCCGCGCGGATGCCGGACGCACCGACGGCCAGGCCCCCGACATTTCTGATGTCGCGGTCAACGTCGCCGGGGCAATCCCCCAGATTGACGGGCCCGTCGCCGCCGCCGAGCGCTCGACACCGGCCTCGGCGCAACCGGCCGCCTGACGTCCAGGCCTCATCAGCCCCTTACTTGATCAGCATCCGCCCTGGCGGGCGCTGATTTGCCTTTGGCCCTGGCGTAAGGGTTGCAGCAGCTCGCCTCCGTGTCCCGTTTTGGTGAGTGGCAAGCCGTGTCTGAGGTACAAGCCGGTACCGCGCGTAGCCGCGGGGCGAGGGCCGGTGCGCTGGATCTGCTTCGCTTCGGCGCGGCCGCCTTCGTCGTCCTGTTCCATTTCGGCTCGTCGGCCCCGATCGACCTGACCGCGACCTATCCGATGCTCGACCGGGGTTGGCTGGCGACGGACTTCTTCATCATCGTTTCCGGCTATGTGCTGGGCCGGGCCTATGGAGACCCCCTCGACGATCTGCGCCTGAGCCCGATGCTGTTCACGGCCCGGCGTCTGGGACGGATCTGGCCGGCACATCTGATTGTGTTGTTCGGCTTCGCCGCGCTGCTGGTCGTCGCTAGACTGGCCGGCATCGCGGCGGATTCACCCGAGCGGTTCCAGCCGATCGACTTCCTCTACCAGGCCCTGCTCGTGCATGCCTGGGGCGTGACCTCCCAGCCGAGCTGGAATGAGCCGAGCTGGACCCTGTCTGCCCTGGTCGTCTGCTACGTCCTGTTCCCGCTGATCTGGAAGCTCACCCAGCCGCTCAAGGAGCGCGGCTGGGCCCTCGTGACCGGGTTCGGGATTCTCGCCTTGGCGGCTCTCGCCTGCGAGGCGACGCTGGGCACATCGCTCTATGATCTGTCGTTCCAGTACGGCGTCATCAGGGCCCTGCCGCTGTTCGTTCTGGGGGCGCTGCTGGCTCGTTTCATTCAGGGCCGAGCCGTCGGGCGGGCGAGTGCCCTGGCCAGCGGCCTGGCCGCGTTCGGGGCGGTCATTGCCATCCAGGCCCCGGAGCGATCGGAGTTCAGCGCCCTGGTATCGATCGTCGCCCTGTGTACGCTGGTGGTTTCCGCCGACGGGTTCGGCCTGAGACGTACGCCCGCGATCAAGGCGGCGGCAGACGTCTCCTTTGCTCTGTTCATCACCCACGCCATTGTGGGGACCCTGTGGTTCAGCGGATTGGATGCCCTGGGGGTCCAGACCCGTTGGTGGACATGGATCGGGGCCTTGGTCGCGGTTCTGGCGGCGGCCATCGTCTTCCATCACCTGATCGACAAGCCGATCCAGATCCGACTTCGACGACTGCTGGATCAGGCCGGCTCGGGAAAGCACGCCCCTTCCGAGCAAACCGCCTAGCCCCGGCATGAAATCCAGCCAAGACCGCCGGCGGCCGAGGCGGTAGCCGAGGCGCGTCTGATGTCAGGTTATGACCCGGCATTCCGGCCAGCGGCCTTGCGCCGAGGTCGTGGCCCGCGCCCAGCCCCCCGCCTCGGGCCGGTTGGGGTTAGGGCGCAGGACCATGTCGAACACATCGTCCAGGCCGAACGGCGCGGCGACGGAAATCGTGTCGTCGTCCTCCAGCCTCACTCCGACCGCGAAGGCCGGACAGACGAAGCGGCCTAGGGCCTCGTCGGTCCCTCTGAGGGCCGCATACGGCTCCCCGAACCGATCCTCAAACCACAGATGCACCCGCGCCTGGTTGCGGACCTCGACGGTCGAGCGGAATGGCTCGTCGAAGGCGGCGGCGACCCGCTTGATGAAGACGTCCTCGGCATCCCAGGAGGTGTCGGGGTCGAAAAAACCGATGTCGAAGTCCTTGAGCCCGTAGGCAGGAGGTCGCCCTGTCTGGTGGTTCCAGACGGTCTGATAGACCGCCCCGGAAAACAGCCGCCAGTCCGGCAAGCGCAAGGCCCTTACCGTCGTCAGGACGTGCATCACGTCCGGGCTGGCCCGCAGGATGTCGGCGAGTTCGTCGGCTCGGGCGAGGGTCACGATCCGTCTAGCCCTTATAGGCAGGAAGATACTGTGCCAGGCGGGCGCCCATTTCGGCACCCAGGGCCTGAAGGCCGTTCAAGGGCCGGATCATCACCTCGAAATCGGTGATCAGGCCCGCCTCGTCGAAGCGGATCATGTCGATGCCCTTCAGGCTCTTGTCCCCAACGTCGGCGCTGAATTCGAGCACGACGTTCAACCCGTCTTCGCCGGCGAAGGCCCGGTGGTAGGTGAAATTCTCGAAGATGGTGATCACCGTCGACAGGATCAGGATCACCGCCTCGCGCGAGCGATAGGGCTTGAAGGCCATGGGCGAGCGGAAGGTTGCCTGCGGGTGGATGATCGCCGCCAAGTCGGTCATATCGCGCGTCTGAACCAGCCGGTGCCAGGTTGCCAGTGACTGTGCGACGGCGGGCGTCAGGTTTGCGGATGTGGCGGTCATCGGGTCCTCGCTCAGATTTCGGCGGCCAGGGTCACGCCCTGATGGATGGCGCGCTTGGCGTCCAGTTCGGCGGCGACATCCGCCCCACCGATCAGGCGGGCGGTGACGCCTTTGGCCTCCAGCGCCGTAAACAGGTCGCGGTTCGGCTCCTGACCGGCACAGACGATTACCGTATCGACCGCCAGGGTCTGGGGCTCGCCGCCCACCGTCAGATGCAGGCCCTGATCGTCGATCCGCTCATAGGTGACGCCCGGCATCATGTGGACGTCGCGCGCCTGGAGGCCCGCCCGGTGGATCCAGCCCGTGGTCTTGCCCAGGCCCGCCCCGACTTTCGACGTCTTGCGTTGCAGGAGCCAGACGTCGCGCTCTGCCTCGGGCGGATGCGGCTCGGTCAGGCCGCCGCCGTGTTGATAGCTGGTATCCACGCCCCACTCGGCGAAGAAGACGGTCGGGTTCAGGCTGGCCGGTTCGCCGGCGTCGGTGATGTACTCGGCAACATCGAATCCAATGCCGCCGGCACCGATGATGGCGACCTTTTCGCCGACCGGCCGGTGGTCACGCAGCACATCCAGATAGCTCAAGGTGCGATCGCTGTCGGCCCCGGGGACGTCCAGCCCGCGCGGGGTGATGCCGGTGGCCAGCACCACATCGTCATAGCCGCCGGTCGCCAGATCATCCGCCGACACCCGCGTGTTCAGCCTTACCTCAACGCCCGTCTGATCCAGCCGTCGCCTGAAGTAGCGCAGGGTCTCGTAGAACTCTTCCTTGCCCGGAATGGTCTTGGCGATGTTGAACTGGCCGCCGATCTGATCGTCGGCCTCAAACAGGGTGACGCGGTGCCCACGCTCGGCCGCTGTCGTCGCAAAGGCCAGCCCCGCCGGCCCCGCCCCGACCACGGCGATGGACCTGGGGGCCTCGGTCGGCGTGATCACGATCTCGGTCTCGTGGCAGGCGCGCGGATTGACCAGACACGAGGTGATCTTCAGCGAGAAGATGTGATCCAGGCACGCCTGATTACAGCCGATGCAGGTGTTGATGTCCTCGGCCCGGCCCTGACGCGCCTTCGCCACGAATTCCGCATCCGCCAGGAAGGGCCGCGCCATCGACACCATGTCGCACGCCCCCTCGGCCAGAAGCCGCTCGGCCACTTCCGGCGTATTGATCCGGTTGGTGGCGATCAGCGGCACGCCGACCTTGCCCATCAGCTGTTTCGTCACCCAGCCAAAGGCCCCGCGCGGCACCTTGGTGGCGATGGTCGGCACCCGCGCCTCATGCCAGCCGATGCCGGTATTGATGATGGTCGCGCCTGCCGCCTCGATGGCCTGGGCCAGCTGAATGACCTCTTCCAGCGTTGAGCCGCCCTCGACCAGATCCAGCATCGACAGGCGATAGATGATGATGAAGTCCGCCCCCACGCGCTCGCGCACGCGCCGCACGATCTCGACAGGGAAACGCATGCGCCGGGTATAGTCGCCGCCCCAGTCGTCATCGCGCTGGTTGGTGCGGGCGGCGATGAACTCATTGATCAGGTATCCCTCGGACCCCATGATCTCCACGCCGTCATAGCTGGCATGGCGGGCAAGCGCCGCGCAGGCGACGAAATCCTCAATGGTCTGCTCGACCTCTTCGGACGTCAGGGCGTGGGGAACGAACGGGTTGATCGGGGCCTTCAGGGCGCTGGGGGCGACCAGATCCGGCTGATAGGAATAGCGCCCGAAATGCAGGATCTGCATGGCGATCTTGCCGCCTTCGGCGTGAACGGCGTCGGTGACGATACGGTGGTGATCGGCCTCGTCTTCGGTCGCCAGAACCGCCCCGATCGGGGCCGGACGCCCCTTCAGATTGGGGGCGATGCCACCGGTCACGATCAGCCCGACCTCGCCACGCGCCCGCTCGGCATAGAAGGCCGCCATGCGCTGAAAGCCGCCCGGTACCTCTTCCAGGCCCAGGTGCATCGAACCCATCAGGACCCGGTTCCTCAGCGTCGTGAACCCCAGGTCCAGCGGACGGTTCAACAGCGGATAGGCGTCCATGCGCGTCAGTCCTCCAGCGGCCAAGCGTGGTTGAGCGGGCCGTGTCCTTTTCCATAGCCAGGTGCGCGACGAATGGCTTCGGCGACATAGGCCCAGGCGCGCGCGACGGCGGCCTCCAGCGGCAGCCCCTGGGCGATGCCGACGGCGCAGGCGCTGGCCAGGGTACATCCCGTGCCATGGGTCGAGGTCGTGTCGATGCGTGGCCCTTCCAGCAGGGTCTCGCCGGTCGGGGTCAACAGCACATCAATCAGGGTCTCGCCCTCGACATGACCGCCCTTGACCAGGACGGCGGCGGCGCCGAGTTCCAACAGGGCCTCGGCGGCCCGTCTCTGGCCATCGAGGTCTTGCACCGCCAGCCCGGTCAGAGCCTCGGCCTCCGGGGCATTGGGCGTGATCAGGGACGCCCGCGGGATCATCAGGGCCTTCACCGCCTCGACCGCCTGACGCGGCAACAGCGAATGCCCGCCCTTGGCGACCATCACCGGATCGACCACCGCCGGGGCCCCGGCCTCATCCAGCAGGCCGGCGACGGCCTCGACCACCGAGACGGTGCCCAGCATGCCGGTCTTGACCGCATCGGTGCCGATGTCGCCCAGCACCGCCCGCGCCTGCGCCTGGATGATGTCGATCGGTGCCGCGTGCACGTCCGAGACGCCCAGGGTGTTCTGCACCGTCAGGGCCGTGATCGCCGTCGTGGCGAAGCCGCCCAGCATGGTCACGGCCTTGATGTCGGCCTGGATGCCCGCGCCGCCGCCGGAATCCGATCCGGCGATGATCAGAACGCGGCCGTTCATGGGGTGCCCGTCGAGAACAGGTTCGTCATGTGACGGTCATGGCCCGCCGCCCCAAGCTAGGCAAGTGACGTCGCTGTTGGGACTCAGAAGGAGTGGCCGATGGCACGAAGTTAGCCGGTGTCGACATCACTGTGAGGACCGCCTTGGCGCTGCAATGAGACGGTGAGTGGCTTCTCGATTGCACAATTCTTGGTTGCATAACCCGCGAAATTATGTTCTTGTAACGTTCCGCGAACATAGAGGCTTGGAATGACGAAAGAAAACAATCGGCACATCGTCCCTCACCCGGATGGATGGGCTGTTAAGAAGCCCCATGCAGATCGCGCGAGTGGGGTGTTTCCTACCCAGAAAGATGCGCTGGATCGCGCGCGCCAGATCATTGAGCGAAAGGGTGGCGGAGAAGCGGTCATTCACCGACCGGACGGGCGGATCCGCGATTCTGACACAGTGGCTCCTGGGAATGATCCGTTCCCGCCGCGAGACAAGAACTAAGAGCTGGCCTTCAAAAACCACACCCGCGCCGCGCCCCAGGTGCGTTCGTCCATCAGCTCATAGCCGGGCGCGCTGAAGTCGAGGTCGTCCGCCGCCCGCTCGAAGACGACCACGGCCTCGGGGGCCAGCCAGTCGCCCTCGATCAGGCGCGCCAGAGCCTGTTTGCCCAAACCCTTGCCGTAGGGCGGATCGAGAAAGGCGATGTCGAAGGCCTCGCCGGCCGAGCCGGGGCGCACCCCCAGGTCGGTGGCGCTGCGACGATGCACGCGTGTGCGTCCGAACAGACCCAGCGCCTCGGCATTCTCGCGGATGGCCCCGCGCGCGCCGTCATCGGTTTCGACAAACAGACAGAAGGCCCCGCCCCGGCTAACAGCCTCAAAGCCCAACGCGCCCGACCCGGCGAACAGGTCGATGATCCTCGCGCCTTTGAGGTCCGGGGCCCAGTCCGCGTGGGCCAGGACATTGAACAGGGCCTCGCGCGCCCGATCCGAGGTTGGGCGGGTGCCCATTCCCTCCGGCGCGACCAACGCCCGCCCCCGAAACTGTCCGCCGACGATTCTCATGTCCCAAGCCTCTGGACCGGCGCAGACCGGGATGCAACGCTTGAGGCCATGCTGAGCCTCCTGTCACCTGCCGCATGGTCGCGTGCCGCTGATGCCGCCCGCCAGGGCCCCTATGTCGCCGGTGCCCAGACGACGCGTCCGTGGCTGAGGCTTTTGTTGTTCATCCTGCTGTCGGCCGCCTTCATGGTGACGGCGGTGGTGGGGCTGGGGGCGCTGGCCGCCCTCGCCCAGGCCGCCGGCTGGATCGAGCTGGAGATGTTCGACGGCCCCTTCACGGCCAGCAACCTGACGGATGAAGCGACGTTTATTGCCGGGATTGCCGGGGTTCTGTTCACCTTGGCGATCAGCCTGCTGCTGGCCGCGATGATCGTCTATCAGCGCGGCCCCGGAGCCTTCCTGTGGCCGCGACCCGGAGGCGGTTTTGGTCTGCTTCTGATCGGCTTTACGGTGATGTTTCTGGTCGCGCTGGTGCTGTGGCCGGTTATGACCTGGCTGGAGCCGGGCGGTATCGCGCCGGTGCTGGACCCGGCTGACCCGCTGCGGGACCGGCTGATCTATGCCGGGGCCGCCGCGGTCGGTCTTCTATTCGCTGCCGCAGCCGAAGAGATCGGGTTTCGCGGGGTTCTGCTCAGGATCACCGGCGGCCTCACCAAGAGCCTGTTGGTGATCCTGTTGGTCAACGGCGTGCTGTTCTCGGCCGTCCACTGGGATCCTGATCCTGTGTCTTTCGTGGCCCGCGCGGCGTCCGGCATGGTCTGGGGCTGGGCGGCGCTGCGGCTCGGCAGCCTGGCCTTTGCCATCGGCGCGCACCTGGCCAACAACCTGTTTATCGCCCTGTTGCTGGCTCCGATTTCGGTGGCGGCAGTGCCCGGCCAGCCCATGGCCCCCGAAGGCCTGGCCATCCAGGCGACGACCCTGATCGTGGTGCTGATCTTCGTGGAACTGCTGGCGCGGCGGCGCGGTGCTACGCGGCCCAGTGCTGGGGCGGTGCCTCCGCCGCCAGACCGTCAAGCCGTGCCCTGAGCGCCGCCATGAACCGGGGCCGATCGCCCGGCCAGGCCACGGCCTCGCCGACCAGAGCGGTGCAGTTCATGGGTACTGGCGTATGCGCGCCCTTGGGCAGGACGCGGCCGGCACCCTCGATCCAGACCGGGATGACCGGAACCTCGGGAAAGGCCTCGGCCAGGCGGGCAACGCCGGCCTTCAGCGGCCCCATCTCGCCGTCCTTGCTGCGGGTGCCTTCGGGGAAGACCAGGATGATCTCGCCACGCGCCAGCGCCGCGCGGGCCGGGGCCAGGACGTCAGCCCCGCGCGCTACGGTCCGGCTGATCGGCGAGATGCCGATCAGGTTCAATGACACCCAGCTGAGGGCCGGATTGGCGAGAAAATAGTCTGCCGCCGCCACCGGGCGCACCTTGTGCAGCAACCGGGCCGGAAACAGGCTCAGCAGCATGAAGGCGTCCATGTGGCTGTTGTGGTTGGCACAGACGATGGCCGGGCCGTCCGTCGGCAGGTGCTCGCGCCCGATCACATCCATGCCGGTGACGACCTGGACAAAGGGACGAACCAGGACCGTCAGGAAGATCTGACGCAACATCGACGGCGGGCGCGTGGCGTCAGTATCGGGCGAGTGCATAGTAGGCCAGCAGGTGGAAATAGAGGGGGGCGGTAAAGGTCAGGCTGTCGATCCGGTCCAGCACGCCTCCGTGGCCGGGGATCAGTCGGCTGGTGTCCTTGACCCCCAGGTCGCGCTTGACCGCACTCATGGTGACATCGCCGGCGAACCCGGCCAGCGGCAGGACAAAGGCTATCAGCGCCGCATGCAATGGCGTCAGGGGCGTGAAGACGGGGGCCAGGAACCAGATCAGCGCCGCCGTCAGGACCCAGCCTCCGAGGAACCCTTCCCATGTCTTGTTCGGGCTGACGGTCGGCAGGATCTTGTGGCGACCAAACAGCTTGCCGCAGCAATACTGGAGGACATCGTTGGCCTGGGTCGCCAGCAACAGCAGAAAGACCATGCCCGCGGCCCCGGCCGGGGCCTCTTCAGCCGGCACCCGCATCAACAGGGGGATGGCCCCGAGATTGTAAACACAGACGATCACGCCCCAGGTGATCGTTGCAACGGTCGCCAGATAGGCCCGGGTCTGGCCGGCCAGGGCCATCAGGAAGGGTGTGATCAGGAAGAACCAGACCGGGATGGCGACCAGATAGATGCCGTATTGGTCAAGGACGATCAGGCCGAAGCTGAGCGGGATCGTCAGATAGGCCCACAGCACGATCAGTCGATCCTCGCGCCGCAGCGGGGCCAGGGACAGAAACTCCCGAAGGGCGATGAAGGCGACCGCCGCAAACAGGACCGTCACCCCGACCCAGCCAAAGGCCATGGCTACGACGACCAGGGCGATGATGACCCACCAGGACCAGATTCGGTGACGCAGCTCGGTCCAGTCCCCCGACGGCTTGAGCACCGGCAGGGCCAGCATGATCAGGGTGGCGACGATCAGCGTTCCCGCCACGCCCCCCAGGCCCCAGGCCAGGGCGGGCGGCACGGCCTCGAACATCTGGACGACAGAATCGGGCACGGACTTCCTTTCGGTCGATTCACGGCGGATAGAAGCCGTGACCAGCCACGGGCGCAACCACCATGATCAATCTCAGGTCGACACCGCTCCACGTCGCCTTCGGCTTCGTCGCCATGGGGGCCTGGGCCGTTTTCGCCAATCGCATCCACGGGACCAGCGCGATGGTGACGGCCTTCCTGGTTCAGGGCTCGCTTTCGGGCCTGCTGACCCTGGGGCTCAAGCGCTGGCTGGAGTGGGGGCGGGTGCGGATCGCCGGGCTGGCGGGGGCCCTCGTTCCGCCCCTGATCAGCTGCCTGAGCATCGCGGCGATCCTGTCAGGGGCGCACGCCCTGGCCGGAACGCCGGAGATCGTGACGACCATTGCCCTGCCATGGACCGTCTCGACCCTCTATGGCTTCATCTACACCTGGAGCCTGGGAGGCCGTCGATGACTGAAAACCGCCGGCCCTTGAAATCAAGGGGAACGGGCTGGGCCCGATCCCTGGCCGCTGGTCTGGCGCGGATCGGCGTGTCGCCGGATTCGGTATCGGCGGCCAGCGTGGTGCTGGCTGGACTGGGGTTTTGGGCCTTCTGGAACTCTGCCGAAGCCGAGGGGGCGGTGCGCGCTGGCTGGCTGCTGGCCGCCGGGCTCACTATCCAGTTCAGGCTGCTGGCCAATCTGCTGGATGGAATGGTGGCGGTCGAACACGGTCGCGGCGGCCCTGTGGGGCCGATCTGGAACGAGCTTCCCGACCGGATCGCCGACGTTCTGTTTCTGGTGGGGGCCGGCTACGCCCTGCGTGTCTATGATCCGCTGTTCGGGCCGGTGCTGGGATGGACGGCGGCGGTGCTGGCGGTGACGACCGCCTATGTCCGCGAGCTGGGCCAGGCGCTGGGCCAGGCCCCCGATTTCGTCGGTCCCGGCGCAAAACCGCACCGCATGGCCGTGCTGACGGCGGGATGCGGGCTGGCGGCCCTGCTGTCCATTGGCTCCGACTGGGCCGGGTCGGCCCTGTGGCTGGCCCTGGCCGTCATTGTCATCCTGAGCGCCGCCACGGTCGTGCGGC
>CAUJHO010000034.1 GCA_963205025.1 Pseudomonadota bacterium | reverse complement strand
TCGTCAATGGTGCCTACGTCGGCAGCAGCACTCTGGGCGGACGCAACTTCCGCCGCATCGACTATTTTGACCTAGCCCGCGTCGAGGTTCTGGAAGGTCCGCAAGGTGCCCTCTATGGCCGCAACTCGGAGTTCGGCACGGTCAATATCGTGCTGGCCCAGCCTGTGTTCCGCGACTCCGGACGGGTATCGGCGACCTACATCAATGAACAGCAGCAATTGGCGCTGGAAGGCGTGGTGAACCACCAGTTCAGCGACACCATCGCGGTGCGGGTCGGGGCCCAGGTCACCGGCCAGACCGGCGGCATCTACTACAACCCCAACCGCGACATCTACTACGACCACACCGAGGGCTACATCGTCCGGGGCCAGCTCCGCTACAATTCCGGCCCGCTGGACATCAACTTCCTGATCGACGCGCAGGACATGGACCTGCCGACCTTTGCCAACACCTGGGTGCTGCCGGCCGGGCGTCTCGCGGCGTTGCCAATGGGCTATTTCGGTCCGCGCTACGACATCGGTTCGGATGTTCCCAACGATCTGAGGCAGACGGTCCAGCGCGGCATGATGATCATGAACTATGATCTCGGCTGGGGCACCCTGACCTCGACCTCGATGGTCATGCAGACGAGGTCACGTCAGAATTTTGCCGCTGCCGTCGACCTGAACACCCAGCGCTCGTTCCAGCAGCAGGGCTGGGTTGGTCTGTATCCGCTGGGCGGAACGACCACGGACGCGCGCAACCGAACCTTCTACCAGGACGTCCACATCGCCGGCGAAGCCGCCGACGGCAACCTGTCCTGGCTGGCCGGCTTCGAGCTGCTGGCGCAGGAGGACTTCTACATCCGCGACCAGCGGACCTCGCCCTGCGCCCTGACGGCGACTTCGAGCATTTGCGGCGGCACGCCGACGGTTCCGCTCTGCTTCAGCTTGACCGCGACGTCGCTGCCCTGTCCGGCCGTGTTCCCGCTCGCCTTCGGCAGCCACCGCGTTGTCCCGTCGACGTTCGATTCCGCAGCCGTCTACGGGTCGGTGACCTATGAGATGGGCGACCTGTCCATCACCGGCGACCTGCGCTATTCGCGCGATGAGAAGGAAGCCAGCCAGAGCGACTTTCGCCTCTATACGACCACCCCGATCGGGGCTCCGTCGGCCTTCACCTTCGAGCAGGGCAGCTGGAGCTACGCCGTGACGGCCAGCTACCGCCTGATGCCGCAGTTGCTGGTCTATGCCCGTACCGGCACCGGCTATCGGGCTGGCGGCGTCAACAACGGCACGGTCGTTGCCGTCGCCCCCAATCCGCTTCAGCCGACCTACGACAACGAAGACACCACCGCCTATGAAATCGGCCTGAAGTCGGACGTCACTGACAACATCTTCGTGCGTCTGTCGGCCTATGTGTCGCAGACCGAAAATGCCATCGCCAGCGTCAGCGACGGCTGTAGCGTGCTGAACGTCTGTGGCCAGGCCGCCTCGCTGTTCAACATCAACGGCGGCACGGCCGAAGTGAAGGGCGTCGAGGCCGCCCTCGACAGCCACTTTGGAGTCGGCCCGGGCATCTTCCGCATGAACCTGAATGCGGCCTGGCAGGATGCCGAGTTCACCGAGGTCACCACCGCTCCGGGCGCTCCGGTTCTGGGCAGCGCCGTGGCCCAGACGCCGGAATGGACATGGTCGGCCAATTTCAACTACCGCATGCCGCTGGGGGCCGACGCGACGGGCTTCCTGAACGTCCTCTACAGCGCTGCGCGCGGCGGTATCCAGGATACGGTGACCGCCACCGTGCCCGAGATCCCGCTGTCGGATTTCGACAACATCAATCTGCGCGTCGGTGTTGAGCACCAGCGCCGGACCCTTGCCCTGTTCGTCAACAACCTGACAGATCAGGAGGTGGTGGTGCTGCGCCTGCAGCAGGGCACGATCCCGCTGGCCAACCGCTACAACCGCCCCCGCACCATCGGTATCAACCTGAGCTACCGCTGGTAGTCGATCCTTCCAACCCGGATCGACGGGAAGCGCCGTCTCCACTTCGTCTGGAGGCGGCGTTTGCCTTTGTGGCGGGTAGCTGTGGTGCGAAGACGCCGCGTTCGGCTAGATCAGGGCCGAATAGACCAGGGTCTTGATCTCGCGCCGGATCGGATAGAGCAGCGATGGGCTGAGCTGGGTCATGAAGACGACGTGCAGATCCTCGACCGGATCCACGAAGAAGGATGTGGTGAACATCCCACCCCAGTAGAATTCACCGACCGAGCCAGGAATCATGGCCCTGGCCGGATCCTGGGTGACCGCAAAACCCAGGCCGAAGCCGATGCCGGCATTCTGGGTTTCACTGAACATTGAGCGTGATAGCGACGACAGGTCCGACGCGCCGGGCAAATGGTTCGCCGTCATCAGATCGAGCGTCTTGCGCCCCAGGATGCGGACGTCACCCAGCACGCCGCCGTTCTGAAGCATCTGGCAGAAGCGATGATAGTCCAGGGCCGTTGAGACTAGGCCGCCGCCGCCGGACACCAGGGTCGGGGGCGTGAGCCACACGCTGTCTTCGCCGCGGTCATACATGAGGCGCCCGACCTTGGGGTCGACCCAGGCGTAGCAATCCGTCAGACGCCCGGCCTTCTCGGGCGGAACCCAGAAGGCGGTGTCGGGCATCGCCAGCGGTTTAAAGATGTGTTCGGCCAGATATTGATCCAGGGGTTGGCCCGAGATGCGCTGAACCACGGCCCCCAGCACATCGGTTGAAACCGAGTAGTTCCAGGCCGTGCCGGGCACGAACTCCAGCGGCACGGTCGCCAGGTCGCGGATAAAGGTGTCGAGGTCGGCGGCCCCATGCCAGTTCTCGACGGGGCCAGCATTCGATCGTGTTTCGCGATAGGCGGCGTCGATATTGGTGCGGTTCTGGAAGCCGTAGGTCAGGCCCGAGGTGTGGCGCAGGAGGTCCAGCATCCGCATCGGCTCGGCCAGGGGCTTGCTCATGAACGGAACGCCCGCGCCGCCGGCCGCATAGACCCCGACGTCGGAGAACTCCGGCAGGACGGCCTGCACCGGCGTGTCCAGCGCGACCTTGCCCTGTTCCAGCAACTGCATGAAGGCGACCGAGGTGACCGGCTTGGTCATGCTGGCGATGCGAAAGATCGAGCCCTCGTCGATGGGCCGCGAAGACCCTTCGCGGGCTGGGCCCTGGCTCGAGAAATGCGCCAGCTCGCCGTGACGGCTGATCAGGATCTGGGCGTGCGGCAGCCGTCCACTGTCCAGGTATCGCGTCTTCAGAAACGTATCCAGGCGGCTCAGTCGACCGGCATCGAAGCCGAGGGTCTCGGGTCGAGGTGTTGGCATGGCGAAGACCCTTATCTTGAGCCAGGCTGTCGTGTCAGCGCCGATGGAGTGACCGTGGCCGGATCCATCCGGTTGCGACCCACCTTTCGACCTCTGGCCTGCAATTGACAAGATTGTCGTACAAAAACTTTGACATTGCCGCGTGGTTCTCCAAAGTCCCAACGGGGCTTTGCCGGTCTCGACCATCCGGCTGTGGGGTGCAAGCGCGTGTTGGAGCTTTACCACTGTGTCGATGCACGGTCCTTCCGCGCGCTGTGGGCCCTGGAAGAGATGGGGTTGGACTATCGTCTGCACATCCTGCCGTTTCCGCCGCGACTGTTCGCGCCCGAGTACCTCAAGCTCAACCCATTGGGGACGATCCCGCTGCTGATCGACGGCGAGGCTCGCATGACCGAATCCGCAGCCATCCCCCCGTATCTCGCCACCCGCTATGGCCCGTCGCCCCTGGCCGTGGGAATGGACGAGCCGGACTATCCGCTCTGGCTGGACTGGCTGCATCGCAGCGAGGCGACCCTGACCTTTCCGCTGACGATCGTGCTGAGGTATCGCCAGCTGGAACCCGTAGAGCGCCGCCAGCCCCAGGCCGCCGACGACTATTCCCAGTGGTTCCTGTCTCGGTTGCGCCACCTGACCCGGGCGCTTCAGGATCGGCAGTGGCTTTGCGCGGACCGCTTCACCATGGCGGATCTGTGCGTCGGCTATCCGCTCATGTTCGCGAGCTCGCTCGGACTGGATCACAAGTTCAGTCCTGAGATCAACGACTACTGGGCGCGGCTGTCATCGCGGCCGGCCTTCATCGCCGCCCAGGCCGCACAGGCCAAGGTAACAGCCGCCCTGAACGCCCCTTCCGACGATCAATCGAGGCCCTGATGACCGCGTCACCTTCGAGCCCGCCCCACAGCCCCGGCTATGCCCGGCTGGTTCTGGCCATGCTGCTGGTTGTCTATACCTTCAACTGGATCGACCGGCAGATCCTCGGGATCCTGGCCCCCGCCATCAAGGCGGACCTGGGCCTCAGCAATACCCAGCTCGGGGCCCTCGGCGGCATCGCCTTCGCGGCTCTCTATTCCACCCTGGCCATTCCCCTGGCCCTGATTGCCGACAGGACCAGTCGGACCTGGGTGATCACCGTCTCCCTAACGGTTTGGAGCGCCTTCACCGCCCTGTGCGGCTTCGCCGGCAGCTTCTGGCAGATGTTCGCTTTCCGGGTCGGCGTCGGGGTCGGCGAAGCCGGTGGCGTGGCCCCCAGCTATGCCCTGATCACCCAGTATTTCCCGCCGCACCAGCGGGCGCGGGCCATGTCGGTCTATGCCTTGGGGATCCCTGTAGGCCTGGCGCTCGGGGTGCTGTTCGGGGCGGCGATCGCCGAGGCCGTGAACTGGCGTACCGCCTTCATCGTGATAGGGGTTCTGGGTGTCCTGATCGCGCCGGTCTTCCGCATGATCGTCAAGGAACCGCCCAAGCCCGCCCAGGCCGCCGCGCGGGTATCGGTTGGAACGGTCTTTTCCATCCTGGCCCGGAAGCGGTCCTTCTGGCTGATGGCCCTGGCGGCGGCGGCCAGCAGCACCTGCGGCTATGGCCTGGCCTTCTGGTCACCGTCGATCCTGATCGTCCAGTTCGGCTTCGATCTACCGACGACGTCCTGGTTCTATGGATCGCTGCTGCTGGTCGGGGGTGTGATCGGCGTCTATTCCGGCGGAGTGCTGGCGGACCGGCTGGGCCGATCTGATCGTGGGGCCTACGCTTGGGTCTCAGCCATCGCCTGGATCTGCACCGCCCCCTTCTTCGTTGCGGCCTTCCTGTCACCGTCACCGGTCTGGGCCTGGGTGCTTCTGGTCGTGCCGAACGCCTTGAACATCCTGTTCGTCGGCCCGCTGACGACCGCCGCACAGCACCTGGTCCCGGCCCATATGCGGGCCACCGCCTCAGCCTGCTTCCTTCTGATCAACAATCTGATCGGGATCGGAGCCGGCTCCTTGATGCTGGGGGCCGTCAGCGACGTGATGACGCCGCGCTTCGGCGACCTCGCCCTTCAGTATTCCGCCATCGGCCTATGCGGCCTCTATGTCGTGGCGGCGGTGCTGGGTTACCTGGCGGCGCGTCCCCTGCGGCAGGACTGGGTGGACGACACGGCGGCCTGACAGCGGCCGTCCCACCCAAATCTAGCGGTTGCCGTAGGCCCGGCGCAGGCCGATCTTGTCGATCTTGCCGGTCGAGGCCAGCGGCATGGCGTCGACGCGGATCACGGCATCGGGCATCCACCAGTTGGCAATCTGGCCGCGCAATGGCCCCAGAAGGGCATCGTCGGACGCTTCCTGTCCGTCGCGCATCTCGACGATCAGGACCGGACGCTCGCTCCATTTCGGATCGGCGCGGCCGATGACCGCCGCCAGCGCAACCTGCGGCAATTGGGAAACCAGCGCCTCGATCTCGGCGGGGTTGATCCACTCGCCCCCCGACTTGATCAGGTCCTTGGCGCGTCCGGTGATGATCAGATTGCCCTTGGCGTCGAGCCGCGCCAGATCGCCGGTGTCGAACCAGCCGTTGGCGTCCAGCGCCGTCTCGGTCTGGCCAAAATAGCGCTCGATCACGGCCGCGCCGCGAACGTGCAGACGACCTTCCTGTTCGCGCTGTTCCGGCAGCGGGGCACCATTTTCGTCCATCAGCATCAGATCGACGCCCAGGGCCGGACGACCGGATACCTCGGCCTTGCGATCAGGATCACTCAGGACGCTGAAGACCCCCACCGGCGACAGCTCGGTCATGCCCCAGCTGTTCTGGGTCTCGACGCCCAGTTCGCGCTCGATCCGTCGCATGAGGGCCGGCGGCGTCGGAGCCCCGCCAAAGATGATCCGACGTAGCGATGGCAGCCGCTGGCCTGTCGCCTGAAGATGATCGCACAGACCCAGGAACACCGTTGGGACCCCCACGGCAATCGTCACGCCTTCCTCGGCGATCAGTCGCGCCAGGCTGGCCCCGTCCGTGTGACGCCCCGGCAGAACCAGCTTGCTGCCGGCCGCCGGTGCTGCGAAGGGCAGCCCCCAGGCGCTGGCGTGAAACAGCGGCACGATCGGCAGGATGGCGTCATCCGCACGAGCTCCCAGCACATCTGCGGCCAGCAACTTCAAGGTATGCAGATAGCTGGATCGGTGGGTGTAGGTCACGCCCTTGGGGTCGCCGGTCGAACCCGAGGTGAAACACAGACCAGACGCCGAGGTCTCGTCAAAGTCACCCCAGACGACATCGCCGGTTGCGCCCTCGATCAGTTCGTCGAGGACGTCGATCGTTACCCGGCTGTGATCGGTCGACATGGTGCCGTCGATGACCAGCAGGCGATTCAGGCCTGGGGCCAGGTCACAGACCTCAAGCGCCAAGGGCTCGAGATCCGCGCTGGCGATCAGAATGGAGGCCCCCGAGCGCTCCAGCATCCAGGCCAGCTGGCTGGCCGTCAGGCGCGGATTGAGGGTGTGGCAGACCGCCCCCATCCCCATGATGCCGTACCAGGCCTCCATATGATGCTGGGAGTTCCAGGCCAGGGTCGCCACATGGTCGCCCTTGGTCGTTCCATATTGCGCCAGCACGCTGGAGACCCGGCGCGCGCGATGCCTCAGTCCGGCATAGCTGATGCGGGCGCTCGGCTGGCCGCCGTGCGCGGTCACCACCTCGGTATCGGGTGTCCATTTGGCGGCATGGTCGAGGATCGTTCCCAGCGTCAGCGGAAAAGCCTGCATTCGTCCGTCGGTCACAGGTTCCTCGCATCATGAGTGTCGCCGGGCCGGGGGCATTCGGCCTTGTGGTCTGTGCGGCTGGGGCGGCTGCGGGGCAAGGGCTGCGTCACCCCAGAGCGTCGTTCAACAGCAGCCAGAACCGTTGATCGAAATCGTGTTCGTTGGTCGCGGCCCCGGTGCGTACGATGACCAGATTCCGGCTCGGCACGATATAGAGGCGACGGTCGAACGCGCCATAGGCACCCACCATGTCGGTGGGGGCTGCCGGCACCAGGGGCCCGTCGCGGCGCGCACCGGCGGCACGAACGGAATAGGCTCCGCTGTTCAACCACCACAGACGTCCATAGGACGGATTGGCCTGGGACGGCGCGAACATGGCCTGAAGCTGCTCGCGCGACACCACCCGCTCGCCGGCATGATTGACGCCGCCATCCATGATCATCAGGCCGAACCGCGCCACATCCAGCGGCGTCGTCACCAGACCCGTATCGTTGCCGACAGAAGCCAGGGCGGCGGGGCGCCGGCGCCAGGCCGTATCCGACATGCCGACCGGCGTGGTCAGCCATTCAGTCGTGATCGCTTCCAGCGTCTGGCTGCTGGCGGCGGTCAGGATGCGCTTGCTCACCGCATAGACCGGCGTGTTGTAGAAGAAGGTCGACCCCGGCGCGGCCGAATAGCGGAATTGTTCGTCCAGGCCGCTGCTCATGGTCAGGACGTCTATCACCCGGATTTCGGCTTCCTGGTCTGGGGTCGCTTGCGACCAGCCGGCCCCAAGGTAGCTGGTGACCGAGCGCTCGACGTCGAGCAGGCCGCGATCCACGGCGATGGCAGCCAGCACGGCGATGAAGCTCTTTTGCTGGGAGGCCACATCCTCCAGCAGGTAGCCGTTGGCCGAGACGCCATAGACGAAGTTGGCGAACATGGCGTCGCCTGCGGGCGGCCGCCAGGTCCGGTTGATCAGCAACTCGCCATTCTGCACGACAATGAAGCCGGTCGTGCCGTGGCTGCGCAAATAGTTGATGAGGGCGTCCATCTCCGGCGTGTCGGCGGCGGGGGTCTGGGCCGCATCTATCCCGGCGGCGCGGGCCTCGGGAACCGAGCCTCCGGCACAGGCGGCTACGACCAGAGCCGCCATCATCAGGGCCGGAACAGCCGGAAGCAGACTTGCGGGTTTCATCGGCTCCGCGCTCCTGCGGCGCGACGGGGCGCTTTCGGCGTTTCGGCCTGGGCCGCGTCGGACCTCGCCCGGGGGCCCCGCGCCAGCATCATCCGGGCGACCTCGCCCTGCATGTAGTAGAGGATGTCGCGGGCGCACTGAGCGGCCTTGTCGGCATCGCGCTCTATCAGGCCGGCCCGAACGCCCCGCCAGAACTTGTACGGCCCGGGGCCGTTCGCATTCACGGCCAGGGCGACATAGGAAAAATGGAAACGGGTCTTACGCCGGATCGAGGCAATCATGCGCTGGGCATCGGCGCTGGCGCATTCGCTCATCTCGCCGAAGATGGATTCACTGGTCTCGATGATATCTTCGGCGGCAACGCCGGTCTCGGCCTGTTCCAGCAGCCGGTCGATCTTGACCAGCAGGCTCTGGATCATCTCGTCTGAGCCGCGCAGACAGGCAAAGCGCGTCGCCAGGCCATAGAGCGCCGCCCGCGTCTCATAGAGATCGAAGACCTCCTCGACGGTCGTGGCCGAAACGCGCGCGCCGCGGTTCTCGACGATGTCGACCAGACCATCGTCGGACAGGGCCCGAAGGGCGCGCCGGATGATCGAGCGGCCTACGCCGAATTCGCTGCACAGCCGCACTTCACGCAACCACTCGCCGGGGGCCAGGTCGCTGCGCTGGATTCGCGACCTCAGGGCTTGGGCCACGGTCTCTGCGGTCTGGGCGGCCCCCTTCGGGTCCAGGGCTGGGGCCTCTTCGCTTTCGACTGTCTCGATCGTGTCTGCCAAGGTCTGACCCTGAATCGGAGTGTGCGATTTATACGGGTGCCAGCCCAAGCCTACCCCCTTCATCTGTAGGTGGCACAAGGCCCGCGAGCAAGAGATTTGTCGGACGCCAAGCCGTAATTGTTGTACAATATGACGATGACTAGCGGTCACATCCGGGCGAGGCGCGCCCCGCCCGGGGGTCGCATGCAACGGCAACGATGCCCGGGATAAAGGGGGCGCAAAGGGTTGATGGCGTCACCACCCCAGCTTCTCGGCACCCCTCGGGTGAACAGCCTTCATAGCCTCGGCAGCTAGCTGAACCGCCAGGCCTCCTCGGCCGCGCGCTTGAGGGCGGCGGACTTGTGCAGGGTCTCGGCATATTCCATGGCCGGATCACTGTCGGCGACCAGTCCGGCCCCGGCCTGGACATACATCTGGCCGTCCTTGAACAGGGCGGTTCGCAGCACGATACAGGTGTCGATCTCGCCGCCGGCTCCGATATAGCCGACAGCTCCGGCATAGCCGACGCCGCGCTTGGTCGCTTCCAGCTCATCGATGATCTGCATGGCGCGGACCTTGGGCGCGCCGGACAGGGTGCCGGCCGGCAGGGCGGCGGTCAGGACCTCGACCGCATCAAGGTCAGGCCGCGCCTTGCCCATGACGTTCGACACGATGTGCATGACATGGCTGTAGCGTTCGACGAAGAAGCTGCGGGTCACCTCGACCGAGCCGGGAAGGGCGACCCGCCCGACATCATTGCGGCCCAGGTCCAGCAGCATCAGGTGCTCGGCCCGCTCCTTGGGATCGGCCAGCAGTTCGGCCTCCAGCCGGGCGTCTTCGGCCGGCGTCTGGCCGCGCGGTCGGGTCCCGGCCAGGGGGCGGATGGTCAGGTCGCCGTCGCGCAACCGCACCAGAATCTCGGGGCTGGACCCGGACAGGTGGAACTCGCCGAAATCCAGATGGAACAGGAAGGGCGAGGGATTGGTCCGCCGCAGCGAACGATAGAAGGCGAAGGGCTCAAAACCGACCGGGCCGCTGAAGCGATGGCCGGCCACGACCTGAAAGATATCGCCGGCCCGGATGTAGTCGCGCGCGCGCTCGACAATCCCCGCATAGGCCTCGGCATCGACCGCAGATAGCAGTTCGGGCCTGGGTGTCGGGGTCGCCGGGCCCGGCTCGGGCACCGGCTGATCCAGGTCGGCCACAAAGAAGTCGAGCCGCTGTCTGGCCGCCAGCAGGGCCTCTTCGGCAGTCACGCCTTCGACCGGCCGAACCGGCGTACAGACGATGATCTCCTGGGCGACCCCGTCAAAAACGGCCACGATCGAGGGGCGGGCGAGCACGGCGTCGGGCAGATCGAGGGGGTCGTCCTTGGCCGGCCCGACAGGCTCGACCAGACGCACCATGTCATAGCCGAAGACGCCGAACAGGCCGGCGGCCATCGGCGGCAGATCGTCGGGCAGGTCGATGCGGCTCTCGACGATCAGGTCACGCAGGGACTCCAGGGCCGGAGCCGGCTGGGCCTCGAAGGCCTCGGCGGTGACCGCCGCCTGGCCGCGCGCAACCTCGGCCTGGCCGTTGCGGCAGCGCCAGACCAGATCGGGCCGCAGGGTCAGGATCGAATAGCGACCGCGCCAGGCCCCGCCCTCGACCGACTCGAAGAGGAAGGCAAAGGGGCGACCGCGCCCGACCTTGAGATAGGCCGCCACCGGCGTTTCCAGGTCGTCGATCAGCCGTCGGGAAACGACCTGAGCCTCGCCGCGCTGGTACCGGTCGGCGAAGTCCGCCGCGATCATTCCGGGGCCGGAGCGTCGGGGGCGGGGGTTTCTGCGGGGGGCACGCCCAGCGCGGCCCGGGCCCGGTCTTCGGACACCGTGGCCTCGATGACCTGGCGGGCGGCACTCTGCATCGCCGGGATGAACTCGGACTGGAAGGTCTGACCGGTCATCTGCGGCAGGATGCCCGCCGCCTGGCGACCGGCGATCACGGCTGCCGGAGCCGTCGCGCCATCGACGACGCCGACGACGAAGCGGCCTTCGCGATCAGCCGGACCGGAGAACACCTGGCCCGGAGGCTGACCGAACAGGCCACCCAGGAGATCTTCGCTCAGGGCATTGGCACCTTCGGTCGCCGCGCGACCGACGCCGGTCCGCGTGGTCAGGGTCAGGCCTTCGGCCCGGGCGACCGCCGCGATGTCTTCGCCATCCCGAATGCGCTGGGCGATGGCGTTGCCGCGCTCCTGGAGCCGGCGCGAGATCTCACGTCCGCGCCAGAACTCGACCAACTGCGGGCGCATCTCCGCGACGGTCGGCATGCGGGCCTCGCGGACCTCATCGACATGGACGGCGAAATACTCGTCCTGGCCGGCATCCACGACGTCACTGGTGGAGCCTTCCGCCGTATCGAAGGCGGTCTGGTACAGAACGGTCGGGGCCCCCATCGGCTGGCCGTTCGGCAAGGCCCCCTCGGCCGTGAACGGCGGCAAGGTGGCGACCGTGCCGCCCGCCTGGGCTGCGGCATCGCGCAGGCTCGTGCCGCTCTCGCGCAGCGAGACGAAGCGTTCGACCATCTCGGTCACACGCACGCGGGCCTGCTCCATGCGAAGGGCGTCGGCGATGGCCTGACGGTGCTCGGCCAGGGTCGCCTCGCTGCCGGCGGTGATGCCCGTCACCTTGATGACGACCAGGCCCAGTTCGCCCTGAACCGGATCCGAAACGGTTCCCTGGGCGAGGCCGAAGGCCGCTTCGGCCACCCGGGCGTCCGGCACGGCAGAGCGGGGCTGCTCGTCATAGCTGACCGGTTCGATGTTCAAGGAGGCGGCCACGGCTGCGGCCTGCTCGCCGGCGCGCAGGCGCCGGGCGATGGTCTGGGCAGCCTGGGCGTTCGGTGCCGTCAGGGTCACGAAGCTGCGCGTCTCGGGGGTGCTGAGGGCCTCGCGCTGGAAATTGAAGCGATCCTGGATGTCCTGGTCCGTGATCTGGATATTGGCGGCGGCCAGGGCCGGGGTGAACCGCACCAGGGTCACAGTCCGGAACTCCGGTTCGCGCACCTGATCGGCCACCTCATTCAGCAGGGTGCCCAGCTGTTGATCGGTAGGATTGGGAACGTCGCGGATGTCGGACGGCGACAGCAGGATCCAGCGGCCGTTGCGGGTTTCGCCGGCATAGGCGGCGGCAAGAGCCCCGTAGATCGCGGGCATGCGCAGGCCGGCGGCGGCCCCGGCGACATAGTGTTCGGCACCGATCTGGTGACGCAGGGTGTCCTCATAGTCGGCCGGCGTCATGCCGGATTCCGACAGCGCACGGGCCTGGGCTTCCTCGCTGAACTGGCCGGACACCGGATCGAAGAAGGTTTGTTGTTGCCGGATCTGATCCATGACCAGCTCCTGGGCCGGCCGCAGCCCAGTGCGCCACACCCAGGCAAACAGGCTCTCTTCGTTCGCCAGGCTCTCAAGCACCTGCAGGTGCTGACCAGACTCGACCAGTTCGGCCATGGTGAAGCGCTGGCCCGTCATCTGGGCGTTGCGTTCGTTCAGATTGTCGATGATCCGGCGGAACTGCGGCTGGGTGACCTCGCGGTCGCCGGCCTTGACGACATAGGTCGAGAGATCGAACCGCATGGGGTCGAACATGCCGACCACGGCCAGGCCGATGATCAGCAGGCCGATGATGATGGCGGCGAACCACGACTTGGACAGGCGACGAACGGTGGTGAGCATCGGCGAGGGTCGACCTTGTTGGAAATCAGCTAGCCGGAGACGGCTTTGCATGCGGTATAGGCAGCGCCCCGCAAGCCCGCAAGCGCGCTCAACCGGCCCAGGACCGGATCAGCTGGTGGGCGATGGCGAACGGCGGCGGGGCCTTGATCGTTGGATGGTGCCCCTCGAGGACGGCGCGTGCCTCGGGTCGCGTCAACCAGGCGACCGATTCCAGCTCCGCTTCATTGGCGCGGGCCTGGTCGGAATCGACGGTGCAGATCAGGCCGATCATCAGTTGATGCGGGAACGGCCAGGGCTGACTCGAATGGTACCGGGTGCTGACGACGCCAAGTCCCGCCTCTTCCAGCACTTCGCGGGCGCAGCCTTCCTCGATGGATTCGCCCGGCTCGATGAAACCGGCCAAGGCCGACATCCGGCCGGCGGGCCAGGCCGCCTGGCGCCCCAGCAGGCAGACGGGTTCATCGCCGCCTTCATAGACCGGCAGCATGATCGCCACCGGATCGACACGCGGAAAGTGGCTTGTCTCGCAGGCCGGGCAGATTCGCTTCCAGCCGCCGCTGGTGATCTGGCTTCCCTGGCCACAGTTGGCGCAGAAGCCGTGTCGGGCGTGCCAGCCGAAGAGGCTTGCGGCGGTTCCCGCCATGGCGGCCTCGGCGTCCGCAAGAATGGCCGCGGCTGTCCTCAGGTCGATGAGGCGTCCGCGTGTCGCGATCTCATCCGCAGCCAGGCGAATGGCAAAGACCGGGCTGTTCTTCCAGAGCCCGAGAAACAGCCGGTCGGCCTCTGAGGCTCGCTGGGCCGCCTCGGCTCCGAGCCAGGTGATCTGCTCGCCGTCGGTCCCTGGCTCGACCAGGAGCTCGCCGTTGACGATGACCAGACAGGCCCCATCGGTGCGCGCCAGGCGTTCGGCCATCCAGCCGGCGTCATCGCGATGATCCCCGGCGCGATCCAGCGGATTTCCGGCGAAGGTGTTCGGGGAAGGGGCCGCCATCAGATCCGTCATCTCCCCTGGGAGGGGTGGGTGCTAAGCGTTGTTCAATCAATTAGCGTCATACCGACCGGCTGGTGGGTTGGGTAGGCGTATGAAATCCGGAGTATCGGCCCTCGTGGCCACGTTCTTTGCGGTTCTGGTCGTCTCTGTGCCGGGTGCCGTCGCAGCCCCGCTCCATTCGCCACTTGAACTGGCGCAAAGGGTCGAACGCCGCGCTGCCCAGACCAATTTCGACGCACTGGAAACCTTCGGCCGCGCCGCTCTGGGACGCGCCGACCGCGAAGGCCTGAACCGGCTTTATCATGTGGCCTGGATCTTCCTGAATCAGGGTGATTTTGGTCGTGCCCGCTATTGGAACGAGCAGCTCTCGCATGCGGCGCGGTCCCAGGCGGATCAGCGTTACGTCATGATCGCCCGCCTCAACGACCTGGCCATCCGCAGCGATGGCGGCGAGGCGGAAGTGGCCGGCCAGATGGATGCCCTGCGCCGCCAGGCGACCGACTGGTTCGTGGCGGCACACGCGACCCGGCTGGTGGCCCTGAACATGATGGGCGAGGACCGGATCGGCGAAGCCCTGAATCTGTTGACATACGTTCAGGCCCAGGTTCCCGACGATGCCCCTTACGCCGATACGGCGCTGGCGGGCCTGTGGGAGGTGGCCGGCATCGGCCTGATGAAGCTGAACGACTTCGCCGGGGCTTCCTCGGCGTTTGGACGGTTCGAACTGGACTATTCGCGTGAGGACTATCCGCGCCCGGATTTCGACAGCCTGTACAATCTGACGCGACTGGCGGTTCAGGTCGGCGACTATGGCCTGGCCGAGGATCTGTACCAGTCGCACCATCGTCTGACCCTTCGCTCAGGGCTCGAAAGCCTGGCGGTTTATGACGCCAACCTTTGCGCCATGGTGGCTGAGGGCGTGCGCGACTGGGCGCGGGTGCTGCGGTGCCTGGAACCCTTCGGCGTCGATCTGGGTCCCGCCGCCTTCCTGGCCCCGCACCTGTTGCCGAGGCGAGCCATCGCCAATGCGCGGCTTGGCCGCCTCCGCGAGGCCCGCCGCGATGTCGCGGAGATCCTTCGCGCCGAAGCTGCGGGGGTCTATCACGAGGAGGGATTCACGGTCATTCCGCTGGTTGAGGCAGAGCTATTGTTTGCCGAAGGCCGGTCGCAAGAGGCCTATCGCCGGCTGGCGGACTATCATCATGCTGCTTCAACCCAGGCGGCACAGCGGTTTTCCGCCGGCATCAGCCAGGTCAGCGGCGACATGCAGGCCCAGTTGGCGGATCGACGTCGCCAGCTTGAGACGGCCCATACCAACGTCCGTCTGCAGGAGGAAAAGGTTGGGCAACAACGCTGGCTGGTCGGCTTCTCTATCGTGTTCGTCATCTCGCTGCTGGCGGCCATGGCCTGGCAGTTCAGGACGGGTCAGAGGCTGAAGGATGCGCGGCACCGGGCCGAAGCCGCCAACCAGGCCAAGTCTGAGTTCCTGGCCAATATGAGCCATGAGATTCGGACGCCCCTCAATGGGGTGGTGGCCATGGCCGATGCCCTGAGCCGATCCGACCTGCCGGAACGTGAGCACACCATGGTGGAGGTGGTGCGGGCCTCCGGCGTCACTCTGGAGCGTCTGCTGTCGGACATCCTCGACAGCGCCAAGATCGAAGCAGGCCAGGTCGCGATCGAGCCGGCTCCGTTCCACCTGGGCAATGCCGTGCGTGAGGTCGTCGGCCTGTATCAGACCGCTGCCGACCAGAAGGAGGTGGCGCTGAGCATTGAGATGGCCCCCGAACTGGAGCGTCGGGTGCTCGGCGACGGGGTTCGCGTGCGCCAGATCCTGTCGAATCTGGTGTCCAATGCGCTGAAGTTCACAGGAGAGGGGGCGGTCGTGGTCAGGGTCTCCGTCGACGGTGAGCGCACGCACTTCGAGGTGCGCGATACCGGCGTCGGCTTCGATTCCGACCAGAAGGCGCGCATCTTCGGTCGATTCCAGCAGGCCGATGGCTCGATCACCCGACGGTTCGGCGGCACCGGACTGGGTCTGGCGATCTCGCGCGACCTGGCAGCGCTGATGGGCGGGACCTTCGATTGCACCAGCGTACCGGGGGTGGGGTCTGTCTTCTGGTTCGAACTGGTGCTGCCCGCTAGTCAGGAGCCGGAAGCCGAGGATGTGGGGGCCGCGGCCGAGGCCAAGGCGATCGACGGGCGTCCGATGCGGATTCTGCTGGCCGACGACCACCCAGCCAACCGCAAGGTGATCGAGATCATGCTGGCCGGTGTCGATGCCGAGCTAACCAGCGTCGAAGACGGCAAACTGGCGGTGGAGGCCTTTGCCGCGCGGCCCTTTGATCTGGTGCTGATGGACATGCAGATGCCGGTGATGGACGGGTTGGCGGCGGTACGGGCGATCCGCGACCTCGAGCGCAGCGCTGGACTGGCGCGCACGCCGGTTCTGATGCTGACGGCCAATGCCCTGGCCGAGCATGTTGCGGCGGGGCGGGACGCCGGTGCCGATGGCCATCTGGCCAAGCCGATCACCCTGGCAAGGCTGCTTGCGGCCGTTTCGGGTGTGATGGACGGCAACCTCGAACAGACCCTGGCGGCCTGAGGCCCTTGCCTTTCATCCGCTCTGCCACGATATAGCGCGCGGAGCTGGCGTGGGCGGAGGCCTCGCCAATCTGGTCAGGGCCGGAAGGCAGCAGCCACAACGAGTTTCCCTTCGGGTCGCGCCAGTCTCCACCTCCCTGAAAAGCGGATCGGAACAGACCGGCAAAAGGCAGATCAGAACGCTTTACATCGCAAAGTGCTTTTGCTATGACGAGCTCACATTGCTGGAGACCGTTATGACCAATGATCAGATCCGATCCCTCAAGGAGGACATCGGCTATATGAAGGCCCTCGCCGACGAGGGCGCGACGGCACCGCTGGTCGGCGGATCCGTTCTGGTCGCGGCGGGCCTGATCTTTGGCACGGCGTCGATCGGCGAATGGGCCAATGCGGCGGGCCTGATTGCGCTGGAAGGCGTCCAGCACGCTTATCTGTGGGGTGGGGCGGGCATCCTGTTCGCCATCGCGCTCGTCGTGCTGATCCGCCGTCAGCGGGACCGCCCGGGCATCATGGCACCGGCCAATCGCGCCTTCGCCAACGCCTGGATGGGCGTCGGCCTGGCCATCTTTTCCATGGCGGTGGCCCTGACCCTGCTGTCTATCCAGCTTCAGTCGTCGATTCCGACCACCGTCTTCCCGTCGCTGGTCTTCGCCCTCTATGGCGCGGGCTGGGCCGTCTCAGCGGCCATGTCGGGTCAGAAGTGGCTGTGGTGGCCCGCCTTCGGCAGCTGGGTCCTGGCACCAATTCTGGCCTGGTTCGTCGGCCAGCCGAGCATGTATCTGTTCTATGCCGTCGGCTTGTTCGCCTTCGCCCTCGTTCCCGGCGTCGTCCTGATGCGGCGCGAACCCTCGACGACGGTGTAGGCATGGCGGACGATTTCGATATCGACGCCATCGATGAGGTGATCCATGGCCGCGTGCGGTTGGGGATCATGGCCTTCCTGGCCGGGGCAGACTCGGCCGAGTTCTCGACCCTGAAGGCGAAGCTCCAGCTCACCGACGGCAATCTGTCGGTGCATCTGCGAAAGCTGGAAGACGCCGGCTATGTCGAGGTGATCAAGCAGTTTGTGGGCCGCAAACCCCAGACCCAGGCCAGGATCACCAAGGCGGGCCGCGCCGCCTTCACCCGCTACCTTCAGGCCATGAGCGCCCTGGTGGACGGCCAGGGCTAAGGCCCGCTATTCAGGCGCGGTGACCCAGCGCATCCACGATTTTGAGGGCGTCGAGAACGTCCGGGACTACGGCGGCTACGACCTCGGCGGCGGTCGCCGCCTGGCGCACGGGCGGCTGTTCCGATCCGGGCACTGGGCCAATGCGACGGACCCCGACCTGGACCGGTTCTCCGGCCTCGGTGTCGCCACGGTCGTGGATCTGCGTCGGGCGATCGAACGCGAGCGCCAGCCGTCTCGGCGTCCGCAAGGGTGCGGGGCAACGATCCTGACCACGCCGGCTCAGCCCGACGACCTGACCGAGGCCCCCCACATCGCCTTTCTCAAGAGCCGCGATCTGACCCCGGATGCCAGTCGCGAGTTCATGACCTCGGCCTATCAGCGCATCCCCTATGAAGGCCCCCATCTGGATCTGTTCAGCCGGTATTTTCGCGCCCTGGCCGAGCGCGAGGGGCCTGTCCTGATCCACTGTGCCGCCGGCAAGGACCGAACCGGCATCCTGGCGGCCCTGACGCACAGGATGGTGGGTGTACACCGCGATGACATGATGTCCGACTTTGTCCTGACCAACACCGCCGTGCGGCTGGACGAGCGGGCCGCCGACATGGCGATGCGGATCGCGCGCTGGAGCGGCAAGGACGCATCCCCGGAGGCGGTGGTCGCCTTCGTCGGGGTCGAACCCGGCTATCTGGATGTGGCCTTTGCCGAGATCGACCGGCAATCCGGCTCGCTCGACGCCTATTTCGAGACGGCCCTGGGGCTGGACGCGGCTACCCGCGCCCGCATCATCGAAAGGCTGACGGCCTGACCTGGATCGATCCAGTTGAGGCCCTGCGGCCCTTCGGGGACGAACCGTGGGCGGCGCTGTTGTTGTCGGACGGCTCAGCCGGCGCAGAGCGCTCGTTCCTGTATCGACGGCCCGCACGAACCCTCGTGGTGTCCGAAGCCCGGGATGGCGTCGAGGCGTTGCGGGCGTTTCTGGCTGAGGCCACCGGACAGGTCCTGGCCCTGGCCGCCTATGAGTTCGGGGCCGACCTTGAAGGCCTGGATCTCCCGCGGGACGGATGCTGGCCCGATCTTGTCCTGGCGGACTACCCGGCCTGGCTGGCCTTCGATCATCGCGCCGGCACCATCGAGGCGGTCGGCGCGGCTGCCGACTGGCGCCAGGCCACATCGGGGACATCGCTGGAACCCGTGTCAGGTCGGGTCAGCGCCGATGCACCGCCGGACCGCTATGAGGCCGCGGTCGCCGATGTCGTGCGCCGGATCGGGGAAGGGGAGCTGTTCCAGGCCAATATCGCGCAAGGCTGGTCGGGGCGACTGGGATCGGGCGACACACCGCTGGCGGCGTTCGAGCGCCTGGTTGCGACCAGCCCGGCCCCACTTTCGGCCTATTGGCGGCTGGATGGGCGAGCGCTCGTTTCGCATTCGCCGGAACGGTTCCTGGCGCTTCGGGACCGGCGGATCCGTACCCGTCCGATCAAGGGCACCCGAGCGCGCGGCGCGACGCCGGATACGGATGCGGCGCTTGCCGCCGACCTGGCTGCCAGCGCCAAGGACCGGGCCGAGAACCTGATGATCGTCGACCTCATGCGCAACGACCTGGCACGGGTCTGCACGCCGGGAACGGTTACTGTGACGGAGTTGAACGTCGTGGAGCGGTTCGCCCATGTCTGGCACCTGGTTTCTACGGTCGAGGGCGACCTGGCCGAGGGGCGCGGCATCGCCGACCTGATCGGCGCGACCTTCCCGCCCGGCTCGATCACCGGCGCGCCGAAACATCAGGCCATGCGGGTCATCGCCGAACTGGAAGCGGTGCCACGCGGCCCCTGGTGCGGTTCGCTGATGCGGATCGCCTCGGAGGCCGAAATGGACTCGTCAGTGCTGATCCGTTCGGCGGCCTTTGTTCAGGACGCCCACGGCTGGACCTGGCGGGCCCAGGCCGGAGCGGGGATTACCGCCGACAGTGACCCGCGCGCCGAACGGTTGGAGACCGAGGCCAAGTTCCGAGCCCTGCGTCAGGCGCTGGCCCCGGCCTCGGTCGGCGCGACCAGATAGGTCCGCGAGCAGAACTCGCAGGTGACATGAACCTGGCCGTCCGGCTCGACCATCTCGGCGACCGCCTCAGGCTCGAACGAGCGGATCATGTTCTCGACCCGATCCTGCGAGCAACGGCACTGGGCCGCCAGCGGCTTGCCCGGCAACAGGCGCACGCCGTCCTCGTGGAACAGGCGGAACATCAGGGCCTCTGCTGACAGCTTGGGATCCGTCAGCTCGTCCTCGGCCAGGGTGTTGACGATGGCGCGGGCATGGTCCCAGGCCTCCTCCGTCGAGCCGCGCAGGTCATCCGGCGCGATCAGCTGGATCATCACACCGCCCGCGCGCCATTTGCCGTCAACCTTGGTCACGCCCAGCACGACCCGGGTCGGCAGCTGTTCGGACTGATTGAAATAGGTTTCGGCGCACAGCGCCAGGGTCTCGCCCTGGATCGGCGCGGCCCCCTGGGTGCGGCCCATGTCCTCGCCCCGGTCGACCGTCATCACGAAGGCCCCCTGACCCAGCAGGGTCTCGGCCCCGGGGCGCACGAACCCTTGGGAGGCGGCGGCCACCCGATCGGGGTCAAATTTGCAGTAGCCCCGCAGCGACCCGTCGGTGTCATAGTCGACCACGAGGTAGGAGACCGGGCCGTCGCCCTGGGCCTGGACGATCAGGCGACCGTCGAACTTCAGCGAGCCGCCGACCAGGGCGGCGAGGGCCAGGGCTTCGCCGAGCAGATTGGCCACGGGCTCGGGATAGGCGTGGCGGCTGAGAACCTCGTCAGCCGTGTCGCCCAGTCGCACCAGCCGGCCCACGACCGGACGGTCTGGCAGCAGGAACTGGGCGGTCATGTCGTCATTCGGAAATGTCATGGCCGACAGATAGGCGTTCGCGCACGCCCTGATAAGGTCTAGAGGAACTTCGGTCCGCGCCGGATCGTTTTACTGACACCTACCGGAGACTTCGCCACCATGAGCCGACCGCGCCTCAAGCCGCTCGACCAGCAGACCATCGCCATTACCGGAGCGACCTCGGGTATCGGCCTGGCGACGGCACGTCGGGCCGCCGAGCGCGGTGCGCGGGTATTTCTGATCGCGCGCGGGGAGAGCGACCTGAGGGCGCTGTGCGAGGAGTTGCAACGGGCCGGGGGTCGGGCTGCCTATGCCGTGGCCGACGTCGGCGATCCCGAGGCCCTGGCGGCAGCGGCCGAGAAATGCACTCGGCTGTTCGGCGGCTTCGACACCTGGGTGAACAATGCCGGGGTGTCGATCTACGGGCCGATCCGCGAAACGAGGCCCGAGGATCATCGCCGGCTGTTCGAGACGAACTACTGGGGTGTGGTCAACGGGTCGCTGCTGGCGTCAGAGGCCTTGCGATCCCGCGAGGGCGGCGGGGCCATCATCACCGTCGGCTCGGTGCTGGGTGATGCGCCCCTGCCGGTCCAGGGCGTCTATTCGGCGTCCAAACACGCCGTGCGCGGCTTCACCAATGCCCTCAGGATGGAGCTGATCCGTGAGCAGGCACCGATCGCGGTAACCCTGGTCAAGCCGGCGGCGATCGACACGCCCTACAAGGATCATGCCCTGAACCTGACCGGTCAGGCCATGCGCAACCCCGGTCCGGTCTATGCGGCCCATGTCGTCGCTGATGTCATCCTGCACTGTGCCAGCCACCCGATCCGCGAGATCACGGTCGGCGGCGGCGGGCGTCTGATGGCGGCGTTTCACCACCTGGTTCCCGGCCTGGCCGAGCCGCTGTTTGCCCTGGTGTCCCCGGTCCTGCACCGTGATCGAGGCGCGGACTATCGCACGACCGATGACGGTCTGTGGGACCCAACCGAGGATGGATTGATGGAAGACGTCAACTACCCCTTCGTTCGCCATTCGAGCCTGCTGGCCCAGGCGCGGATGCACCCCAAGACGACCGCCGGGGCGGTGCTGGGACTGTTCTTGATCCTGGCGGGCGCGGTCGCCGTGCAGCGTCTGATCGGGCGCGAGGCGCGCGAAGCCACCGGTCTGCGCCGCTGGCGCGCGCGATTCGAGGACTGGCGCGACGGCATGGGCGACCGCTGGCGCGATCTGGATGTGGGCGGGCGCCTCCGCCGGCTTGATCTGCCGGGTCGCGCTGCGCCGGTTCGGGACCGCGCCGTCCGCTATGCCCGCGACCATGCCGTCGAGGGTGTCAGCACCCTTGCGGCGGTTGCGGCCATCCTCGGGGCGGTGGCTGTGGCCATGCATGAGCGCCGCGATCAGGCTTAAGGCTTGCCGCACCTGCGAAGACGAGCCAGCTTCGGGGACATGCGCCCGCTTCCCACGCTGCTGATCGATTTTGATTCGACCCTGGTCGGCTTCGAGACCCTCGAAGCCCTGGCCGAGGTCGCCCTGAGCGGACACCCCGATGCTGAGGGCCGCCGTGTGGACATTGGCCGCCTCACCGACGAGGCGATGGAGGGGCGGCTCGACTTCCATGAGGCCCTGAAGCGGCGGCTGGCGCTGGTCGAGGCGGATCGTGGTCATGTCGAGGCGGTCGCGGCCCGCGCGGTCGCGGCCCTGGCCCCATCGGTAGCGCGCAATCTGGAGGCGCTGCGGCGTCATGCCGGACACATCTATATCGTCTCGGCCGGTTTCAAGGATGTGATCTCGCCCGTTGCCGAGGCGATGGGGCTGTCGCCGACACAGGTTCTGGCCAACGACCTGATCTATGATGTCGAGGGCCGGGTCGCGGGGGTCGATACCAACAATCCCCTGGCCTTCGAGGACGGCAAACTGAGCGCGGTTCAGGCCCTGAACCTGTCCGGCCCGGTGGTGATGATCGGCGACGGCTGGGGCGACTGGCGCGTGCGCGAGGCGGGCTTGGCTGACCGCTTCTGGGCTTTCACCGAAATCGTCAGCCGCGCGCGCGTGGTCGAACGGGCCGACGGCGTCGCCGCCACCCTCGACGAGATCCTGCACGCCGAAGGCTTCGCCGGCCGGTTCTCCTATCCGCGTGGCCGCATGAAGGTGCTGCTGCTGGAGAATGTGCATCCCAAGGCGGCCGATCGCCTGCGCGCCGAAGGTTATCAGGTCGAGACGGTCAAGGGCGCGCTGAACGAAGCCGATCTGATCGAGCGGATCGCCGGGGTCCATGTGCTGGGGATCCGCTCCAAGACCGAGGTGACGGCCAGGGTGCTGGCGGCGGCGGACCGGCTCCTGGCCATCGGGGCCTTCTGTATCGGCACCAATCAGATCGACCTGGCGGCGGCGGCGGATCGCGGCGTGGCCGTCTTCAACGCGCCCTATTCCAACACCCGCTCGGTGGTGGAGCTGGTGTTGGGTCTGACCATCGCCCTGACCCGGCGGGTGGCGGACAAGTCGGCGGCACTGCACGCCGGGCGTTGGGACAAGTCGGCGGACGGCTCGCACGAACTCAGGGGCCGCACGCTCGGCATCGTCGGCTATGGCGCGATCGGGGCGCAGTTGTCGGTGCTGGCCGAGGCGCTCGGCATGAAGGTCGTCTTCTTCGACCTGGATGAGAAGCTGGCGCTCGGCAACGCCCAGCGGCTTCGCAGCCTGGAGGCCCTGCTGGACCAGTCCGATGTGGTGACGCTGCACGTCGATGGTCGCCGCGAGAATGCCGGCCTGTTCGGGGCGGACCAACTGGCGCGCATGAAGCCCGGTGCCATCCTGCTCAATCTGTCGCGTGGCCACATCGTCGATGTCGAAGCCCTGGCTGAGGCCCTGCGGAGCGGGCGTCTGGGCGGGGCGGCGGTGGATGTCTTCCCCGAAGAACCGGTCGCCAATTCCGACGGCTTCATCAGCCCGCTACAGGGCCTGCCCAATGTCATACTGACGCCCCACATCGGCGGCTCGACCGAAGAGGCGCAAGAAGCCATCGCCGAGTTCGCCGCCGAACGCCTGCTGGGCTTCGTCAATCGCGGTGACACGACGTTCGCCGTCAATCTGCCCAATGTACGCCTGTCCGAGGTGTCGGGCGCGCACCGGCTGCTGCACATCCACAGGAACCAGCCGGGGGTCCTGGCGGCGATCAACCAGGCCCTGGCCGAGGGCGGGCTGAACGTGCTGGGCCAGCACCTGAAGACCGACGAGCGCACCGGTTATGTCATTGTCGACGTCGAAGGCGACTACGACCCCGAGGCCCTGGACGGCCTCAAGGCCGTGGACGGAGCACTGCGGTTCAGGGTCCTTTATTGATCAGGTAGAGCTCAATGCCAGCCGGATTGCTATTCCAATGTTTTTCGTGCTGCAAAAATGGTAGTTGCCTTCGATGAGGAGAAGGACCGCGCGAATCTCGCGAAGCACGGAATTTCACTCGCGAAAGCGGCGCAGATGACCGGGACCTTGCCTTCGTTCGGTCGGATGATCGGTTTGCCTATGACGAGGATCGCTATGTCGCCATCGGGCCGATTGAGGATCACTTGTTCGTCCTGGTCTACGTCGATCTTGGGGAAAGAGGGATTCGAGCCATCTCGCTTCGTGAGGCGACCAAGCAGGAAGCGCGATGGTTCAGGGCGCAGTGGTGACCAGCATGCATGACGATGATGACATTCCGGAACTGACGCCGGATCAACTGGCGGAAATGAAGCCGGCCCGCGAGGTTATGTCCCCGGGTGCCTATCGCGCGCTGAAGCGCGGCCGCCCGCCCGTCGCCAATCCGAAACGCGCGGTGTCGCTGCGCATCGATCCCGATGTGCTGGAGGCCTACAAGGCCACCGGCAAGGGCTGGCAGAGCCGGATGAATGAGGCCCTGCGCCGGGGGATGCCGCAGTAGCATTTCCTGCGCGGTATCGGGTGGCGCGCGGTTGACACCCCCGGCCCTTTGCGCCTATACGCCCGCCTCCCGCGACGAACTCCGGTTCGGCGCAGACCCTTCTATTGCCTTGGAGTCCTATCGTGAAGCGGACCTATCAGCCGTCCCGGATCGTGCGTAAGCGCCGTCACGGCTTCCGTGCGCGCATGGCCACCAAGAACGGCCAGAAGATCGTGGCGCGTCGCCGCGCCAAGGGCCGTAAGCGCCTGACGGCCTAAGGCCGTTCGGCCTCGTCAGGCCGATGCACGACATCGAACGCACATCAGACGACGCGCTCCCCAAAGGGCGCGTCGTTTTGCGTCGTCTGAAAGTCCGACCCCAGTTTCTGGCGGCAGCCAAGGGCCTGGCGCGGCCTTGCGGGGCGGTGCTGATTCAGACGCGCGAACGGGCCGACGGCGATCCGGCCATCGGCATCGGCTTTACTGCTACGAAACGCATCGGCGGTGCCGTTGTTCGCAATCGCGCCAAACGCCGGCTGCGCGAGGCCGCCCGCCAACTGATTCCCGCCCATGGCATCGCGGGGGCCGACTATGTGCTGATCGCGCGACAGGCCTGTGCCGAGCGGCCCTGGCCGCGATTGCTTGACGATGTGAAAACCGCGCTGATAAGGCTCGCCGCCGACCGTGGGCTTGAGCCTTAGCGCTTCCTATATCCGCCCGACACGCCCTTACCGCGAAAGCCGCTTCTTCCCATGCAGCAAGAGAACAACCGCAACCTGGTGATCTTCATCGTCGCCTCGTTGCTGATCTTCGGCGTCTATTACTGGTTCGTGATGCGCCCCATCGAGCTGCGGCGGGCCGAGGCGGCGCGCGCGGCGGCGGCGGCCCAGGCTCCGGCCGAGGGCGTTGGTCCGGTTCCCGGCGCGTCATCCAGCGATTCGCCTTCGGCCTTCGTCGACGAGCGCACGGCCCTGTCGCGCTCGGCGCGCGTCCCGGTCCGCACGCCGGCCCTGACCGGTTCGATCAGCATGACCGGCGGTCGCATCGACCACCTGTATCTGAATGACTATCGCGTCACCCTGGATGACCCGGCGACGATCGAGCTCTTGCGGCCCGAGGGCATGGAGCATGCCTATTTCGCCTATGTCGGCTGGCTGGGTCAGAATATCGAGGGCCTGCCGGGGCCGGACACCCAGTGGGTGCTGCGCTCGGGTACCGAGCTGTCGCCGGGCCATCCCATCGTCATGAACTATGACAACGGCCAGGGCCTGACCTTCACACGCACCATCGAGGTCGACGAGCAGTTCCTGTTCACCATCACCGACCGGGTCGACAACAACTCCGATCACAGCGTCACCCTGGCCCCCTATGGGTCGATCCAGCGCCGCGGCATTCCGACCGACCTTGGCCGCCAGCCGATCGTGCATGAAGGGGCCATCGGCGTCTTCGGCGACCAGTTGCATCAATCCAAATACCCCAACTGGGAAGACGAGGATCGGCCCGAGGAATATGCGGGCGAGGGTGGCTGGGTCGGCGTGACCGACAAATACTGGCTGACGGCCTTCATCCCCGAGCAGGATGAGACCTTTGAGGCGCAGTTCCGCACGGCAGAGCGCGGCGGGGTTCGGACCTTCGAAACCGCCTATCAGTCGCGCACCTGGGTCATCCCCGCCGGTCGCTCGGCGACCGAGACCGTGCATCTGTTCGCCGGGGCCAAGCGCAATGAGATCCTGACGGCCTACGGCGAGGAACTGGGTGCGCCGCGCATGACCGACGCCATCGACTGGGGCATGTTCTGGTTCCTGACCAAGCCGTTCTTCACCGTGCTCGAGTTCTTCTACGGCCTGGTCCACAACTTTGGTGTGGCCATCCTGCTGCTGACCGTCGCGGTCAAGCTGGTGCTCTTCCCGCTGGCCAACAAGGCCTATGCCTCGATGTCGCGCATGCGGATGCTCCAGCCCAAGATGGAGGAAATCCGCGAGCGGTTCAAAGACGACCCTGCCAAGCAGCAGCAGGAAATCATGGCCATGTACCAGCGCGAGAAGGTCAATCCGCTGGCTGGATGCTGGCCCATGCTGATCCAGATTCCCATCTTCTATTCGCTGTACAAGGTGCTGACGGTCACCATCGAAATGCGGCACGCGCCGTTCTTCGGCTGGATCCGTGACCTGTCGGCGCGCGACCCGTCCAATGTCTGGAACCTGTTCGGTCTGATCCCGTGGGATCCGGCGACGGCGCCGCTGGTCGGCGGCCTGATCGGCGTCAGCAGCCATGTCGGCGGCATCACCCTGGCGCTGGGTGTGCTGGCGTTGCTCTACGGCGCGACCATGTGGCTGCAGACCCAGATGAATCCGCCGCCGACCGACGAGATGCAGCGCAAGATCTTCGGTATGATGCCGATCCTGTTCACCTTCATCATGGCGCCGTTCGCGGCCGGTCTGCTGATCTACTGGATCTGGTCGAACATCCTGACGATCATCCAGCAGTATGTGATCATGCATCGCTTCAAGGCCGAGAACCCGATCGACACCTTCATCGAGCGGTTGCGCCAGAAGAAGGACGCGTGACCGACACCTTCACAGACGAGGAGATCGAGGCTGCGCGGATCCTGTTCGCCCAGCCCGCGACCTTCGTCATGGGTGCCGCCAAGATCGAGCAGCTGCCGACCCCGGATCTGCCGGAGGTCGCCTTTGCCGGACGGTCCAACGTCGGTAAGTCCAGCCTGATCAACGCTCTGGTCGGAATGAACAAGCTGGCGCGGGCCTCCAACGAGCCGGGTCGGACACGCGAGGTCAACTTCTTCGATCTGGGTGGCCGGCTGCGTCTGGTCGACCTGCCGGGCTATGGCTGGGCCAAGGCCGGCAAGCAGGTGACCAAGAAATTCCAGAACCTGGGCCGCGACTATCTGCGCGGCCGGGTCAGCCTCAAGCGCGTCTATCTGCTGATCGACAGCCGCCACGGCCTGAAAGCGGTCGATACCGAGGCGCTCGACGCCCTCGATGAGGCGGCGGTGTCCTATCAGATCGTCCTGACCAAGGCCGACAAGCTCAAGAAGGGCGAGGCTGAGGCCGTGGCCGCCCAAACCCTCAAGGCCATCGCCAAGCGTCCGGCGGCCTATCCGGCGGTGATCGTGACATCTTCCGACAAGGGGGAGGGCATTCCCGACCTGCGCGCGGAGGTCATGCGGGCCTGTGAACTGGCACAGTCCTAATTCCGAACCCATATAGTGGCGATGACCCTGCCACCTCTTTCCGTTCTCGATCTGTCGCCCGTGCCGGAAGGCTCGGATGTCTCCGCTTCGCTGACCAATACGCTGGACCTGGCGCGCCATGTCGAGGCGCTGGGCTTCAGCCGCTACTGGATGGCCGAGCACCACAACATGCCGGGCATCGCCTCGGCGGCGACGTCTGTCCTGATAGGTGCCGTCGCAGGCGCGACCAAGACGATCCGTGTGGGGGCCGGCGGCATCATGCTGCCGAACCATGCCCCGCTGCAGATCGCCGAACAGTTCGGCACCCTGAACGCCTTGTATCCCGGTCGCATCGACCTGGGACTGGGCCGGGCGCCGGGTACCGACATGGCCACGGCGCGGGCGCTGCGTCGGACGCTGCAGGGCGACGGCGACAGCTTCCCGCAGGATGTCCTTGAGCTTCAGGCCTGGTTCCATCCGGCAGAGGAGGGCCAGCGCCTGCGCGCGGTTCCCGGCGAGGGCCAGGACGTGCCGATGTGGATACTGGGATCATCGCTGTACGGGGCCCAGTTGGCGGCCCAACTCGGCCTGCCTTACGCCTTTGCCAGTCACTTTGCGCCCGGCGATCTGGCCCATGCCATTGCAGTCTATCGTCGGACGTTCCGCCCGTCGCAGCAGCTGGACCGGCCCCATGTCATGCTGGGCTACAATGTCATTGCCGCAGATACCGACGAGGCGGCGCATGACCTGGCGACGTCGATCCAGCAGGCGTTTGTCAATCTTCGCACCGGCCGTTTCGGCAAGTTCCCCGCGCCCCGGCCCGGCTATTTCGATACTCTCGATCCCGCCGCCCGGGCCATGCTCGACCAGGCCCTGGCCTGTTCTGCGGTCGGATCACTTGAGACGGTCAGGGCGCGTCTTGGCACCTTTGTGGCCGAACACCAGCCGGACGAAATCATCGTGGCCAGCCAGATCTGGGACCATGGCGCGCGCAGGCGGTCGTATGAGATCCTGGCCGAGGCCGCGAGCCTTCGTATTGCGTGACAGACGGGCGTGAGGGCCTTACAGCGGCGCCCATGGACGAGAACGAACGCCAAGCGGAAGCGCGCGCCTGGGGCACAGCCAAGATGCTGGCCGAAGCCCTGCCCTATATCCAGGTTTATGACCGCGAAACCGTGGTCATCAAATACGGTGGCCACGCCATGGGCGAGAGCGCCGTGGCCAAACAGTTCGCCGCCGATGTGGTGCTGCTCAAGCTGATGGGGGTGAACCCGGTGGTGGTGCACGGCGGCGGCCCCCAGATCAGCGCCATGCTGACCAAGGCCGGGGTCCAGTCGGCCTTTGTCGACGGCCTGCGCGTCACCGACGCCGACACCATGCAGGTGGCCGAGATGGTTCTGTCCGGAGCGGTCAACAAGGAAATCGCCCACTGGATCACCATGGCCGGCAAGGAGGCCGATGTGCGCGGCATCGGCCTGTCGGGCAAGGACGCCGGCCTGCTGACGGTGGAAAAGACCAAGCGCACCAAGCGGGATCCCGACAGCATGATCGAGCACGAGGTCGATCTGGGCTTCGTCGGCGAACCGACCGAGGTGGACACCAAGCTGATCGATCGCCTGATCAGCTCCGATGCCGACTGGGTGCCGGTGATCGCACCGATCGGGGTCTCGACGACCGGAGAAACCTTCAACGTCAATGCCGACACGGTGGCGGGAGCGGTGGCCGGCAAGTTGGCCGCCAAGCGGATGTTGCTGCTGACCGATGTGCCGGGCGTCAAGGACAAGTCCGGCGAAATCATCCGCCAGATGAGCGTCAGCCAGGCGCACGGCCTGATCGCCGATGGGACCGCGACCGGCGGCATGATCCCCAAGCTCGAAACCGCCATCGCCGCCGTCGAGGCCGGGGTCCAGGCCGTAGTCATCCTGGATGGTCGCCGGCCCCACGCCATGCTGGTGGAGCTGTTCACCGAGCACGGGGCGGGGACCTTGGTGCAGGCAGGATGATTTCTTTCGCCGGGACCGACACCTGGCTGTTTGATCTGGATGACACCCTCTACCCCGAAGAGTCCGGGATCATGGACCTGATCCGGGCGCGTATCACCGCCTTCGTCATGCGGATCACCGGCCTGGATGAGGATGAGGCGCGCGTCATCCAGCGCGGCTGGTTCGAGGCCCATGGAGCCTCTCTGCCGGGTCTGCTCAGGGAATATGACGTCTCGGTCGAGGACTTCCTGACCGACATCCACGACATCCCGCTGGACGCCATCTCACCGGATCCGCGCCTCGGGGCGGCTTTGGAACGGCTGCCGGGGCGTCGCTTCGTCTTCACCAACGGCTCATCGGGCCATGCCGAACGGGTGCTGGAGCGGTTGGGTTTCGCCGACCTGTTCGAGGATGTGTTTCACATCGAATCCGGCGATCTGATCCCCAAGCCGGACCCGCGCACCTTTGAGGTCATGGCGGCCCGGTTCGGTGTCGATCCGACGCGCGCCGCCTTCTTCGAGGACACGGCCCGCAATCTGAAGCCGGCAGCCGACATGGGCATGACGACCGTGCTGATCGGGCCGCACGCTCTGGCGTCCCAGGCTCCGTTCGTGCATCACCGCGCCGAGCGGCTGACGCCGTTTCTTGAATCCCTGACGTTTGCGGAGCCGACCCTGCCATGACCGATCTGGCCGCCATCAAGACGACCATTGAAGCTGCCTGGGAGGACCGGGCCAATGTCTCGACCTCAACCCGGGGCGAGGTTCGCAAGGCCGTCGAGACGGCGCTGGCGCATCTGGATGACGGCGCGTTGCGCGTCGCCAGCCGCGAGGTCGACGGCAGCTGGACCACGCACCAATGGCTCAAGAAGGCGGTGCTGTTGTCATTCCGGCTGAATGCCAATCAGGTGATGCACGGGGTCGACGACGCCCACAATCACTCGGCGCTGGGGCCGTGGTGGGACAAGGTGCCGAACAAGTTCAGCAACTGGAGCGCCCGCCGCTATGAGGACGCGGGCTTTCGGGCAGTGCCGGGCGCGGTGGTGCGTGCCGGTGCCTTCGTCGGCAAGAACGTGGTTCTTATGCCGTCGTTCGTGAACATCGGGGCCTTCGTCGACGAGGGCACCATGGTCGACACCTGGGCCACGGTCGGCTCCTGCGCCCAGATCGGCAAGAATGTGCATCTGTCGGGCGGGGCCGGCATCGGCGGGGTGCTGGAGCCGCTCCAGGCCAATCCGACCATCATCGAGGACGGCTGTTTCATCGGGGCCCGCGCCGAGGTCGCCGAGGGCGTCATCGTGCGCGAGGGCGCGGTCCTGGCCATGGGTGTCTATCTGTCGGCCTCGACCAAGATCGTCGACCGGGCCACCGGCGAGGTCTTCCGGGGCGAGGTGCCGGCCTATTCGGTCGTGGTGCCCGGTGCGCTGCCGGACCCCAATGGCGGCCCGAGCCTGTACTGTGCCGTCATCGTCAAGCGCGTCGATGCCCAGACCCGCGCCAAGACTGGCGTGAACGAATTGCTGAGGGACTAGATGCGGCTCTGCTGGCCGCTGATCCCCGCGAAAGCTGGGATGAGCGGCGGCAAGCTTCGGATTTTGTTGGACATCCCTTCATATCCGATTTTCGGCGCGGCGGCTGGCACTTAGCTGACGCCTTAAGTCAGCATCCAGTCATGTTCGATCAGCGACACATGCGAGAGGAGCGGCTGGGGCTGCTCCGACACATCTCGCGGAGCGCCTCATGTCACCCCGGTCGGTATCGGTTCTGACGCTT
>CAUJHO010000033.1 GCA_963205025.1 Pseudomonadota bacterium | reverse complement strand
ACCCAAGGCGTGTCCATGGAGGGCCTGACCATCGCGTCGCGCCCGACCGCGGCGACCGTGGAGAACTCTCCGGTTCTCAACCTGGAGGCCTGCGGGCGCGTCACGTTCACGGGGGGCCGGATCAGCGGCGGCGTCGCCGTCAACGGGGTGCCGGAAGATTCGCCGACGCTGGACAAGACCGGGAACGTCACGGGCTGGCCAACGGGGCGGATCGTGGTCTCCAAATGCAACGACGTCACGATTGAGAACACCGAGATCAAGAGCCTGGGACGCGGCATTGTTCTCAATGAGGCGACGGGACTGGTGGTTCGAGGCAACGACATCCACGGACTGAGGCGCACGGCCATCCTGGGTGTCGGGCGCGACGTCCTGATCGAAAAGAACCGGATTCACGACTTTCGACCCTGGCGATTCGGCCAGACGCCGGTCGGCGACCATGCGGACTTCATTGCGTTCTGGGTCCCGCCCAAGCTTGCCCCCCTCAATCGCATTCGGGTTGTTGGAAATACGCTGGATGCGGGGAGTGGGACGCCTGTGTTGGGAATGTGGTTCGTCGATTACGACGACTTGGAAGTCCGGGACAACATCCTCATCGGCACAGACCACCAGGGGATCATGACCACGAACGCCAAGCGGCCGGTCATCACCAACAACGTCCTGAACGGCCGCGCGCTCATCATTCTGCGCGAGGGCACGGTCGATGCGGTCGTGACCGACAACCTCACCAATCAGGTGTGGGACAAGAATAACGGCAAGACCAACAATCGCATTGAGCGCAACCGCCCCGCGAAGGGAAAGCCGAAGGCGAAGCCGTCCACCTGAACGTCAGGCCCTCGGCCGCCGTCTGCTTGGCCACCTGATTCCCGATCAGAGCCGGCCGGTATTTCGGCGCGACGGCCTGGATCATCGAGGCGATGAAGCCATCAAGGGTGGGAAACGCCTTGTCGTCTTCCCTCAGGTTCGAGAAGCGGAACAGCGCTCCGTCGGGAATGACGCCGGTCATGGCCGTACGCAGCCGCGCTTCGCGCTGCGCGCCTTCCGAGTCAGGAAGGAACTCGCCGAGGCGGGTCCAGTAGACGATGTTCTCCCGACGCTCGGTGCGCTCGGCGACCACGTGACGGCCCGGAAGGCGCGCGCCGTTCGCAAGCGGCACGGTGGCGGCCTTGCTCTGGGTGATCCGGTACCCGACCGCGGGATAGCAGGCCTCCGGCCGGTGCAGCTGCAGCAGATCGCTCTGGGTGTCGCCATACGCGATCAGCATCATGACCGCGTCGTCGGTCTCGGTATTCATGTAAACCCGGCTGACCATCTCGCTGTAGAGCTTGGCCGCCAGCTTTCCTTCGGTCTCGGGCTGCACCAGGCCTTCCGCCGTCTGGCTCTCCCACGGGCCGAAGGCCGTCGGCACCACCGACGCCATCTTGGCGCCCGTCAGCAGCGTCACCTTCCGGCGCGGCTTGAGGGCATAGGCCCCCGCGCCGGCCGCCAGGAATGCGCCGCCCAGGATGAGATCTCTCCGGGCGATCATCGGGCGGCGCTCCGAGGCTTGAAGATCGTCGACAGAAGATTGTCGACCGCAAAGACCAGGATCAGCGCCGTGGCGAACAGGAACAGCCCGGCGGTGATATGCAGGAAGCCCTGCGCGACCCCGTCGCCCATGAAATAGGTCAACAGGACCAGCACGATGATGCGCAGGATGTTGGCAAAGATCGCGATGGGTACGACCAGCGACACCAACAGCAGCGAGTAGCGCCAGGACGCGTTGCGGAGCAGGTAGATGTAGAACAGGCTGATCGCCACGAGGCCGATCAGCGAGTTCATGCCCGAGCAGGCGTCCTCGACCAGCAGCTGGTACTGCGCCACGGTCAGGGTCACGCCCTCGCGGAAAACCGGAATGCCGACGAGCTGCAGCAGGCCGCAGGCGGCGAAGGAGACGAACTCCTTGAGCGGCGCCGTCAGGCTGTCGATGATCCAGCCCGGCGGCGGCACGCAGAAGCCGAGGTACAGGAGCGGGAACCAGTTCCGGAACAGCACCGAGAACCCGAAGTAGGCGTACAGAACCGACACGCACGCGCCATAGAAGCCCGCGGTCTCCAGACTGATGAAGTCATAGGCGCGGCCGAAGACGTACAGCGCCAGCGACACCAGGGTCATCAGCGCGGTCAGGAAGGGGTTGCTGGGCGTCGCGCGCGCGCGGAACTCGTCAGCCTGGCGTGCGACCAGCCAGATGCCGGTGGCGAGCACGATAGGGCCATGGGCGCCCGCCTCGGTCGACCAGACCTGCTTGCCCAGGGTGATGAGGGTCGGAACCCCCAGCACGGCGAGGCCGACGATCACCGGCAGGTGTCGCAGCACCGACATCCAGGCGGGGGGATTTGCGTCCGCAGACGTAGAGGTCACCATCTATCGGTCCGTCAGGACCGAGCCGACGACCATGGCCCGGTCGCTCTCCAGCTGGCGAACGAGGACCTTGAGGTCGTTGACGAATGTGCGGTGCCGCCGGGCGACGACGAGGCTGTAGCCCACGACGGAGCTGATCCGGTTCACGTCGGCGCAGCTGTTCGCCGGCGGCGTGTCGACGATGGTCATGTCGTAGTCCCGCAGGCAGAAGCTCATCAGTTCCACGAAGCGCTCGCTGGCGAGAAGCTCCTGCGGATTGGGCGGAATCGCGCCGGAGAACATGATCGACAGGTTGGGCAGGACATCCGCCTCGATGTAGTTGGCGTACTCCGACGCCCCGGGCGAAAGGCACTCCGCCAGGCCGACAACGGGCGAACTGGGCTGGAAGTAGTTCCCGACGCCTGGCGTACGGAT
>CAUJHO010000032.1 GCA_963205025.1 Pseudomonadota bacterium | reverse complement strand
ATGTACGGCAAGAATGCTCTGGCGAAGGGCGAAATCACCATGGGCGGTGAGCGGCTGGACCTGTCGAAGGTGACCATCCCGCTCTATTTCCAGGCCTCCAGAGAGGACCACATCGCGCCGATGAACTCGGTCTATCGCTCGGCGCGGGCCTTCTCCAATGCGGCTGTGACCCTGACGCTGGCGGGCTCCGGCCATATCGCCGGCGTGGTCAATCCGCCGTCGGCCAACAAGTACCAGCACTGGATCAACGACCAGCTACCTGAAACCCTGGCCGAATGGCAGGCCGGGGCCGTCGAACACCCCGGCTCCTGGTGGGACCACTGGGCCGCCTGGCTGCATGAAAGGTCGGGCGACTGGGTCGAGGCGCGCGACCCATCCAAAGGCCCGCTCGCCCCGATCGAGCCGGCACCCGGCAGCTATGTGAAGGTGAAGAGCTGATCGCTTTTCTTGCCTTCTCCCATCGGGAGAAGGATCAGATCATCCACACCGTCCGATCACGCCATGCGCCCGGTCCATCGCCTGATTGCCGCCTTCGGTGACAGACAGGCTCCAACCGTGGTGCGACGCCAGCGTCCGTCGCCGCCCCTGCCCTTCGCCGGCGTCGCCGCCGGCGGTGACTGAAAAGACACGGCCCTGGGCCAGGCTCTCGGGATCCATGCGACCGACACACAGGGCCACCGGCGTGCCGCGTGCGTCGTCCAGGCTCTCGAACACCCACAGGTCCGGGTAGTCGCGCGCCAGGTCGATCCACCAGGCATGATCCGCCGACAGGTTCAGCACCGCCACCGTGTCGCCGATCCGCGCCGCATCCAGCGCCGCCTTCGGATTGGCCGCGCCGAGATAGGTCATCTGAGATCCGAACCGCTGGCGTGCCCGGTCCCAGGTCCGGCCGTCCTCGACGCCCCGCCACAGGGTGACACTGATCGTGCCCTGCTGAGCCAGGCCTGCGGCGATGACCTCGCGCCAGATCGGCTCCACCGCCGGGCGGGTCAGGTCGGTGGCTTTCTCCAGCAGTCGGTCCAACACCGCCGCCTCGCGGTCCGGCCTCAGGTTTAGGTGCGGGCCGTGCGGCGCATCCTTGGCCTTGCCGACGCGGCGCGCGATCTGGAGTCGCCGGTTCAACAACTCCAGCATCTGGTCGTCGAGGACGTCGATCTCATGCCTGAGCGCCTGAAGCGTCAGACATTCAGGGGTCAGGTCGTTGGCTGGGGTGGTCTGCGCCGCTTCAAGGGCGCGGGTGTTCGTCAGCATGTCAGGTCTCGGATTTCGGAATCGGGATACGGGTTCACGGCCGCTGTCTTGAAGCGGTCGCCGGAGAGGTCAGTTCTTTGAAAGACAGCCCTCAGCCGGCGTATCGAAAGTCGCCGAAGCCGAAATAATACGCGCGATCGAACCCGAAAGCGGGACGGGACAGACTGTCAGCGCGCGTAAGCATGGAAATCGCCTCGTCGGCGGAAGGCCGACCCTGGCATAGGCGGGTCAAAGCGGCCGGTTGGTCAAGAGGGTGATCCTGCGACGCGATAAGTCGCACCCTGCCTGTAACATTTTTCCCGTCATCACCGGGCTCGTCCCGGTGATCCATAACCGCCGATGTGTGTCAGCTTGCACGGTCTAAGGTGATGGATGGCCGGAACAGGTCCGGCCATGATGTGTGAAGGGCGATCGCGACCCCGCAGGAGGATACCTACCGCTCCACCACGACAAACCGCGTCCGGTTGTCGGCGGCGTCCTGCATGTCAGGCCGCAGGATCTTCAGGTTGTAGATTTCGGCGGCCACGGCAGGCCCGATGGCGGCGCGGGTGATGTCGCCGGCCTCGGCCACGACCTCGGCGGCCCCGGCGGTGTCATAGGCCTCCAGCGCCTTCAGGCCGAGCGCCGCGATATTGTTGCGGCATTGGCTCAAGGCGACCGGGTGGCTCTCAACCGTCTTCAGGTCCGCCAGCTTGGCTCCCGGAATCGCCATCAGCATCTGGCGCATCGGCCGCCAGGCCTCAGCCACGACCTTCAGGCCGTGCTCGGCGATAAGCCGGTTGGGGTCCGGCAAAAGACCGACGATGGAGTTCTCCACCGGAATCAGACCGCACTCGCATTCCCCCGACGCGACCGCCGCAATGGCCCTGGCGAAGCTCTCATAGCCCTGGGGCTGGTTCCACGGTCGCAGCGCCAGACAGGCCTCATAGCTGAAAGACCCATGGGCCCCCTGAAAGGCGACCTTCCCCCCTTCCGACATCAAGCGGCCTCCGATCTCTTGCTGCGTGCGGATTTCAGACGTTCGGCCACCAGGAACGCCAGTTCCAGGGCCTGATCCGCATTCAAGCGCGGATCGCAATGGGTGTGATAACGGCTCGACAGGTCATCCTCGGTCAGGGCCTGGGCCCCGCCGATGCACTCCGTCACATCCTGGCCGGTCATCTCCAGATGCACGCCGCCAGGGTGTACGCCCTCAGCCTCGGCCACATCGATGAACGTCCGAACTTCGCCCAGCACGCGCTCGAACGGACGGGTCTTGAAGCCGTTGTGCGCCTTCTGGGTGTTGCCGTGCATCGGGTCGATCGACCAGACCACGCGCTTGCCCTCACGCTTGGTCGCCGCCATCAGATCCGGCAACCGATCGGCCACCTTGTCCGCTCCGAAGCGCCCGATCAGGGTCAGGCGTCCCGGCTCATTGGCCGGATTGAGCGCGTCGATCACGCTCAGCAGTTCATCGACCTGCATCGTCGGCCCACACTTCAGGCCGACCGGGTTTCGGATGCCGCGGGCGAACTCGATATGAGCCCCGTCCAAACGCCGCGTCCGCTCGCCGATCCAGACCATATGGGCCGAGGTATCGAACCACTCACCGCTGGCCGGATCCAGCCGCGTCAGCGCCTCTTCCACATTCAGCAGCAGGGCCTCGTGGCTGGTGAAGAACTCGACCCGCGACAGGTCCGGGTGCGATTCCGGCGTCACGCCGACAGCTCGCATGAAGTCCAGGCTCTCGCCGATCTTGTCGGTCAGCTCGCGGTAACGCGCGGCATAGCCCGCGTCCGTCGCCCGATTCAGGGTCCAGCGATGGATATTGTGCAGGTCGGCAAAGCCGCCCTCAGCAAAGGAGCGCAGCAGGTTCAGGGTGGCGCTGGATTGGTGATAGGCCTTCAGCAGGCGGCGCGGATCGGGCACCCGCTCGCCGGCCTCAAAGGCCATGCCGTTGACGATGTCGCCTCGATAGCTGGGCAGCTCGACCTCGCCCACCTGTTCCACCGCCGAGGATCGCGGCTTGGCGAACTGGCCAGCGATCCGCCCCACCTTCACCACCGGTCGCCCGCCCGCAAAGGTCAGCACGACCGCCATCTGAAGAATCAGGCGGAAGGTGTCGCGGATATTGTCGGTCGAGAATTCCTTGAAGCTCTCGGCGCAGTCGCCGCCCTGAAGCAGAAAGGCCCTTCCCGCCTCGACCTCGGCCAGACGATGGGTCAGGCGACGGGCCTCACCGGCGAACACCAGCGGCGGATAGGTCCGCAGTTCCTCCTCTGCCGCCTGCAGGGCAGCGGGGTCGGGATAATCCGTCGGCATCTGGCTGACGGGCCTGTCTCTCCAGCTTCTCGGGGTCCAGCGCGCACTCATGAGGGCTAGATAGGCCCGAGTCCGTTAAGCCTCAATCATCGGATCGAAATTCGGCTCCAGGCGCGCGTCCGACAGCATGATCCAGATCGCGGTCATGGCCCCCAGGCCCAGCCACCATTCCTGCCACATGCCAAAGCTCAGCCCGCCGATGATGAAATAACCGACCGCCGCCGCCAGACCCTGGGGTCCGACCTTCATGGCCCGCCGACCGATCAGCCACCAGACGCCCGCCAGCAGGAGCGCGCCCACCAGACCCAGTTCCAGCCAGACCTGCAAGGGGGCGGAATGCGGGTGCAGCATGAAGGGCTGGTAGGCCCGGCTGGCATCCAGCCCCCAGCCGAAAAGCGGGTGTTTGAGGATCTGTTCGGCGGTGAAGCTCCAGATGTCCAGGCGCGCCGCCCACGACGCCCCCAGCCGATCGCCGGCCCAATCCATCAGCCCGGCGCAGGCCAGGACCACCCAGGGGGCAAGCACGACCGCTCCGGCCAGGGTGCCGACGACGATCCGGGCGCCGCCCAGCCGCCATCGTCGCACCGCCCCGTACACCAGCCCGCCGCCGATCAGAGCGGCGACCGGAGCCCAGGCAGACAGCAGCAGCGGTGCGATCCAGGCCGAGACCGTCAGGAGCACGGCGGCCCGCCGCCAGCCCCGCCGCATCAGGATCGTCAGGGCCGGCCAGTACATCAATGCCAGGGAATAGGTCCCCAGGGCGACATTGCGACGCTCCTGATCCGGCGACATGGCATCGCCCGACAGGGTCGTGAGCTGGTGATAGATCGGCGTGCCTGACGCAGCTTCCAGCAGCAGCACACCGGCCAGCGCCACGGTCGTCACCGCAAAGAGCGGAGCCAGCCGGCGCATCGTCACCACCGGCAGCCTCGTCGCCGTAATGATCAGCACCGCATAGAGGCCGAGGTTCATCACGACCTTGCCCCAGGTCTGGCGCTCGGCGTCGGCATAGTCGGCCATGGCCCCGCCCGCCGAGAACACCGGGCTCCACATCACCGTGATCAGTCCATAGGCCACCAGGGCCAGCAACGCCGCCCACACCAGGTCCGGCCGGTCGGGCCGGAATACCGGAATCAGCAGAATGGCGGCGATCGGCGGAAAGGCGGCCAGGCCGAACGGCCACAGATAGGCCGCCAGCGGCGTCAGGGTCATCAGGCCGAGAAAGATCGCGCCGGCGTAGGGGGCTCCGGTCTCAGGTCGGCTCATCCGGCCACCGGCATCGGCGGCTCAACAAAGGGGTCTCGCAGGGTCACCAGTTCCTCGGCGGCGGTCGGATGCACCGCGCAGGTCGCATCCCATTGCGCCTTGGTCAGGCCCGCCTTCACGGCAATCCCGGCCAGCTGGATCATCTCGCCGGCGTCCGGCCCGACGATGTGGCAGCCGACCACGACGCCGTCCTCGGCCCGCACGACCAGCTTCATCAGGGTCCGCTCCTCGATCGCGGCGAAGGCTCCCTTCATCGGTCGGAAACGGGTCATGTAGATGTCGATCTTGCCACCGATCTTGCGGGCCTCGTGTTCGGTCAGGCCCACCACCCCGACCGGGGGCTGCGAGAAGACGGCGGTGGGAATGTCGGTGTAGTCCACGCGGGACGGATTGCCCCGGAAGGCCGTCTCGACGAAAGCCACAGCCTCGCGGATCGCCACCGGCGTCAGATTGACCCGGTCGGTCACATCGCCGACGGCCCAGATATTCTCAGTCGTCGTCCGCGAATAGGCATCAACCTTGATGGCCCCGCCCTCGGTCAGGTCGACCCCGGCGTTCTCCAGGCCCAGCCCGACGATGTGGGGCACCCGACCGGTGGCGAACATCACCACATCTGTCTCGATCTCCATGCCGGTCTTGAGCTTGTTGAGCAGCCCCGTAGGCGTCTTCTCGATGGCCTCGTGCTCGCAACCGAGGATCACCTTGATCCCGCGCCGCTGGATCTGTTCGGTCAGGTGAGCCCGCACATCATCGTCGAAACCGCGCAGGATGTTCGGCCCGCGATAGATCAGGGTCGTCTCCACCCCCAGCCCGGCGAAGATCCCGGCGAACTCCACCGCAATATAGCCGCCGCCGGCGATCAGGATACGCCTGGGCAGCTCCGGCAGGTGGAAGGCCTCTTCGGAGGTAATGGCGTGCTCCACGCCCGGCAGGTTGTCGGGCTTCCTGGGGCGGCCGCCGGTGGCGATCAGGATCTGGTCGGTCGTGACCGTCAGGTTCTTCTCTGGGATCTCGATGGTGTGGGCGTCCCTGATCACCGCCCGACCATGGATCAGATCGGCCCCGGCCTTGGTCAGATTGGCGACGTACAGACCCGACAGCCGCGCGATCTCGACATTCTTGCGCTCCACGAAGGTCAGCCAGTCGAAGGACGGCTCGCCCAAACTCCAGCCATAGCTCTCCGCCACGTTGAACTCGTGGGCGAAGTCCGACGCATAGACCATCAGCTTCTTGGGAATGCAGCCTCGGATCACACAGGTGCCGCCGACGCGGAACTCCTCGGCCACCGCCACCCGCTTGCCCTCCAACGCCGCCAGCCGCGCGGCGCGCACCCCGCCGGAGCCGGCACCAATGACGAAAAGGTCGTAGTCGTAGGTTGGCATGGGGGTCTCGAAGTCAGCCAGGGGAGAGGGCCAATCTAGGCAGCCGCGCCAACAATGCCACCCCCGTAACGCGCTTGCCTACGGCCCCAGCACCTCAACCCCGGCATCCGTCCCCACGATCGCCTCGTCGGCCAGGTCGAGGAACAGGCCGTGCTCCACCACCCCGGTGATCAGCTTCAGGTCGTCGGCCAGCCGAGCCGGCTCGTGGATGGCCTTGCAGGCAGCGTCATAGATCAGATTGCCGCCGTCGGTCCTGACCAGGCCGCGATCCGCCGTCCGCACCCGCGCCGGCATGGCGATGTCGTGATCCAGCAGCACATCGGCAATGCGATTTCCCGTGGTCTTGTGGCCGAAAGCGACCACTTCGATCGGCAGGGCAAACGCGCCCAGGATTTTCACGACCTTGCCCGCATCGGCGATGACGAGGCAGCGATCCGACGCCTCCCAGACCAGCTTCTCGCGCAGCAGGGCCGCACCGCCACCCTTGATCAGGGCCAGGCCCGGCCCGATCTCGTCGGCCCCGTCGACGGTCAGGTCGATACGCGAAGCATCCTCCAGCGTCGTCAGCGGCAGGCCCAGCTCACGCGCCAGATCCGCCGTCGCCTCCGAGGTCGGCACGCATCTGAGACCATCCAGCCCGCGCGCCGCCAGCGCCCTGACGAACCAGGCCGCCGTCGAGCCGGTGCCCAGCCCCACGACCATCCCGGCCTCGACCCGGAGGGCGGCAGCTTCTCCCGCGATGCGTTTCTGGTGGTCAGACATGATTGATCCTCCCCTGCGAAGCGGGGGAGGGGGACCGCCCGGACCTGGTCCGGGGGGTGGAGGGGGCAAGCCGGGAGCGCCGGCGCCAAGCGGGCCCCCCCGCCACCGGCGTCGCCGGTCCCCCGCCCCCGGTGGCTTCGCTCCGGGGGGGGATCAAGACATGCGCCCCAAGCGCTCCAACATCGCCG